>NZ_JAEEAP010000759.1 GCF_016103465.1 Streptomyces sabulosicollis
CCTCTCCCCCAGCTCCGCCTCGAAGAACCACCCCGTACGCGCGTCCCCGGTCGGCGCCTTGTGCTGCAGCACGAGAACGGCCCGCACCTCCTCCGGACCGAGGCTGATCCCGATCTCCTCCGCCGTCTCGCGAAGCATCGCGGCCCGTACGTCCTCACCGTCCTCGACGTGCCCGGACGGCGCGTGGAGCAGCCCATCGGCGTAGCCGGTGTTCGCCCGGCGGGCGAGGAGGACATCGCCGCCCCGGCGCAGGATCAGATGCACATCGACGATCTCCCGGTGCCGCCGAACCGGCGCGAGACCGGCTCCGGTGGCATCCCCACAAGCGGTGGTCGAGCTCTCTGCACACATGCCGCGATGGTGGCACCCGCCACTGACAACGCCCGTCTCAGGGACTCGGCCGCAGCACGAGCGTGACGAAGCCCAGCGTGCCGCGGTAGCCGGTGAGCCACTGGGAGCGGTGGTCGGCGGCGGCCTTGTGGGTGTCCAGGGCGTCGGGGTCCTCGCGGTGGTCCAGGGCCCAGCGGGAGAGCGAGCCGGTCCAGGACCACTCGTAGTCGTCCCACTCCCCCGCCGTGCTGACGTGGCCGTAGACCGGCGTCCAGCCGTCGGCCACGACGCGGTCCACGGTGGTCGCGAGGTCCGCGTAGTCGTCCCACGTGGCGCCCAGCGCGGAGAGGGCGGCGGCGTCGGGTTCGCGCTCCCAGAAGCCGTCGCCGACGAGGAGATGGCCGTCCGGGGCGAGGAGTTCGCGCGCCGCCGCGAGGGTGGGCAGCAGGCCGCCGAAGGCGTGCGCGGCGCCGACGCTCAGCACCAGGTCGAAGCGGTGCGCCGAGGCGAAGACCGCGGCGTCCATCTCATGGAGGACCAGCCGGTCCGCGACCCCGGCCTCCTCCGCGCCGTCGCGCGCCTGCTCCAGGGCCGCGGTGTGGACGTCCACCCCCTCGGCGCGCATCCACGGGTAGCGGACCAGCAGCCGCCGCAGCCATTCGCCGCTTCCGCAGCCGAGGTCGAGGGCGCGGTCGGCCTCGTCCACCACCGCCCGGTCGAGCAGTCGGGCCACCGACTCGTCGGCGATCGGGGCGGCGATCGGGTGGTCGGCGTGCGCGAGTTGGGATCTCCGTTGACGGTCCATCCGCACAGCGTGGCAAGAGCCGTCCCCCACCGCAGCTCCTTTTACGGGTCCGGTCCTCCCCCGGCTACCGCGGGAGGTGCCCCCGCCGGGGCGCCGAGCACCCTGGCCGGGACGGCCGCCAACCACCCTTGACGGCCGATATGTTAGCGGTAACACTCCCCCTCGTGGACTCCTTGGAGCGACCAACGAGCACCCCTTCACCGCCTCCCCCACTCTTCAGCCGCGCCGCCGTCGCCGCCTCCTGCGTCGGCTTTGTGCTCATCGGCGCGCTCCAGGCGCTCTACGGGCCGTCGATCCCCGCGCTGCGCGACACCTACGGACTGTCGCCGTCGGCGGCCGGGGTCGGCCTGAGCGCGCATTTCATCGGCGCGGTAGCGGGCGTCCTGGTCTTCGACCGGCTCTTCGGCCGGATCGGCAACCGCCGGCTGCTGGGCTGGTCCTACCTCCTCATGGCGGGTGGCGCGGCCGGGTTCGCGGTCGCGCCCGCCTGGCCGCTCGCCTTGGCCGCGGCGCTCCTGGCGGGGCTGGGCTTCGGCGGGATCGACTACGGGCTGAACCAGCTGTTCGCCGTCGGCTTCGGACGCCGTGGCGCCGCCATGCTCAACATCCTCAACGCCCACTTCGGCATCGGCGCCGTCCTCGGCCCGGCCCTCATCGGCCTGGTCGGGGCCGCGCACTACCCCGCCGTCTTCCTCGGGTTCGCCGCGCTCACGCTGCCGCTGCTGCTGTGTCTGGCCGGGGTGCGCGACGAGGCCCCGCCGCGCGGCGGCGACCCCGAAGCGGACGGCGACCCCGAAGCGGACGGCGGCGCGGGCGGGGACACCGGCGCGAGCAAGGACACCGGCACGGGCACGGGCACCGGCGGGGGCGCGGACACCGGCGTGCGCGGCCGCGCACGCGCCCGCGGCCTCGCCACCGTCCTGGGCGCCTTCGTCGTCCTCTACGTCCTCCACGTCGCCATCGAGTCCGGCGTCGGCGGCTGGGAGCCGACCCACCTGGAGACCATCGGTTACGGGGCGACCGCCGCCGCCTCCGCGACCTCCGCCTTCTGGCTGATGATGACGGTCGGCCGCTTCCTGGTCGCCCCGCTCGCCCTCCGCTGGTCCGCTCAGGCGATCATCGTGGTGAGCTGCGCGGGGATGACGGGGTGTCTGCTGCTGGCCGCGATCCCGGCCGCAGCGCCGTACGCGTACGCGGGCGCCGGGCTGTTCATCGCGCCGATCTTCCCCACCGGGCTGCCCTGGCTGCTCCGGGCGGCACCGGGCGCCCATCGGGCCGGGGCGCTGGTCATGGCGGCCTCGATGGTCGGCGGGGTCGCCGCACCACCCGCGCTCGGCAAGGCGATCGAGCTCGCGGGCGTCCGCGCCGTACCGCTGATCCTCTGCGCCATCTCGGTGGTGTGCCTGATCACCACCGGGTGGCTGATCCGCGCCGCGTCCCCGTCCCAACTCCCTGCGCCACCCCCGTCCCAACTCCCTGCGCCACCCGCGCCCGTGCC
>NZ_JAEEAP010000075.1 GCF_016103465.1 Streptomyces sabulosicollis
AGATGGTGTTGGCGATGCGGCACGGTGTGCTGCCGCAGACGTTGCACGTGGATGAGCCGTCGCCGCATGTGGACTGGTCGGCGGGCGCTGTCTCGCTGCTGACCGAACAGGTGGAATGGCCGGAGACCGGCCGTCCGCGCCGCGCCGGTATCTCCTCGTTCGGCATCAGCGGCACCAACGCCCACACCATCATCGAGCAGGCCCCGGCGGTCGACACACCGGCCGAGCAGCCCGAGCGGAAGGGCCTCGGCGGCCTTGTGCCGTTCGCCCTGTCGGCCAAGAACGCCGAAGCGCTGCGGGAGCAGGCCGCGCGGCTGCACTCCCACATCGCCTCGCGTCCGGAGTCGGCGCCGCTCGACCTCGCCCAGGCCCTGGCCGTCGGCCGCGCCGCCCTGGAGCGGCGTGCGGTGCTGACCGTCGGCGGCCGGGACGAACTGCTGCGGACACTCGACGCGCTGGTCCGCGGCGAGTCTGCCCCGGGTGTGGTCGAGGGGACGGTTGCTGAGGGCAAGGTGGCGTTCCTGTTCACGGGGCAGGGGAGTCAGCGGCTGGGGATGGGGCGTGAGCTGTATGACGCCTTCCCGGTGTTCGCGGATGCGCTGGATGAGGTGTGTGCGCATCTGGATGTGTACGTTGAGCGGCCGCTGCGGGATGTGCTGTTCGGGGATGACGCGGCGGTACTGGATCAGACGGGGTTCACTCAGCCTGCTTTGTTCGCGGTTGAGGTGGCGTTGTTCCGGTTGGTGGAGGCGTGGGGTCTGCGGCCTGATTTCCTCTCTGGGCATTCGATCGGTGAGCTGGCGGCCGCGCAGGTGGCCGGTGTGTTCTCGCTCGCCGATGCGGCGCGGTTGGTGGCGGCGCGTGGGCGGTTGATGCAGGAGCTTCCGGCGGGTGGCGCGATGGTCGCGGTGCAGGCGTCGGAGGACGAGGTGGCGCCGCTGCTGACCGATGGTGTGAGCATCGCCGCGCTCAACGGGCCCACGTCCGTGGTCATCGCGGGCGACGAGGACGCGGCTGTCGCCATCGCGGCGTCGTTCGAGGCGCGGGGTCGGAAGACCAAGCGGCTCACCGTGAGCCACGCGTTCCACTCCCCGCGCATGGACGGCATGTTGGACGCGTTCCGCGAGGTGGCCGAGGGGCTCACGTACGAGGCCCCGCGCATCCCGATCGTCTCCAACCTCACCGGCACCGTGGTCTCCGCCGAGGAGATCACCAGCCCCGACTTCTGGGTGCGCCACGTCCGCGAGGCCGTCCGCTTCCTCGACGGCGTGCGGACGCTCGAGGCCCAGGGCGTCACCACCTACCTCGAACTCGGCCCCGATGGCGTCCTGTCCGCGATGGCGCAGGAGTGCGTGACCGATTCCGCGTCCGACCCCGCGTTCGCCGCCGTGCTGCGCAAGGACCGCCCCGAGGCCGAGGCGCTGCTCTCGGCCGTCGCCCGCGCGCACGTCCGTGGAGTGACGCCGGACTGGGCGGCCGTCTTCGCCGGTGCGGGCGCCGCCCCCGTGGACCCGGCCGAGCTGCCCACCTACGCCTTCCAGCGGCAGCGCTACTGGCCCAGCGCCGCAGCCCTCGCGGCGGGCGACCCCGAGTCGATCGGGCTGGGCGACATCGACCATCCGCTCCTCGGCGCCGCCGTCGCGCTCGCGGACGCCGATGGCCTTCTGCTCACCGGGGTGCTGTCCACCCGTACCCACCCCTGGCTGGCCGACCACGCGGTGATGGACACCGTGCTGCTGCCCGGCACCGCCTTCGTCGAGCTGGCGAGCACGGCGGGCGCCCAGGTCGGCTGTGAGCGGCTGGACGAACTGGCCCTGGAGGCCCCGCTCGTACTGCCCGAGCACACCGGGGTGCGGGTGCAGCTCGTCGTGGACGGGCCGGACGAGTCCGGCCGCCGCTCCTTCAGCCTGCATTCGCGTCGGCAGGACGCGCTCGGGACCGAGCCCTGGACGCGCCACGCCACCGGTGTGCTCGCGCCAGGTGCCCGGATGTCCGAGTCCGGCCACCCCGACGAACTCGCCGTATGGCCACCGCAGGGCGCGACGCCGATCCCGGTCGAGGGGCTGTACGCGGAACTGGCCGGGGCGGGCCTCGGCTACGGGCCGGTGTTCCAGGGGCTCAAGGGCGCCTGGCGGCTCGGCGAGAACCTCTACGCCGAGGTGGGCTTCCCCGAGGACGCGCCGCTGACGTCGGGCGCCGAGGCCGAGCGGTTCGGGCTGCACCCGGCCCTGCTCGACGCCGCGCTGCACGTCATCGGCCTCGACAGCGCCGACCGCGAGGCGGCGCTGGCCGAGGGCGCGCTGCTGCCGTTCGCGTGGAACGGCGTTCAGCTGCACGCGGCCGGGGCCGGTGCGCTGCGGGTGCGGCTGTCCGAGCGGTCGCCGAACGCGGTCTCGCTGCTGGTGGCCGACGGCACGGGGCGTCCGGTGGCCACGGTCGAGTCCGTGGCGCTGCGGGCGGCCTCGGCCGACCAGGTGCGCGCCGCGCGCGGCGGGGTGCACGAGTCGCTCTTCCGACTGGACTGGACGGCGGTTCCGGCACCCGCGACCGGCGCGGTCACGGGCGACTGGGCGGTGCTCGGCGCGGACGCGGGGCAACGGGCCGTGCTGGAGGGCGCGTTCGGGCCCGGGGTCCGGCTCGTCGCGTACCGCGATCTGGCGGCGCTGCGGACGGCACTGGAGTCCGGGGCGCCCGCGCCCGACACCGTCCTGCTGGCCGGTGCCGGTGCCGGTGTCAGTGCCGCTGGCAGTGCCGGTGTCAGTGCCGGTGGCGACGGCGACGCGCCGGCCGTGCACGGGGCCACGCGGACCGTGCTCGCCCTGCTCCAGGAGTGGCTGGCCGATGAGCGGTTCGCCGCGTCGCGGCTGGTGCTGCTGACCCGGGGCGCGGTGGAGACCGAACCGGGTGCGGGCGTGGCGGATCTGCCGCACGCCTCCGTGCGCGGTCTGTTCCGCTCCGCGCAGTCGGAGAACCCCGGCCGGCTGGTGCTGCTGGACGTGGACGGCGAGGAGGACTCGTACCGTACGGTGCCCGCCGCGCTCGGTGTGGACGAGGCGGAACTGGCGCTGCGCGCGGGTGTGGTGCTCGCACCACGGCTGGCCCGGGTGCCGGTCGCGGACGCCACGGGCACGGAAACGGACACGACGGAAACCGCCACCGTCCCGTCGTACGACCCCAACGGCACCGTACTGATCACCGGTGCCACCGGAACCCTCGGCGGCCTCTTCGCCCGCCATCTCGTCTCCGCCCACGGCGTACGCCACCTGCTGCTGGTCAGCCGCCGTGGCGCCGACGCCGAGGGTGCCGAGGTGCTGACCGCCGAGCTCACGGCGGCCGGTGCCACCGTCACCTGGGCGGCGTGCGACGTGGCCGACCGCGACGCGCTCGCCGCCGTCCTGGCGGACATCCCCGCCGGGCGTCCGCTGACCGCCGTGGTGCACACGGCGGGCGTGCTGGACGACGGCGTCCTCGGCTCGCTGACGCCCGAGCGGGTGGCGCGGGTGCTGCGGCCCAAGGTGGACGCCGCGCTGAACCTGCACGAGCTGACCCGCGACCACGAGCTGTCCGCGTTCGTGCTGTTCTCGGGTGCCGCCGCCGTGTTCGGCGCGCCCGGACAGGCGAGCTACGCCGCCGCCAACTCCTTCCTGGAGGCGCTCGCCCAGCACCGCGTCGCCCAGGGGCTTCCGGCCACCGCGCTCGCCTGGGGCCTGTGGGCCGGTGCGGGCATGGGCAGCGGTCTTGACGAGGTGGATCTGCGGCGCATCGCGCGCGGCGGGGTCGCCCCGATCGCCGCCGACGAGGGGCTCGCGCTCTTCGACGCGGCCCGCGCCGACGGTGCCGCCGTGCTCTTCCCGATGCGGCTCGACTACGCGGGGCTGCGCACCGAGGCCACGGCGACCGGCACCGTACCGGCCCTGTTCCGGGGCCTGGTGCGGACCCCGGTCCGGCGGGCCGCCGCCGCGGCCGCCACCGCCGACGGCTCCTCGCTCGCCCAGCGCCTCGCCGGGCTCTCACGGTCCGAACAGGACCGTGAGCTGCTGGAGTTGGTGTGCGGCCGGGTCGCCGCGGTGCTCGGTTACGCGGGCCCGGAGGCCGTCGAGGCCGGGCGGGCGTTCAAGGAGCTGGGCTTCGACTCGCTCACCGCCGTCGAACTCCGCAACGACCTCAAGACCGTCACCGGGCTGCGGCTCCCGGCGACGCTCGTCTTCGACTACCCGACCCCCACCGCCCTCGCCGGTCATCTGCGCGAGGAGCTGCTGGGCGCCGAGGAGACCGCCGCGCCGCTCGTTCCCGTGCGGACGGGGGCGGCCCCGGCGCTCGACGACGACCCGATCGTCATCGTCGGCATGAGCTGCCGCTACCCCGGCGGGGTGCGCACCCCGGAGGAGCTGTGGGAGCTCGTCGCCACCGGCGGCGACGGCATCTCCGGCTTCCCCGTGGACCGCGGCTGGGACCTCGACGGCCTCTACCACCCGGACCCCGACCACGCGGGCACCAGCTACACCCGCGAGGGCGGCTTCCTGCACGACGCCGCCGACTTCGACCCGGACTTCTTCGGAATCTCGCCGCGCGAGGCGCTCGCCATGGACCCGCAGCAGCGGTTGTTGCTGGAGACCTCCTGGGAGGCGTTCGAGCGCGCGGGCATCGACCCGGCGCGGGTGCGCGGCAGCCGTGTCGGTGTGTTCGCGGGCGTCATGTACCACGACTACGTGACCGGCCTCGACGGCATCCCCGACGGTGTCGAGGGCTACATCGGCACCGGCAACGCGGGCTCCATCGCCTCCGGCCGGGTGGCGTACACCCTCGGTCTGGAGGGCCCGGCGGTCACCGTCGACACGGCGTGTTCGTCGTCGCTGGTGGCGCTGCACTGGGCGATCCAGGCGCTGCGCGCGGGCGAGTGCACCATGGCACTGGCCGGTGGTGTGGCGGTCATGGCCACGCCCGAGACGTTCATCGACTTCAGCCGCCAGCGCGGTCTGGCCGCGGACGGCCGCTGCAAGTCCTTCGCGGCGTCGGCGGACGGCACGGGCTGGGCCGAGGGCGCGGGCATGCTGCTCGTGGAGCGGCTGTCGGACGCGCGGCGCAACGGCCACCCGGTGCTGGCGGTGGTCCGGGGCTCGGCCATCAACCAGGACGGTGCGAGCAATGGTCTGACGGCGCCGAACGGCCCGTCCCAGCAGCGCGTCATCCGCCAGGCACTGGCCACCGCCGGGCTGTCGGCCGCTGAGGTGGACGCGGTCGAGGCGCACGGCACGGGCACGACGCTGGGCGACCCGATCGAGGCGCAGGCGCTGCTCGCCACGTACGGGCAGCAGCGGGACGCCGAGCGGCCGTTGTGGCTCGGCTCCATCAAGTCCAACATCGGCCACACACAGGCCGCCGCCGGTGTCGCGGGCATCATCAAGATGGTGATGGCCATGCGGCACGGAGTACTGCCGCGGACGCTGCACGTGGACGCGCCCTCCCCGAACGTCGCCTGGGAGGACGGCGCGGTCTCGCTGCTGACCGAGCCGGTGGAGTGGCCGGAGACCGGCCGTCCGCGCCGCGCCGGTGTGTCGTCGTTCGGCATCAGCGGCACCAACGCCCACACCATCATCGAGCAGCCGCCGGTCGCCGAGGACCACGAGGACGCGGCGGCGCGGCCGTCCGCCGTACCGCCGGTGCTGCCGTGGCCGCTGTCGGCCGTGGGCGGGGAGGCGCTGCGCGACCAGGCCCGCCGTCTGCGCGACCGGCTGCGCGCCACCGACGAGGACGTGGACCTGGCCGCCATCGGCTACACCCTGGCCGCCGGGCGCACCGCCTTCGAGGACCGCGCGGTGCTGGTGGCCGACGGCCGCGACGGCTTCCTGCGCGCCCTGGAGGCGCTGGCCTCCGGCGAACCGGCCACGGGCCTGGTGCAGGGCTCGCCGGTGGCGGGGAAGCTCGCCTTCCTGTTCACCGGGCAGGGCAGTCAGCGGCTGGGGATGGGGCGTGAGCTGTACGCCGCCTATCCGGTGTTCGCGGAGGCGTTCGACGCGGTGTGCGATGCGCTGGACGCGCACCTCGACGTGCCGTTGAAGACGGTGGTGTTCGGGGACGATGCCGAGGCCCTGGATCAGACCGGGTTCACCCAGCCCGCGCTGTTCGCGGTTGAGGTGGCGCTGTTCCGGCTGGTGGAGGCGTGGGGGCTGCGGCCCGACTTCCTCTCCGGGCATTCGATCGGTGAGCTGGCGGCCGCGCATGTGGCGGGTGTGCTCTCGCTCGCGGACGCGGCGAAGCTGGTGGCCGCCCGTGGGCGGTTGATGCAGGCCCTTCCGGCGGGTGGCGCGATGATCGCGGTGCAGGCGTCGGAGGACGAGGTGGCGCCGCTGCTCGGCGAGCGCGTGAGCATCGCCGCGCTCAACGGTCCGATGTCGGTCGTGGTCGCGGGTGATGAGGACGCGGCGTTGGAGATCGCGGCGTCGTTCGAGGCGCGGGGTCGGAAGACCAAGCGGCTCAGCGTCAGCCACGCGTTCCACTCCCCGTGCATGGACGGGATGCTGGAGGCGTTCCGTGAAGTGGCGGAGGGGCTGGTCTACGAGGCCCCGACGATCCCGATCGTGTCGAACCTGACCGGCGGCGTGGTGTCCGCCGACGAGATCACCACCCCCGGCTTCTGGGTGCGCCACGTCCGCGAGGCCGTCCGCTTCCTCGACGGCATGCGGACGTTGGAAGCCCAGGGCGTCACCACATGCCTCGAACTCGGCCCCGACGGCGTGCTGTCCGCCATGGGCCAGGACTGCCTCACCGGGAGCGGCGCGGAGACGGGCTTCGTCGCCACGCTGCGCGGTGGCCGTCCCGAGGCCGAGACCGTCACCACCGCCCTCGCCGCGCTGCACACCCGGGGGCTGGTCCTGGACTGGGAGGCGTTCTACGCCGGAACCGGTGCGCGGCGCGTGGAGCTGCCCACGTACGCCTTCCAGCGGCGGCGCTACTGGCTGGACGTGCGGACCGCCACCGCCGAGGCGAAGGCCACCGGCACGGCTCAGGACGCGGTCGACGCGCGCTTCTGGGAGGCCGTCGAGCGCGAGGACCTTGCCTCGCTCGCCGAGGCCCTGGACCTCGGTACCGAGGACAACGGCGCGCTGGAGGCCCTGTTGCCCTCGCTGTCCTCGTGGCGGCGGCGGCAGTCGGACCGTTCGACGGTGGACGGCTGGCGCTACCGGGTGTCGTGGAAGCCGGTCACCGACCGCTCCGCCGCGTCCCCGGGCGGCGGCTGGCTCGTGGTGGTACCGGCCGGGGCGGCCGAGGACGCCTGGGTCGTGGGTGCCGTACGGATGCTGAACGACCGTGGTGTCGACGTACGCCGCGTCGAGCTGACCGCCGGCGACGACCGCGCCGCGGTGGCCGGGCGACTGGCCGCCGCCATCGGCGACGAGGGCGTGACCGGCGGTGTGCTCTCCCTGCTGGCCCTCGCGGACAGTGGCAGTGGCAGTGACAGCGACGGGGACAGCGGCGAGCACAGCGACGGCGACGGGCTGCTGCGGACGGTCGCGCTGACGCAGGCCCTGGGCGACGCGGGCATCGGCGCGCCGCTGTGGGTGGCCACGCGGGGCGCGGTGGCCGTGGGCCGTTCGGACGGAACGGTCAGTCCCGCGCAGTCGCGGCTGTGGGGTCTGGGCCGGGTGGCCGCGCTGGAGGTGCCCGAGCGCTGGGGCGGTCTGGTCGACCTCCCGGAGGCGGCCGACGAGCGTGCGCTGGGGCGGCTGGCGGAGGCGCTGGCCGGGGCCGGTGGCGAGGACCAGGTCGCGGTGCGGGCGTCGGGCGTGTTCGCACGCCGCCTGGTCCGGGCCTCCGTGCCCGCGTCCGCCGGTGGTTCCTGGACGCCGGGCGCCGGGACCACCCTGGTCACCGGCGGTACGGGCGCGCTGGGCGCGCAGGTGGCCCGCTGGCTGGTCGCGGGCGGTGCCGAGCATGTGCTGCTCACCAGCCGCCGTGGCCTCGACGCCCCCGGCGCCGCCGGACTGCGCGAGGAACTCGCCGCGTCCGGCGCGCGGGTGACGGTCGCCGCGTGCGATGTGGCCGACCGGGACGCGCTCGCTCGGCTCCTCGCCTCCCTTCCGGAGGAGCTGCCGCTGACCGGTGTGGTGCACACGGCCGGGGTGCTGGACGACGGCGTACTGGACTCGCTCACCCCCGAACGGTTCGCGAGCGTCCTGCGCGCCAAGGCGGCCGCCGCGGCCCACCTCGACGCGCTGACGCGCGATCGGGAGCTGTCGGCCTTCGTGCTGTTCTCCTCGATCAGCGGCACCTTCGGCGCCGCGGGCCAGGCCAACTACGCGGCCGCCAACGCCTACCTGGACGCCCTCGCCGAGCGGCGCCGCGCCCAGGGCCTGCCCGCCACCTCGATCGCCTGGGGGCCGTGGGCCGAGGGCGGGATGGCCGCGGACGGGGCGCTGGGGCAGCGTCTGCGGCGCGGCGGACTGCCGCCGATGGACGCCGGGTTGGCGATCGGCGCGCTCCAGCGGGCGCTCGACCTCGATGACACGGTGGTCACGGTCGCGGACATCGACTGGGACCGGTTCGCGCCGGACTTCACCGCCGGGCGGCCCAGCCGCCTGCTCGCGGACCTCCCGGAGATCCGCGCGGCGGCGGAGGCCACCGCCACCGAGCCCGCAACCGACGGTTCCTCGCTCGCCGCCCGGCTGGCCGGGCTGGGCGAGGCGGAGCGCGACCGGCTGCTGCTGGACCTGGTCCGTACGCAGGTGGCCGCGGTGCTCGGACACGACGGCTCGGAGTCCATCGGCGCCGACCGGGCCTTCGGCGAGCTGGGCTTCGACTCGCTGACCGCCGTCGAGCTGCGCAACCGGCTCGGTGCCGCCAGCGGTGTCCAGCTGCCCGCCACCCTGGTCTTCGACTACCCGACGGCCTCCGCCCTCGCGGGCTATCTGCGCGGCGAGCTCATCGGGACCAGCACCGCGGCCGAGCCCGCACCCTCCGCCACCGGGCCGGCGGCCGCCGATGACGACCCGATCGCCATCATCGCCATGAGCTGCCGTTTCCCGGGTGGGGTGCGGTCGCCCGAGGAGCTGTGGCAGCTGCTCACGGCGGGCGGGGACGCCATCGCCGAATTCCCGGCCGACCGCGGCTGGGACCTGGACGCGCTGTACGACCCGGACCCGGACACGAGGGGCACCTTCTACGCACGCGAGGGCGGTTTCCTCTACGACGCGGGCCACTTCGACGCCGGGTTCTTCGGGATCTCGCCGCGTGAGGCCCTGGCGATGGACCCGCAGCAGCGGCTGCTGCTGGAGACCTCGTGGGAGGCGTTCGAGCGCGCGGGCATCGACCCGGCGACGCTGCGCGGCACCTCCGCCGGTGTCTTCGTCGGCTCCAACGGGCAGGACTACGACGCCTCGCTGCACACCGTCCCCGAGGGTGTCGAGGGCTATCTGGGCACCGGCAACGCGGCCAGCGTGGTCTCCGGCCGGCTCGCGTACACCTTCGGTCTGGAGGGCCCGGCGGTCACCGTCGACACGGCGTGTTCGTCGTCGCTGGTGGCGCTGCACTGGGCGATCCAGGCGCTGCGCCAGGGCGAGTGCTCGCTCGCGCTCGCGGGCGGTGTCACGGTCATGTCCAGCCCCGGCGCGTACATCGAGTTCAGCCGTCAGCGCGGGCTGGCCCCGGACGGCCGCTGCAAGGCGTTCGCGGCGGGCGCGGACGGCACCGGCTGGGGCGAGGGCGTGGGCATGCTGCTCGTGGAGCGGCTGTCGGACGCGCGTCGATACGGCCACCCGGTGCTCGCGCTCGTCCGTGGCTCCGCCATCAACCAGGACGGCGCGTCCAACGGTCTGACCGCGCCCAACGGCCCCGCCCAGCAGCGCGTCATCCGCCAGGCGCTGGCCGGCGCGGGCCTGTCCGCCGCCGAGGTGGACGCGGTCGAGGCCCACGGCACCGGCACCCGGCTGGGCGACCCGATCGAGGCGCAGGCGCTGCTGGCCACCTACGGCCAGGAGCGGCCCGAGGACCGGCCGCTGTGGCTGGGCGCCATCAAGTCCAACATCGGCCACACCCAGGCCGCGGCCGGTGTCGCGGGTGTCATCAAGATGGTGCTGGCCATGCGCCACGGGGTGCTGCCGCGCACCCTGCACGTGGACGAGCCGTCGCCGCACGTGGACTGGTCGGCGGGCGCGGTGTCGCTGCTGACCGAGCAGATCGAGTGGCCGGAGACGGGCCGTCCGCGCCGCGCGGGCGTCTCCTCGTTCGGCTTCAGCGGCACCAACGCCCACACGGTCCTGGAGCAGGCACCGGTCCACGACGAGGCGCATGACAGCGCGCCGCGGCGTCCGCTCGTCCGTCCCGATGTGGTGGCCTGGCCGCTGTCGGCCAAGGGCGAGGACGCGCTGCGGGCCCAGGCCGAGCGGCTGCGCGCCCACCTCGGGGCCGACCCCGGGCTCGACGCGGTGGACGTGGCGTACTCGCTGGCCACCACCCGGTCCGCCCTGGAGCACCGCGCCGTGGTCCTCGGCCCGGACCGGGACCGGCTGCTCGCCGGGCTGACCGCCCTCGCGCGCGGCGAGTCCGCCGCGCAGCTGGTCCGGGGCGTGCCCGTGGAGGGCCGCACCGCCGTGCTCTTCACCGGGCAGGGCAGCCAGCGGCTCGGCATGGGCCGGGAGCTGTACGGGGCCAGCCCCGTCTTCGCGGAGGCGCTGGACGCGGTCTGCGCCGAGCTGGACCGGCACCTGACGCGGCCGCTGTACGACGTGCTGTTCGGGGACGACCAGGAGCCGCTGGACCGGACCGGGTTCACCCAGCCCGCGCTGTTCGCCGTCGAGGTGGCGCTGTTCCGGCTGGCCGAGGCCGCCGGGCTGCGGCCGGACGTCCTGGCCGGGCACTCCATCGGCGAACTGGCCGCCGCGCATGTGGCCGGGGTGCTGTCGCTGGAGGACGCCGCCACGCTGGTGGCCGCGCGCGGCCGTCTGATGCAGGAACTGCCCTCCGGTGGCGCGATGATCGCGCTCCAGGCGGCGGAGGACGAGGTCGAGCCGCTGCTCACCGAGGGCGTCGGCATCGCCGCGCTCAACGGGCCCACGTCAGTGGTCATCGCGGGCGAGGAGGACGCGGCGGTCGCGATCGCCGCGTCGTTCCAGGAGCGGGGCCGCAAGACCAAGCGGCTCACCGTGAGCCACGCCTTCCACTCCCCGCTGATGGACGGCATGCTCGCCGAGTTCCGCAAGGTCGCCGAGGGGCTGACCTACAACGCGCCGCGCATCCCGATCGTCTCCACCGTCACCGGACAGCAGGTCTCCGACGAGCTGGGCATGGCCGCCGACTACTGGGTGCGCCACGTCCGCCACGCCGTCCGCTTCCTCGACGGGGTGCGCGCCCTGGAGGCCCAGGGCGTCACCACCTACGTCGAACTGGGCCCGGACGGGGTGCTGTCCGCGATGGCGCAGGACTGCGTCACCACCGGGGACGAGAGCGCCGAGGGCGCCGAGGACGTGGCCTTCGTGCCCGTGCTGCGCGCCGGGCGCCCCGAGACCGAGACGCTGACCGGCGCCCTCGCCACCCTGCACGTGCGGGGCGCGGCCCTGGACTGGGAGGCGCTGTTCGCCGGGACCGGCGCCCGCCGCGTCGAGCTGCCCACCTACGCCTTCCAGCGGCGGCGCTACTGGCTGGAGGGCACCCCGCAGCACATGCCCGGCCAGCAGGCCACGGTCGACGACACGGCCGGCGCCCGGTTCTGGGAGGCGGTCGAGAGCGACGACCTCGCCTCGCTGTCGGACGCGGTGGGCATCGACGTGGACCAGCCGCTCAGCGCGCTGCTCCCGGCGCTGTCCGCGTGGCGGCGCCGCGAACGCGAGCGGTCCGCGCTCGACGGCTGGCGCTACCGCGTCACCTGGAAGCCGCTGGAGGAGCCGCGGCTCGCCGCCGCACCCGGCGTCTGGCTGGTCGCCGAACCGGCCGCGGCCGCGGGCCACGCCGAGGCCGTGCGCCGGGTCGTGGCCGCGCTGGCCGACCGGGGCGCCGACATCCGGCGCCTCGCCCCGGCCGATGGCGCGGCCGACGGTGCGGACCTCGACCGGGGCGCCCTGGCCGAGCGGATCCGCCGGGCCGTGGCCGACGAGCCGGTGCACGGGGTGCTGTCGCTGCTCGCGCTGGACGAGCGTCCGCACCCCGACCACCCCGCCGTGCCCACCGGGCTGCTGCGCACCGGATTGCTGGTGCAGGCGCTCGGGGACGCGGCCCTGGACGCCCCGCTGTGGTGCGCCACCACCGGCGCCGTCGCCACCGCCGCCTCGGAGCCGGTCGGCAGCGCCCCACAGGCGCAGATCTGGGGCCTGGGCCGGGTGGTCGCGCTGGAGCACCCCGAGCGCTGGGGCGGTCTGATCGACCTGCCCACCACGCTCGACGAGCGGGCCGCCGACCGCCTGGCCGGTGTGCTCGGCGGACACGGCGACGGCGACGAGGACCAGCTGGCGATCCGTACGGCCGGAATCCTGGCCCGCCGCCTCGCCCACGCCGAGCGCACCCCGGCCACCGGCGCGCCCTGGCGGCCGCGCGGGACGGTCCTGGTCACCGGCGGCACCGGCGCGCTGGGCGCCCACGTGGCCCGCTGGCTGGCGGAGAGCGGCGCCGAGCGGCTGGTGCTCACCGGCCGCCGGGGCCCCGACGCCCCCGGCGCCGACCAGCTCACGGCGGAACTGGCCGCGAAGGGCACTCAGGTGACCGTCGCCGCCTGCGATGTCACCGACCGGGACGCGGTCGCCGGGCTGCTGTCCCGGATCCGCGACGCACACCCCGAGCACCCGCTCACGGCCGTCGTGCACGCGGCGGGCACCGGGCAGTTCGCACCGCTCGCCGAGACCACTCCGGCCGATGTGGCCGATGTGGTGGCCGCCAAGGTGGCGGGCGCGGCCCATCTGGACGCGCTGCTCGGCGACACCGAGCTGGACGCCTTCGTGCTCTTCTCCTCGATCGCCGGGGTGTGGGGCAGCGGTGGCCAGGGCGCGTACGCGGCCGGGAACGCCTTCCTGGACGCGCTGGCCGAACAGCGCCGGGCGCGTGGCCTGGTGGCCACCTCGGTGGCCTGGGGCCCGTGGGCGGACGGCGGGCTCGTCGCCGATGACGAGGCGGCCGAGCAACTGCGCCGCCGCGGCCTGCCGGTGATGGCCCCGCACTCCGCCATCGCCGCCCTCCAGCAGGCACTGGACCGCGACGAGACCGCCGTGGCCGTGGCCGACGTCGACTGGGGCCGTTTCGCGCCCGCCTTCGCCGCGGCCCGCCCCCGTCCGCTCATCGCCGATCTGCCCGAGGTCCGCGCGGCCCTCGCGGCGGACCCGGCCGAGGGCGCGGACGGCGGCGCGGCCGAGGCACCGGCGGAGTCCCTGCGGCAGCGGCTCGCGGGGCTCACCGGGTCCGAGGCCGAGAAGGTCCTGCTCGACCTCGTGCGTACGGAGGTCGCCGCCGTCCTCGGACACGACGACACCGCGGCGGTCCAGGCGGGCCGGGCCTTCAAGGAGCTGGGCTTCGACTCGCTCACCGCCGTCGAACTCCGCAACCGGCTGGGCGCGGCCACCGGGCTCCGGCTCACCGCCACCCTGGTCTTCGACCATCCGACGCCCAGCGCGCTCGCCGGTGTGCTGCGCGCCGACCTGCTCGGCGAGGACACCACCCCCGGACTCCCGGTCCTGGCCGAGATCGACAAGCTGGAATTCACCCTGTCCAACGTGTCCGACGACGCGACGGAACGCGAGCGGGTCACCGCACGCCTCGAAGCGCTGTTGCGGACCTGGAACGAGAACGACAGCGCGGCGGGCGCAGAAGGCGCCGACGACGACGGGCTCGACCTCGATTCCGCCTCCGCCGAAGACATCTTCGACATCATCAACAATGAATTCGGAAGGTCCTGACGTGATGACCGCCCTCAATTCAACTGACCTCAGGAGGTGACGTTTCCGTGGCTAGCGCGAACGAAGAGAAGCTGCTCGACAATCTGAAGTGGATGACCACTGAGCTGCGCCGGGCCCGTCGCCGCCTGACCGAGGTGGAGGCGGACGCGCAGGAACCGATCGCCATCGTGGCGATGAGCTGCCGTTTCCCCGGTGGTGTCGGTTCGCCCGAGGATCTGTGGCAGCTGGTCGCGGAGGGCGGTGACGCCATTTCCGGATTCCCCGCCGACCGCGGCTGGGACATCGAGGGACTGGCCGATCCCGACCCCGACCGCAAGGGCACCTTCTACAACAGCGGCGGCGGATTCCTCGACGGCGCCGCCGAATTCGACCCCGGATTCTTCGGCATTTCGCCGCGCGAGGCGCTCGCCATGGACCCGCAGCAGCGGCTGCTGCTGGAAACGTCCTGGGAGGCTTTCGAGCGCGCCGGAATCGACCCGACCTCCGTCAAGGGCAGCCGCACCGGCGTCTATGTGGGCGCCTCGGCCATGGGCTACGGCTCCGATCTCCAGGGCGCGCCGGAGGAGCTGGAGGGCCTGCTGCTCACCGGCGGGGCCACCAGTGTGCTGTCCGGCCGTATCGCCTACACCTTCGGCCTCGAGGGCCCGGCCGCCACGATCGACACCGCGTGCTCGTCGTCGCTGGTCGCGCTGCACTGGGCGGCCCAGGCGCTGCGGCAGCGCGAATGCACGCTCGCCCTCGTCGGCGGCGTCACCGTGATGCCCAACCCCGATGTGTTCGTGGAGTTCAGCCGCCAGCGCGGGCTCGCCCCCGACGGCCGCTGCAAGTCCTTCGCGGCGTCGGCGGACGGCACCGGCTGGTCCGAGGGAGTCGGCGTCCTGCTGGTCGAGCGGCTGTCGGACGCCCGCAGGAACGGCCACCAGGTGCTGGCCGTGGTGCGCGGCTCGGCGGTCAACCAGGACGGTGCGAGCAACGGCCTGACGGCGCCCAACGGCCCGTCGCAGCGGCGCGTCATCCGCCAGGCCCTGGAGAACGCCCGGCTGTCCGCCGCCGAGATCGACGTCGTCGAGGCGCACGGCACGGGCACCACGCTGGGCGACCCGATCGAGGCGCAGGCGCTGCTGGCCACCTACGGCCAGGAGCGGCCCGAGGGCCGCCCGCTGTGGCTGGGCTCGCTCAAGTCCAACCTGGGCCACGCCCAGGCGGCGGCGGGTGTCGCGGGCGTCATCAAGATGGTCATGGCGATACGCCACGGCATCATGCCCAAGACCCTCCACGTCGACGAGCCGTCCCCGACCGTGGACTGGGCGGCGGGCGAGGTCTCCCTGCTGACCGAGGCCCGTCCCTGGGACGAGACCGGCAGGCCGCGCCGGGCCGGTGTCTCGGCCTTCGGCGTGAGCGGCACCAACGCCCACACCATCCTGGAGCAGGCCCCCGAGCCGGAGGCCGAGGAGCCGCAGGCCGCGGACGGGGGCGCCCCCCCGGCCGCGGACGCCCCGAAGGTCACCGCCGCCGTGCTGCCGTGGCTCCTCTCCGCCAGGAACGCGGCGGCGCTGCGCGACAACGCGAGCCGCCTCGCCTCCCACCTCGACCGGGCACCCGCCCTCGGCACCGCCGATGTGGGCCACACGCTGGCCACCGGCCGGGCGGCGCTGGAGCGCCGCGCGGTGCTCGTGGGCGAGGACCGCGCCGGGCTGGTGGCGGGCCTGGAGGCGCTGGCGCGGGGAGAGTCCGCGCCGGGGCTGATCGAGGGCACGGTCACCGAGGGCGAGACGGCGTTCCTGTTCACGGGGCAGGGGAGCCAGCGGCTGGGGATGGGCCGTGAGCTGTACGCGTCCTACCCGGTGTTCGCCGAGGCGCTCGATGCGGTGTGTGCGGAGCTCGACCGGCATCTCGCACGGCCGTTGAAGACGGTCCTGTTCGGGGAGGATGCCGAGGCGCTGGATCAGACGGGTTTCACCCAGCCCGCGTTGTTCGCGGTCGAGGTGGCGCTGTTCCGGCTGGTGGAGGCGTGGGGTCTGCGGCCCGATTTCCTGTCGGGGCATTCGATCGGTGAGTTGGCGGCCGCGCATGTGGCGGGTGTGTTGTCGCTGGCGGACGCGGCGCGGTTGGTGGCGGCCCGTGGCCGGTTGATGCAGGAGCTTCCGGCGGGTGGCGCGATGGTCGCGGTGCAGGCGTCGGAGGATGAGGTGCTGCCGCTGCTGACCGATGGCGTGAGCATCGCCGCGATCAACGGGCCCACGTCCGTGGTCATCGCCGGTGATGAGGACGCGGCCCTGGAGATCGCGTCCGGTTTCGAGGCGCGGGGCCGTAAGACCAAGCGGCTCACGGTCAGCCACGCGTTCCACTCGCCGCGCATGGACGGCATGTTGGACGCGTTCCGCCAGGTGGCGCAGGGGCTGACCTACGAGGCCCCGAAGATCCCGATCGTGTCGAACCTGACCGGCGGCGTGGTGTCCGCCGACGAGATCACGACGGCCGACTTCTGGGTGCGCCACGTCCGCGAGGCCGTCCGCTTCCTCGATGGTGTGCGCACTCTCGAGGCCAGGGGCGTCACCACGTTCGTCGAGCTGGGCCCGGACGGTGTGCTCACCGCGATGGCGCAGGAGTGCGTGACCGACTCCGCGTCCGACGCCGCGTTCATCTCCGCGCTGCGCAAGGACCGCCCCGAGGCCGAGGCGCTGACCACGGCCGTCGCGCGTGCCCATGTGCGCGGTGTGGCCGTGGACTGGGCCGGATACTTCGCCGGCCGGGACGCCCACCGCGTCGACCTGCCGACGTATGCCTTCCAGCACGAGCGGTTCTGGCTGGAGCCGGGCGCGGGGCCCGTGGGCGATGTGGCCTCCGTGGGGCTGGAGTTGGCCGGGCATCCGCTGCTGGGCGCCGCGCTGCCGCTGGCCGAGACCGATGGGCTGGTGTTCACCGGACGGCTGGGTGTGGATACGCATCCGTGGCTGGCCGACCACGAGGTGCAGGGCGCGGTGGTGCTGCCCGGCACGGCGTTCGTGGAGCTTGCCGTCCGCGCCGGTGACCAGGTCGGCTGCGACCTCCTCGATGAGCTGACCCTGCACGCCCCGCTGGTGCTGCCCGCACGCGGTGGCGTCCGGCTGCAGCTCACTGTCGGCGCGCCCGACGGCGCCGGACGGCGGTCCCTGACCGTGCTGTCCCGCGCGGAGGACGCCCCGGCCGAGGAGCCGTGGACGCGACACGCCGACGGTGTGCTCGCCACGGGCGCGCCCCGGCCGTCGTTCGCGCTGACCGCCTGGCCGCCGCGGGGCGCCGAGGCGGCCCGTACCGAGGAGCTGTACGCGGCGCTCGCGGACGGCGGGCTGCGGTACGGCCCGGTGTTCCAGGGACTGACGGCCGCCTGGCGGCGCGGGGACGAACTCTTCGCCGAGGTCCGGCTGGACGAGTCCGCCGCCTCCGACGCGCAGGCGTACGGCCTGCACCCGGCGCTGCTCGACTCGGCGCTGCACGCGCTCGGCCTGGACGGCCTGGGCGACGGCGACGGCCAGGGGCGGCTGCCGTTCGCCTGGAGCGGCGTGTCGCTGTACGCGAGTGGCGCCTCGGCGCTGCGGGTGCGGCTCGAGCTGCGCGGCGCGGACGCTGTCCGGCTGGAGATCGCGGACCCGGCCGGTGCGCCGGTCGCCGCCGTGGACTCCCTGGTCCTGCGCGCCGTGTCGGCGGAGCAGGTGCGGGCCGCGCGGGCGGCCTACCACGAGTCGCTGTTCCGCGTGGAGTGGACCGGACTCCCGGCCGGAGCGGGCGCCGACGCGCCCGGTGGCGACCGCTGGGCGGTGCTCGGCGCGGACGCCCTCGGGCTCGCCGCCGCCGGTGGCCAGGCCGTGGCGTACGCGGACCTCACGGCGCTCAGCGAGGCCGTGGCGGCCGGTGCGGCCGTACCGGAGTACGTGTTCGTGACACCGTCCACGGAGGGCGTGACGCCGTCCACCGAGGGCGTGACACCGTCCACGGAGGGCGTGACACCGTCCACGGAGGGCGGCGGCGGGGTGCCGGGCACCGTGCGCCGGGCCACGGCCGGGGCGCTGGGCCTGGCCCAGGCGTGGCTGGCCGATGAGCGGTTCGCCACCTCGCGGCTGGTGTTCCTGACCCTCGGCGAGGGCGAGCCGGTGCGCGATCCGGCGCAGTCCGCGGTGTGGGGTCTGCTGCGCACGGCGCAGGCCGAGAACCCGGACCGCTTCGTCCTCCTGGACATCGACGGCCAGGACGCGTCGCGCGCGGCGCTTCCGGCCGCGCTGGCGGCGGGCGAGGAGCAGCTCGCCGTCCGAGCGGGCGTGGCCCGTATCCCACGGCTGGCCCGGGTGCCGGTCGCGGAAGAGACCAGGGCGGTGGCCTTCGGCCCCGAGGGCACGGTGCTGGTGACCGGCGCGTCCGGTTCGCTGGGTGGTCTGGTGGCGCGGCATCTGGTGGCCGAGCGTGGCGTCAGGCGTCTGCTGCTGGTCAGCCGCCGTGGTGACCAGGCGCCGGGTGCGGCGGAACTCGGCGCGGAGTTGGCCGAGTTGGGCGCGAGTGTGCGCTGGGTGGCGTGTGATGTGGCGGACCGGGACGCGCTGGCCGCGGCCCTCGCCACCGTCCCGGCCGAGCATCCGCTGACGGCGGTCGTGCACACGGCCGGTGTACTGGACGACGGTGTGATCGGCTCGCTGACGCCCGAGCGCGTGGACCACGTCATGCGTCCGAAGGTGGACGCGGCCTGGAACCTGCACGAGCTGACCCGCGAGCTGGACCTGACGGCCTTCGTGCTGTTCTCCTCCGCCTCGGGCGTGTTCGGCACCCCCGGCCAGGGCAACTACGCGGCCGCCAACGCCTTCCTGGACGCCCTCGCCGCACACCGCCGCGCCGAGGGACTGCCCGCCGTCTCGCTGGCCTGGGGCCCCTGGGCGGGCGCCGGTATGGCCGGTGGCCTGGACGAGGCCGACATCGCCCGGATGCGGCGCGCCGGACTGCCGCCGCTGTCCCCGGCGGAGGGCCTGGCGCTCCTGGACGCCGCGCTCACCACGGACGAGGTGGCGCCGGTCCCCATGCGCGTGGACGCCGTGGCGCTGCGCGCCCAGGCCGCGGCGGGCGCGCTCGCGCCGCTGCTGCGCGGGCTGGTGCGGGTCCCGGTGCGCCGCGCGGTGGACACCGCCGCGGGCGGCGGTTCCGCGCTGGCCGAGCGGCTGGCCGGGCTGAGCGCGGCCGAGCAGGACCGGCTGCTGCTGGACCTGGTCCGTACGCAGGTGGCGGCAGTTCTCGGCTACGCGGGCCCGCAGGCCGTGGAGGAGGGCCGGGCGTTCAAGGACCTGGGCTTCGACTCCCTGACCGCCGTCGAGCTGCGCAACCTGCTGCGCGAGGCCACCGGGCTGCGGCTGCCGCCGACGCTCGTCTTCGACTATCCCACCTCGACCGCCCTGGCGGGCCATCTGCGCCAGGAGATCGTCGGGGACCCGGCCGACGCCATCGTCCCCGACCGGGTGATCAGCGCGGTGGACCGCGACGACCCGATCGCGATCGTCGCGATGAGCTGCCGCTTCCCGGGCGGGGTGCGCTCGCCCGAGGAGCTGTGGCAGCTGCTGGTGGCCGGTGACGACGCCATCACCCCGTTCCCGGCCGACCGCGGCTGGGACCTCGCCACCCTCTACAGCGACGACCCCGACCTGGAGGGCACCAGCTACACCCGCGAGGGCGGCTTCCTGCACGACGTGGCCGACTTCGACGCCTCGTTCTTCGGGATCTCGCCGCGCGAGGCGCTCGCGATGGACCCGCAGCAGCGGCTGCTGATGGAGACCACCTGGGAGGCGTTCGAGCGCGCGGGCATCGACCCGGCCACGCTGCGCGGCAGCCGTACCGGCGTCTACATCGGCTCCAACGACCAGGACTACCTGACCCTGTGGCTGAACGAGCCGCAGGGCCTCGAAGGCCACCTCGGCACCGGCAACTCCTCCAGCGTGGCCTCCGGCCGCCTCTCCTACGCGTTCGGGCTCGAGGGCCCGGCGGTCACCATCGACACCGCCTGCTCGTCGTCGGTCGTGGCGCTGCACCTGGCCGCGCAGGCGCTGCGCAACGGCGAATGCTCGCTCGCGCTGGCCGGTGCCGTCACGGTCATGTCCACCCCGGGCGCCTTCCTGGAGTTCAGCCGGCAGCGCGGCCTGGCCGCCGACGGCCGGATCAAGGCGTTCTCGGCGGACGCGGACGGCACCAACTGGTCCGAGGGCGTCGGCCTGTTCCTGGTGGAGCGGCTCTCCGACGCCCGCAGGAACGGCCATCCGGTGCTCGCCGTGCTGCGCTCCACGGCCATCAACCAGGACGGCGCGTCCAACGGTCTGACGGCGCCCAACGGCCCGTCCCAGCAGCGCGTCATCCGGCAGGCCCTCGCCAACGCCGGGCTGTCGGCCACGGACATCGACGCCGTCGAGGCCCATGGCACCGGCACGACGCTCGGCGACCCGATCGAGGCGCAGGCGCTGCTCGCCACCTACGGCCAGGACCGGCCCGAGGGCCGACCGCTGTGGCTGGGCTCGGTGAAGTCCAACATCGGCCACACCCAGGCCGTGGCGGGCGCCGCGGGCATCATGAAGATGGTCATGGCGATGCGGCACGGTGTGCTGCCGCGGACCCTGCACGTCAGCGAGCCGACCCCGCACGTCGACTGGACCGCCGGTGACATCGAGCTGCTGACCGAGGCCCGGCCCTGGCCGGAGACCGGCCGGCCGCGCCGCGCGGGCGTGTCGTCGTTCGGCTTCAGCGGCACCAACTCGCACGCGATCATCGAGCAGGCCCCGGCCGTGGACCCGGTCTCCGCGCCCGCTCCGGAGCGGGCCCTGCCCGTCCTGGCCTGGCCGGTCTCGGGCCGTACCGAGGACGCGCTACGGGCCCAGGCCGCACGGCTGCGCCCCTCCGTGGACGCCGGAGCCGACGGTCCGCGCCCGCTCGACCTCGCCTACTCCCTGGCCACCTCGCGCGCCGCCCTGGAACACCGGGCCGTGCTGCTCGGCCGGGACGGCGGCCTCCTCGGCGAGCAGCTCGCGGCGCTGGCCGAGGGACGCGGCACGGCGGGGCTGGTCGAGGGCGAGGTCGCCGGTGGCAAGGTGGCGTTCCTGTTCACGGGGCAGGGGAGTCAGCGGCTGGGGATGGGGCGTGAGCTGTATGACGCCTATCCGGTGTTCGCGGAGGCGCTGGACGCGGTGTGCGCGGAGCTGGACGCGCATCTGGAGCGGCCGTTGCGGGATGTGGTGTTCGGGGATGACGCGGAGGTGCTGGACCAGACCGGTTTCGCCCAGCCCGCGTTGTTCGCGGTCGAGGTGGCGCTCTTCCGGCTGGTCGAGGCGTGGGGCCTCAAGGCGGACTTCCTGTCCGGGCATTCGATCGGTGAGCTGGCCGCCGCGCATGTGGCGGGTGTGCTGACGCTGGCGGACGCGGCGAAGCTGGTGGCCGCGCGCGGACGGTTGATGCAGGAGCTTCCGGCCGGTGGCGCGATGGTCGCGGTGCAGGCGTCGGAGGACGAGGTGGCGCCGCTGCTCACCGATGGCGTGAGCATCGCCGCGCTCAACGGGCCCGCCTCCGTGGTCATCGCGGGCGATGAGGACGCGGCGGCCGAGATCGCGGCCGTATTCGAGGCGCGGGGCCGCAAGACCAAGCGGCTCACCGTGAGCCACGCGTTCCACTCGCCGCGGATGGACGGGATGCTGGAGGCGTTCCGCGAGGTGGCGCAGGGGCTGATCTACGAGGCTCCGCGCATCCCCATCGTGTCCAACCTCACCGGCACCGTGGTCTCCGCCGAGGAGATCACCAGCCCGGACTTCTGGGTGCGCCACGTCCGCGAGGCCGTCCGCTTCCTCGACGGCGTCCGGACCCTCGAAGCCCAGGGCGTCACCACCTACGTCGAGTTGGGCCCCGACGGCGTTCTCACCGCCATGGCCCAGGAGTGCGTCACCGACGCGGACGCGGCCGGATTCGCCGCCGCGCTGCGCAAGGACCGCCCCGAGGCCGAGACCGTCACCACCGCGCTCGCCCAGGCGTACGTCCGGGGCGCCGAGGTGGACTGGGCCGGGTACTTCGCCGGGACCGGCGCCCGCCGCGTCGACCTGCCGACGTACGCGTTCCAGCGCCGCCGCTACTGGCCGGACACCGCCCTGGACGCCGGGACCCCGGCCGAAGGCGCCGTGGACGCGGTGGACGCGCGGTTCTGGGAGGCCGTGGAGCGCGAGGACTGGGAGTCGCTCGCCACCGAGCTGCGGGTCGAGGGCGACCAGCCGCTCAGCGCGGTGCTGCCCGCCCTGTCGTCGTGGCGCCGCGACCAGCGCGAGCGGTCCGCCGCCGACGGCCACCTCTACAACGTGGTGTGGAAGCCGCGCCCGCAGGGCGGCCCGTCGGGCGCCCCGGCCCCGTCCGGCACCTGGCTGACCGTCGTCCCGGCGAGCCACGCCGACGACCCGCGGATCACCGCCGTGGCCGACGATCTGACCCGCCGCGGCGTGCGGGTCGTCACGCTCGAACTGGACGCCGTGGACACCGACCCCGCCGCCGTGGCCGACCGCATCGTCTCGGCGTCGGCCGACGGCCCGGTGGCCGGAGTGCTGTCCCTGCTGGCGCTGGACGAGCGGCCGCACCCGGAGCATCCGGCGGTGCCGGTCGGCCTCGCGCTGACCGGTGCGCTGGCCGAGGCGCTGGCGCGGCGGGGCGGCGACGCCCCGGCGCGGCTGTGGTGCGCCACCCGGGGCGCGGTCTCGACCGGTGGCGCCGACCGGCTGGCCAGCGCCACCCAGGCCCAGGTCTGGGGCTACGGCCGGGTGGTCGCCCTGGAGCAGCCCGAGCGCTGGGGCGGTCTGGTCGATCTGCCGGAGACCGTGGACCAGCGGGCGCTGGACCGGCTCGCGGACGTGCTCACCGGGTCCGACGACGAGGACCAGGTGGCGATCCGCGCCACCGGTGTCTTCGTACGCCGTCTCGTCCCGGCCCCGCGCACCGCGGCCACCGCCGCCGCCGAGCCCTGGACGCCGCGCGGCACCGTGCTGGTGACCGGTGGCACGGGCGCCCTGGGGCGGCATGTCGCCCGCTGGCTGGCGGACCACGGCGCGGAGCGGCTGGTGCTGCTCAGCCGCCGTGGGCCCGACGCGCCGGGCGCGGCCGAGATCCTGGCCGAACTGTCCGGCACCGACACCGCCGTGACCGTCGAGGCGTGCGATGTGGCCGACCGCCACGCGCTCGCCGCGCTGGTGGAGAAGCTGGCCGTGGGCGGCACCCCGGTCCGGGCCGTGGTGCACTCGGCCGGGATCTCCCAGGAGCCCGGCACCGGTGCCGAACTCCCCGAGTTCGCCCGGATCGTGGCGGCCAAGACGACCGGGGCGGTCCACCTCGACGCCCTCTTCGGCGAGGACGCCGACCCGCTGGACGCCTTCGTGCTCTTCTCCTCGATCGCCGGGGTGTGGGGCAGCGGTGGCCAGGGCGCGTACGCGGCCGGGAACGCCTTCCTGGACGCGCTGGCCGAACAGCGCCGGGCGCGTGGCCTGGCCGCCACCTCGGTGGCCTGGGGCCCGTGGGCGGACGGCGGCATGGCCGCCGAGGGCGACGCCGAGGAGCAGCTGCGCCGCCGTGGCCTGCCGCCCATGGCACCGGAGCGCAACATGGTCGCCTTCCAGCGGGTGCTCTCCCGCCAGGAGACCGCCGTGACTGTGGCCGACGTCGACTGGGAGCGTTTCGCCCCGGCCTTCACCGCCGCCCGCCCCCGCCCGCTGATCGACGACCTGCCGCAGGTGGCCAAGGCCCTGCGGGGCGGCGGCGACGGCGAGTCGGCGGACAAGGCGGCCGACGCCGCGCCGGGCCTGCGCGAGCGGCTCGCCGGACTGTCCGTGGCGGACCGCGAGGACGCGGTGCTGGAGCTGGTCCGCACCCACGTGGCCAGCGCCCTCGGCCACGCCTCCGCCGCCGAGGTCGAGGCCGGACGCGCCTTCAACGAGCTGGGCTTCGACTCGCTCACCGCGGTCGAACTGCGCACCCGGCTCGGCGCGGCCACCGGCCTCAAGCTGCCCGCGAGCCTGGTCTACGACTACCCGACACCGGCCGCGCTCGCCGCACACCTGCTGACCGAGCTGGTCCCGGACGGACCGGGCCACGGCCCCGGCCACGCCCTGCCCGATGTGGACCTCGACCCGCAGGACGCCGAGCTGCGCCGCACCCTGGCCACCATCCCGATGAGCCGGATCCGGGAGGCCGGGCTGCTGGACACGCTGCTCCGGCTGGCCGATCCACAAGCCGCCACTTCCGACCCCAGCCGCGCCGAGGACGAGGCGGAGTCCATCGACGAGATGGACGTCCAGCACCTCATCGACATGGCGCTCGACCTCGACAGCCTCGACGGCAACGATTCCTGACGCGGGCCCAAGCACGGAGTACACGATGACAACCCCCAACGAAAAGCTCGTTGACGCGCTGCGGGCCTCGCTGAAGGAAACCGAGCGGCTGCGGAAACAGAACCAGCAGCTCACCGACGCCTCCCGGGAACCGATCGCGATCGTCGGCATGAGCTGCCGGTTCCCCGGCGGCGTCGGCAGCCCCGAGGAGCTGTGGCGGCTCGTGGCCGACGGCCAGGACGCCATCTCCGGCTTCCCCGCCGACCGCGGCTGGGACATCGAGGCGCTGTACGACCCGGACCCCGAGCGCGAGGGCACGTTCTACGCCCGCGGAGGCGGCTTCCTGCACGACGCCGCCGAGTTCGACCCGGGCTTCTTCGGGATCTCGCCGCGCGAGGCGCTCGCGATGGACCCGCAGCAGCGGCTGCTGCTGGAGACCTCGTGGGAGGCGTTCGAGCGGGCCGGGATCGACCCGGCGACGGTGCGCGGCTCGCGCACCGGTGTGTTCGTCGGCGCGTCCACGCAGGCGTACGGGGCGGGGGAGTACGACCTGCCGGAGGGTGTCGAGGGCCATCTGCTCACCGGCACCGCCTCCAGCGTCGCGTCCGGGCGGCTGTCCTACGCGTTCGGTCTCGAGGGCCCGGCGGCCACCATCGACACCGCCTGCTCGTCCTCCTCGGTGGCGCTGCACCTGGCGGTCCAGGCGCTGCGGCAGAGCGAGTGCTCGCTCGCGCTGGCGGCGGGCGCGACGGTGCTGTCCTCCCCGGACGTGTTCGTGGAGTTCAGCCGTCAGCGCGGGCTCTCCGCCGACGGCCGCTGCAAGTCCTTCGCCGCGTCGGCGGACGGCACCGGCTGGTCCGAGGGCGTCGCCGTGCTGCTGGTCGAGCGGCTGTCGGACGCGCGGCGCAACGGACACCAGGTGCTGGCGGTGGTGCGCGGCTCGGCGGTCAACCAGGACGGCGCGTCCAACGGTCTGACGGCGCCGAACGGCCCGTCGCAGCGGCGTGTCATCCGGCAGGCCCTGGAGAACGCCCGGCTCACCCCCGCCGACGTGGACGCGGTGGAGGCGCATGGCACGGGGACGACGCTGGGCGACCCGATCGAGGCGCAGGCGCTGCTGGCCACCTACGGCCAGGAGCGGCCGGAGGGGCGGCCGCTGTGGCTCGGCTCCCTGAAGTCGAACATCGGCCACACCCAGAACGTCGCCGGTATCGGTGGCGTCATCAAGATGGTCATGGCGATGCGGCACGGGGTGCTGCCGCGGACCCTGCACGTGGACGAGCCCACCCCGCATGTCGACTGGTCGGCGGGGGAGGTGTCGCTGCTGACCGAGGCGCGGCCGTGGCCCGAGACCGGCCAGCCGCGCCGGGCGGGCATCTCGTCCTTCGGCGTGAGCGGCACGAATGTGCACACGATCATCGAGCAGGCGCCGGAGGTGGAGGCGGCTCAGGCTCCGGCGGGTGCCGTGGCTCCGGGTGTGGTGCCGTGGGTGGTGTCGGGTCGGGGTGCGGCCGCGTTGCGTGCTCAGGCGGAGCGGCTGGTGGCGCATGTGGAGGCTCGGGCTGAGCTGCGTCCGGTGGATGTGGGGTTCTCGCTGGCGACGGGTCGGTCGGCTTTTGAGCGTCTGTCTCGTATACACATCT
>NZ_JAEEAP010000760.1 GCF_016103465.1 Streptomyces sabulosicollis
CGATGCCGCCGTGGCGCGGCGGGTGCGGGTCGTGCTGGTGGACGACCACCGCATGTTCCGCACCGGGGTGCAGGCCGAGATCGGGGAGACGGCCCGGACCGGTGTCGAGGTGGTCGGCGAGGCGGCCGACGTCGACCAGGCCGTGACCGTGATCACCGCGACCCGCCCCGAGGTCGTGCTGCTCGACGTCCACCTCCCCGGCGGGGGCGGCGTCGAGGTGCTGCGCCGCAGCGCCTCGCTGATGGCCGACCAGGACCGCCCGGTGCGCTTCCTCGCGCTGTCCGTCTCGGACGCCGCCGAGGACGTCATCGGCGTCATCCGCGGCGGCGCCCGCGGCTATGTGACCAAGACCATCACCGGCACCGACCTCGTGGACGCGATCTTCCGGGTCTCCGAGGGCGACGCGGTCTTCTCCCCGCGGCTCGCCGGTTTCGTCCTCGACGCCTTCGCCTCCACCGACGCCCCGCCCGTGGACGAGGACCTGGACCGGCTCACCCAGCGCGAGCGCGAGGTGCTGCGCCTCATCGCGCGCGGCTACGCCTACAAGGAGATCGCCAAGCAGCTGTTCATCTCGGTGAAGACGGTCGAGAGCCATGTCTCGGCGGTGCTCCGCAAGCTCCAGCTCTCCAACCGCCACGAGCTGACCCGCTGGGCCACGGCCCGCCGCCTGGTCTGAGCGGACGGACGGCACGGCGGCTCAGCCCGGCACCTCCATCCGCTGCGTGCCGACGACCGACAGCAGCCGCAGCGCCTCCTCGGCCGGTGAGCCGGGGTCGGCGGTGTAGATGATCACCCGCTGGTCCCGGTCGGCGATGTCCAGCACGTCGCAGTTGACGGTGATGGGCCCGACGAGCGGATGGTGCAGCGTCTTGCACAGGGTGGGCCGGGCGGACACATCGTGGGAGTCCCACAGCCGGGCGAACTCCTCGCTGCCCGAGCGGAGCTCGGCCACCAGCTCGGTCACCTCGGGGTCGTCGGGGTAGCGGGCGGCCGCGGCGCGCAGCCCCTGGGCCGAGGTCCGGGCGAACTCGTCCGCGTCCGACACCCCGTACAGCCGCCGCCCGTCCCGGTGCGGCCCGAGGAAGGCGCGGCGGACGAAGTTGCGGTCGCGGCGCGGGAGGGCGGAGAAGTCCTCCATGAGGGCGGCGGCCAGATCGTTCCAGGCGATCACCTCGTACGTCGCGGAGAGCACGATCGCCGCCGCGTTCGGCAGCCGCCGCAGCAGGTCCGCGATGCTCGGCCGCACCTCGCGCGAGGGCCCGGCCGCCGGGCCGGGAGGGGCGCCCGCGAGATGGTGCAGATGATCGCGCTCGGTGTCGCCCAGCCGCAGGGCGCGGGCCAGACCGGTCAGCACCTCGCGGGACGGGCGCGGGGCGCGGGCCTGCTCCAGCCGCGTGTAGTACTCGGTCGAGATGAACGCCAGCTGGGCCACCTCCTCGCGCCGCAGCCCCGGCGTGCGGCGCCGCGTCCCGGCGGGCAGCCCCACATCGGCGGGCGTGATCCGCTCGCGTCGGCTGCGCAGGAAGGCCGCCAGTTCTCGTCTGTCCACGCCTTCAGTGTGCGCGGGCGCCGGGGGCTCAGCCAGGTACCGCCGGTGCCTGGCTGGGCTCCGGCCCCCGCGGCAGCCTCGGGGACATGAACGACACAGCGAACACCACCCTCGGAACCCCGCCCCCCGCCCCGGCCGCCGGACTGCTGGCGGGCAAGGTCGCCTTCATCACCGGCGCCGGGCGCGGCATCGGCGCCGCCGCGGCCCGCCTCTTCGCCCGGGAGGGCGCCCGGGTGCTGCTGGCGGCCCGTACCGAGGCCCAGCTCAAGACGGTCACCGAGGAGATCAGGGCGGCCGGCGGCACCGCGGATCACGTGATGTGCGACCTGGCCGACGCGGCGAGCGTCCGCGCCGCCGTCGACCGCGCCGTGGAGCTGTACGGCCGTCTCGACGTGGCCTTCAACAACGGCGCGACGATCCAGCAGCCGGGCCCGATGGACCAGCTGCCGCAGGCCGACTTCGACCACGTCTACGCCGTCAACCTCCGGGGCCCCTGGCTGGCCATGAACGCCGAGGTCGCCGCCATCCGCGCCACCGCCGGAACGGGCGCCATCGTCAACAACTCCAGTGTCGGCAGCCTCATGGGCAACCCCGAACTCCCCGCGTACGGCGCCATGAAGCGCGCGGTCAACAGCCTCACCGAGTCCGCCGCCGTCACCTACGGCCCGGAGGGCATCCGCGTCAACGCCATCGCGCCCGGCGCCACACTCACCGAGATGATCCGCACGTGGGAGGAGGAGTCCCCCGGCATCGTCGAGCGCATCACCACCCACGCACCCCTGCGCCGCGCCGCCGACCCCGACGAGATCGCCCAGGCCGCGGCCTGGCTCCTCAGCGACCGCGCCTCCTATGTGACGGGTGTGGTGCTCCGGGTGGACGGCGGCAGCCAGACCTGATTCCCCGGCCTCACGCCGGGCCGAACCGCGGCTCGAGCCCCGTCAGGTCGCGGCTCGCCGACCACAGGTGGGCCGCGACGTCCGCGTCGGCCAGGTGACCCCGGACGGGGCGGCGGCGGGGGGCGCCGCGGAGGCCGAAGCGGCGGGGGGCCCACAGCTCGCCGCCGGTGACGGACGGGTCCAGGAC
>NZ_JAEEAP010000761.1 GCF_016103465.1 Streptomyces sabulosicollis
GGTTCCAGTCGGTGTAGGGGGCGAGGGCTTGGGCGCATGCGTGGAGGCGTTCGGCGAAGACGGGGGAGGTCCGGAGGAGTTCGGCTCCCATGCCTGTCCACTGCGCGCCCTGGCCGGGGAAGACGAAGACCGTCTTGCCGTGGGCGGTGGCGTGGCCGGTGGTGAGACGGGGATGGGGCTGTTCGGTGGCGAGCGCGGCGAGAGCGGCTGTGGCTTCACTGCCCTCGGTGTCGGTGATGACGACGGCGCGGTGGTCGTGGAGGGTGCGGGTGGTGGCGAGCGACCAGCCGATGTCCACCGGGCGTGCGTCCACGCCGGATTCCAGGTGGTCCAGGAGTCGCTGGGCCTGAGCCCGCAGGGCTGTGGGGGTCTTGGCCGACAGGACCCAGGGCACGGCCCCGCCGGTCGCCACGAGCCCGGCGGTGTCCGGGCCGTCGTCCACCTGTCGTGAGGCTTCGGGCTGAGGCTGAGGTGCCTGCTCCAGGATGAGGTGGGCGTTGGTGCCGCTGATCCCGAAGGAGGAGATCCCGGCGCGGCGGGGGCGGCCGGTCTCCGGCCAGGGGCGGGCCTCGGTGAGCAGCGACACCGCGCCGGACGCCCAATCCACTTCGGGCGTTGGCTCGTTGGCGTGCAGGGAGCGCGGAAGCGTACCGTGCCGCATCGCCAGCACCATCTTGATGACGCTGGACACGCCCGCCGCGGCCAGCGTGTGCCCCATGTTGGACTTCAGCGAGCCGAGCCAGACCGGCTCGTCCCCCCGGCGGTGCTGTCCGTAGGTGGCCAGGAGCGCCTGGGCCTCGATGGGGTCGCCGAGGGCGGTGCCGGTGCCGTGGGCCTCGACGGCGTCGATGTCGGCGGCCGACAGCCCGGCGTTGGCCAGCGCCTGCCGGATCACCCGCTGCTGGGACGGCCCGTTGGGTGCCGTGAGGCCGTTGCTGGCCCCGTCCTGGTTCACCGCCGTGCCCCGGATCACGGCCAGTACCTCGTGGCCGTTGCGGCGGGCGTCGGACAGCCGTTCCAGCAGCAGTACGCCGACGCCCTCACTGAAGGCGGTGCCGTCCGCGCCCGCGCCGAACGCCTTGCACAGGCCGTCCGGCGCCAGACCGCGCTGGCGCGAGAACTCCACGAACGCCGACGGCCGCCCCATCACCGTGGCGCCACCGGTCAGCGCCATCGAGCACTCGCCCCGCCGCAGCGCCTGTACCGCCCAGTGCAGGGCCACCAGTGAGGAGGAGCACGCCGTGTCCACCGTGACCGCGGGACCCTCCAGGCCCAGCACATACGCCACCCGGCCGGAGGCGACACTCGTCGCCGAGCCGGTGAGCATATAGCCCTCCAGGTCCTCGGGGGCGGGCCCGCCGCGCACGCCGTAGTCCTGGTTGATGACACCGGCGAACACGCCGATGTCCCGGCCTCCCACCGCCGTCGGGTCCATGCCCGCCCGCTCGAACGCCTCCCAGCAGGCTTCCAGGAACAGCCGTTGCTGCGGGTCCATCGCCAGCGCCTCACGTGGTGAGATGCCGAAGAAGTCCGCGTCGAAACCGGCCGCGTCCTCGAGGAAACCGCCGCGCAGCACATACGAGGTGCCACTGCGGTCCGGATCCGCGTCGAACAGCGCCTCCAGGTCCCAGCCCCGGTCGCGGGGGAAGTCGGTGATGCCGTCGCGCTCGCCCAGCAGCAGGTCCCACAGCCCGTCCGGGTCGGTCACCCCGCCCGGCAGCCGGCAGCTCATCGCCACCACGGCGATCGGCTCGTCCGCGGTGGTGCGCACGGCCACCGGCGCCGCCGCGGCGGGCGCCGGACCACCGCCCAGCTCGGTGTGGAGCAGCTCGGCGAGGAGCGTCGGGGTCGGGTGGTCGAAGAGCGACGTCGCGGGCAAGCGCAGCCCGGTCGCCGAGTTGAGCCGGTTGCGCAGTTCGACCGCCGTCAGCGAGTCGAAGCCCATCTCCTTGAACGCCACCGTCGGCTCGATCGCCTCCGGCCCGGTGTGGCCGAGGACCACCGCGGCTTCCGCCCGCACCAGGTTGAGCAGGAACTCCTGCTGCCCGGCGGGCGACAGCCCGGCCAGCTGCCCCGACAGACCACCGGCCGTCGGCGCCGACGCCACGGTCCGCGCGGTGCGCCGCACCGGCCGCGCCAGCCCGCGCAGCAGCGGGGACACCTCGGCGTCCGGTGCCCGGACGGCGGTCAGGTCGATCTTCGCGGCCACGAGCGCGGGCAGTCCGGACCGCAGCCCGGTGTCGAACACCCGCAGCGCCTCGGCGTTGTCCATGCCCAGCACCCCCGCGCGCCGGGTGCGGCGAACGTCGGCGGCGTCCATCGTCGCCGTGAGCGTGCTGGTGTCGCTCCACAGCCCCCACGCCAGCGAGGTCGCGGGCCGGTGGCGGGCGTGCCGCCACTGGGCGAAGGCGTCGAGGAAGGCGTTGGCGGCTGCGTAGTTGGCCTGGCCCGCGTTGCCGAGGACTCCGGCGGCGGAGGAGTAGACGACGAACGCGGCGAGGTCGTGGTGGTGGGTGAGGTCGTGGAGGTGGGTGATGGCGTCGATCTTGGGGCGGAAGACGGTGTCGAGGTGGTCGGGGGTGAGGGTGGTGAGGGTGGCGTCGTCGAGGGTTCCGGCGGTGTGGATGAC
>NZ_JAEEAP010000762.1 GCF_016103465.1 Streptomyces sabulosicollis
AGATGTGTATAGGAGACAGGCCCTCCCCGGTCAGCGCGACGAAGGCGTCCTCGAGCGAGGCGCGTTCGGCCCCGAAGGCCCGGACCCGCACCCCGGCGCGTACGAGGGCGGCGTTGAGATCGGCCAGCTCCAGCGGTGCGTCGTCCGGGCCGGGGCCGGGCAGCGGCAGCTCGCCGGAGACGCGCTCGTCCAGGACCACCAGATCCGTCACCCCGTGCTCCTTGAGGACCCGGACCGCGTCCACCGGGTCCGGGGTGGTGACGGCCAGCCGGCCGCGGCTGCCCGCCGCCAGCTCGGCCACCGTGCCCTGGGCGATCAGACGGCCCTGGGCCATCACGGCGGCGTGGGTGCACACCTGTTCGATCTCGTCGAGGAGGTGGGAGGAGAGGAAGACGGTGGTGCCCTCCTCGGCCAGCTCGCGCACCAGGGCCCGGATCTCGCGCATGCCCTGCGGATCGAGGCCGTTGGTCGGCTCGTCCAGCACCAGCAGCTCACGCGGCTGGAGCAGCGCGGCGGCCAGGCCCAGGCGCTGCTTCATGCCGAGCGAGTACGCACGGGCCTTCTTCCCGGCCGCAGCGGCCAGCCCGACCCGGTCCAGGGCGGCCGCCACGCGGGTGGTGCGGGTGCGGGGGTCGGCCGTGGGGTCGGCCGCGTCGTAGCGCAGCAGATTGTCGCGGCCGGTCAGAAAGGGGTAGAGCGCGGGGCCCTCGATGAGGGCGCCCACCCTGGGCAGTACGCTCCGGGCGGCGCGCGGCATCGGCTCGCCGAGCAGCCTGGCTCCGCCCGAGGTGGGCTCGATCAGGCCCATGAGCATGCGGATGGTCGTCGTCTTCCCCGAGCCATTGGGCCCGAGGAAGCCGAAGACACTGCCGCGCGGCACGGACAGGTCCAGTGCGTCGACCGCGAGCTGCCCGCCCCGGTAGCGCTTGGTGAGCCCGCGGGTCTCCACCGCGGCGTCGTCCCCCTCGGTGGACCGCTGCTCCACGGGCTCCCCTTCGTCCTGCGTCGTATCCGCCCTGCGTCGTCCGTCACCGCGCCCTATGCGCCCAGTGGGCTCACTTGGCCGCGTTGGCGGCCTTGACCAGGGCGTCCTTGTCCACCGCGCCGACGAACACCTTTCCGTCGTCGGTGACCAGCGCGTTCACCAGCCGGGTGCTGACCACGGTGCCGGACCCGAACTTCCCCTTGACCTCCTTGCCGAAGCCGCCGAGGAGGCCGGAGGCCGCGCCCGGGCCGCCCTCGTCGCCGGGGGCCGTGGGCGCCGCGGAGCCGCCGGAGGTGTCGAGCCGGGCGACCGAGTCCCAGCCCTCACCGACGACCTTCAGCCCGGACAGGGCGCCCTGGGCGTCCTTGAAGTCCTTGGCGCCGAAGTCCTTCGGGGCGTGCTTCCGGTCGGCCTTGGGCTCCTCGGTGACCTTGGCGCCCTTGGGCGGGGTGAAGTCGAAGGTGCTCGCCTTGGGCTTGCCGAAGTCCACCTTGGTGAAGCCCACGTCGATGATCGCCTTGCCACCGCTCTTCGGGGAGAGCGTGAACTTCAGCGGGACACCGTTGTCCGCGTCCACCGCGATACGGACGGACCCGATCGTGGAGTCGCTGCCCTGCTTGGGCTTGATCAGCAGGTCGTAGGCGTCCCGCCCGGCCACCCGGGAGGTGCCGTCGACCGTCACGTCGGTGGTGTCGTCCACGGAGGAGAGCACCGTCTTGGCGATCTCCTGGGGCGTGGCGTCCCGCAGGTCCTTCGGCACGTCCTGCCGGTGGTCGCCCTTGGCCTTCGCGCCCTCGGGGGCGGTGGCGTGATAGGCGGAGTTGCTCCCGCTGTCGTACGCCCAGACCTCGTCGCCGTTGTGGATCATGCTGTACTCGGCGGCGTTCTCGACGATCGACACCCGCTGCTTGTCGGGGCCGTCGGTGGCCACCCGCAGGGTGTGGGAGCCGGAGACCAGCTCCATCAGCTTGGACTCGGGCGCGGCGGACGCGTCGCCGCCGCGCGCCCCGCCGAGGTCGGCGATGGAGCCGCCGCCGGGGAGCGAGGGGATGCCCAGATCGGTGGTGATCTTCACCGAACCGGACAGCTGCTGGGTGTCCGATGCCGCCATCTTGCTGATCAGCTCTTGTGCCGAGATCTTCGGCAGATCGGGGTCGCCGGTGCTGGCGAGCGCCGGGACCAGTCCTATGGTCGCCGCCGCGATGCCCGCGACGGCGACCGGAGCGGCGTACCGGGCGGCCTTCTTCCCTCGTGATGGCCGCTCTTCGTCCCAGAAGCCGTCGTCGGCGACCTGTGTCGGTCGGATCCGTGCCATGTGTGCTCTACCTCCGTCGTCGGCGGCGGTTCGTCAGCTTGCACTCGTCCACCTCTCGGGCCATTGTCACCCGATCCCGCCATGTGGTGGTCTTTTCATCCCACCAAATCGTTCGACGTGGCGCGTCAGCCCGCAGGATCACCTCGGCGTAATGCTCGGGTATGACGCCGCTCCACCGGGAGTCAGGGGCCTCCTACCCCGGGAGTCAGGGGCTGTCTCCTATACACATCTGACGCTGCCGACGACTAATCGGGGGT
>NZ_JAEEAP010000763.1 GCF_016103465.1 Streptomyces sabulosicollis
AGATGTGTATAAGGGACAGGAGCTGGTGCGCCCTGTCACTGCTGCACAGCAGGATCGAGACGCATATCGAGGGGTCCCTCCACACCCGCCATGGGCTCAGCGCCCGCGAGTACGCGGTCCTGGACGTCCTGAGCCGACAGCACGACGGGGACAACGGCCATCTGCAGATGAAGCAGGTGGCGGACGCGGTCGCCCTCAGCCAGAGCGCCACCACCCGGCTGGTCACCCGGCTCGAGGACCGCGCACTCCTCTCCCGCTATCTGTGCCCCACCGACCGGCGCGGGATCTACACCAACGTCACCGACGCCGGTCTGCTCCTGCTCGGCCAGGCCCGGCCGACGTACGAGGGCGCCCTGCGCGAGGCGCTCGACCTGGCGGCGCGGGATCCGAGACTCACCACCCTGGTCGCGGCCGTGGCGTCCCTGGAGGCGTCGCCCCTTGACGCCTCGTCACTCCGGAATCCGGGGTGTGAGCTCCCCGACTGACCTCACACCCCGGAAGCGAGGCCACCGGCCAGCGGCCCCGCCCCCGTCCCCCGTTCGTCCGCGAGCACCGTCTCGCGGAACGAGGCGACGACCGGCCGCAGATCGATGTGGTGCCAGACCGCCCAGAGCTGGACGGACGCCTCGTGCCAGGGCAGTGCGCGCACGGCGACGGCCTCCGTGGCACCGCGCACCATGCTCTTCTGCACCAGCGCCAGCCCGAGGCCGGAGGCCACCAGGCCGAGTGCCGTCAGCGGATCCGCGGCGTCGAGCCGGATGTCGGGGGTGAAGCCCGAGGCCACGCACGAGGCGACGAACGTGTCGCGCCACGCCGGGTCGCCGGGCTCCTCGACCGCGATCCACGGCTGACCGTCCAGATCCGCCGCCGTGATCGTCTCGCGCGCGGCCAGCGGATGGCCCGCCGGAAGGACCAGCAGCAACGGGTCCTCCAGCAGCGGCGCGGCCCGCAGCACGGGGTCGTCGCGGTCCGGCGGCTCCCGCACCAGGGCGATGTCCAGGCTGCGCTGGCGCAGTCCCTCGAACTGCTCGGCCGCGGCCATGCTGTACAGCGCGACATGGATACCGGGGCTCTCCTCCTGGAGCCGCCGCAGTGCCCCCGGCAGCACCCCGGTGTGCATGGCGTCGGCCACGTAGCCGATGCACAGCCCGCCCTCCTCGCCCCGGCCCAGCCGGCGGCCGAGGTTCTCCAGCCGGTCGGCGTGGCGCAGCAGCGCGCGGGCCTCGCTGAGGAAGACCGCGCCATCGCGGGTGAGCCGGATGCGCTGCTGGCTGCGCTCGAACAGGGTCAGGCCGAGGTTCTTCTCCAGCTGGGCGATCTGCCGGCTGAGGGGAGACTGGGAGATGTGGAGTTGCTCGGCGGCCCGGCCGACGTGTTCGGTCTCGGCCACGACGCTGAAGTAGCGCAGTTGGCGCAGGTCAAGCATGTAAGACCTCCGAGGACTCAAGTGTATCCAAGAGAGTCTTGGACAGTCTGAAGTCCCGATCCTAACGTCGAAGGCGAACGAACGGCGGACCGGCCGAAGGCCATGGACCCGCCCCTTCCCCCCCTCTCTCTCCGCAAGGACACTTCATGAGCATCACGTCTCTGCTCCCGGGCCCCCTCGGACTGGGCACGGCCCCGCTGGGCAGCATGTTCCGCGACGTCTCCGACGAGGAAGCCGCCGCGACCGTCGACGCCGCCTGGGACCACGGCATCCGTTACTTCGACACCGCCCCCTTCTACGGCGCGGGCCTGGCGGAGATACGCCTCGGCGACGCGCTCGCCGGGCGCCCCCGCGACGCCTATGTGCTCAGCACCAAGGTCGGCCGCGTGATCCTGGACGAGGTCGAGGACCCCGCCGCCCGTGAACTCGGCGAGAAGGGCGGCCTGTTCGAGCACGGCCGTCCCAACAAGATCGTGCACGACTGGACGGCCGACGCCACCAAGCGGTCGATCGAGGACAGCCTGCGCCGCCTGCGCACCGACCGGCTCGACATCGTCTGGGTCCACGACGTGGCCCAGGACTTCCACGGCGACGAGTGGCTCGCCGTCTACGAGAGCGCCCGCACCGGCGCCTTCCGCGTGCTGCAGCGGCTGCGCGACGAGGGCGTGATCAAGGCGTGGGGGCTCGGTGTCAACCGCGTCGAACCCATCGAGCTCACCCTCGACCTGGACGAGCCGAAGCCGGACGCCTTCCTGCTGGCCGGGCGCTACACCCTGCTGGACCACGACCGCGCCCTGCAGCGGCTGCTCCCCACGGCGGCCGACCAGGGCGTCAACCTCGTCGTCGGCGGCCCCTACAGCTCCGGCATCCTCGCGGGCGGCACCCACTTCGAATACCAGGACGCGCCCGCGCACATCATCGAGAAGGTGGCGCGCATCAAGGAGCTCGCCGAGCGGCACGGCGTCAGCGTCAAGGCGGCCGCCCTCCAGTTCGCCCTGGCTCATCCGGCGGCCGCCGCCGTGATCCCGGGCGCCACCCGGCCCAGCCGTATCGCCGAGGACGTCGCGGCCCTCGACGAGGCCGTTCCCGCGGCGTTCTGGACCGAGCTGCGCCAGGCCGGGCTGGTCTCCCCC
>NZ_JAEEAP010000764.1 GCF_016103465.1 Streptomyces sabulosicollis
GTTGGGTGGGTAGGGGTGCGGCGCGTTGCGTCACGTGCTCCCATCGGCGGATGGCGGGCAGGTAGTCGCCCCACCAGCGGGCAGGCGAGTGACAGCCGTGCGCAGGTTCATGCCGCCCTTGCGTCTCGGGGTTGTGCCCGAGCCGCCGCTCCCGTCCGATGAGGTCGGGGTGGGCAGCAGACACTCGGGGTCGGCCTGTGCCGCAGCCTCGAGTGGCGTAGCGCGCGCAGCGAGCTTCGCCGCGGTGGAGGAGAGGGTGAGGCTGCCATCTCCGTGCTTCTGGTTCGGAGAGCCTTTGGCACCGTCGGTGGCTCTCGGGGTGGGCAGTAGGTGCTCGATCTCGTCGGCCAGGGTGGGCCCGTGGCCTCCCGCTTTGCGTTTGTCCGGGTGCTGAGACCCCCCGTTGACACCGAGGTTCGCCGTTGGTGTCTTCAACAGCGGCTCGTCCTGGGGGCGTTGCGGGCCAGGCGGTGAGAAACACTCTCTCGCGGCGGTGCGGGGCTCCGACGTCAGAGGCGCGTACGCACGTCCAGCTCGCGTCGTACCCGAGGTCGGCCAGGTCCGCGAGTAGCACGCCCAGTGCCCGCATGCGGGGTTGATCGGCTGGGTCTCCCAGACACCGCGGGCAGGGTTCCATGTGGCGAAGGGGATGGCTCCCGGATCGGGTAGAGAGGAGGCCTCGGACATTTTCGATCACCACCAGGCAGGGGTTGAGCGTGTCGATGGCGGTCACGATGTGATCCCACAGGCCGGAGCGAGTACCAGGGGCGAGCCCAGTGCGGGGGCCCGCGACCGAGAGGTCCTGACAGGGGAACCCGGCCGTGAGGACGCACACGGGCCGGACCCGGTGCCAGTCGATGGCTTGTACATCACCCAGGTTGGGCGCCTGCCAGTGGCGGGCGAGTACCTGGGTGGCGCGGGGATCGGTCTCAGCGTGCCAGGCGATGTGGCCGCCGAGGGCGGCCTGTACGCCCAGGTCGAGGCCGCCCACGCCGGAACATAGTGATCCGATCAGCACGTCAGCGGAGACCATGGTGGCGTTCGGTGGTGCAGGTACGTGAGCGGAAGGTACAGGCCGTGCCCGGTGTGCATGCGGCCTGGCTCGCGCGCCGCGCATCAACTGCTCCGCACTTGGGTTGTCCGGAGTACGGGCGGGCTACGGGGCGGCGGAAGACCAAGGTGTCCTCGTGCTGGATGACCGCGAGCGGGACACCGGCACGGCGGGCATCGCGGACGTTCTTCATTTGGAAGAACGAGGGACGGGCGATGAGCCGACCCCCTCGGATGCCTGCCAGTAGGGCGACGCAGCGCTCGATGGGGACGAGGCCGGCGGCTTGTGCTGCGGCGAGTACGGCGGAGGGCAGGTCGATGAGCTCTCCCTGTTCGCGCCATGGGCGGGTGGTGATCACCGCGTGGCCGCCGGGACGCAGGGCATCGCGGCATTGGATGAGGATCTCGGTAAAGGCGTCCAGCAGGTGGTCGAGGGTGACGTGGGCGAGGTTGTGCGGGTCGCGGCTGTAACGGTGGTGCTTCTTGATCACGCCCCGTTCCCCGGAATCGCGAGTGGAGCGGACGTGGCCGTGGACGGACGGCCCGTAGGGGGGTGAGGTGATGACGAGAGCGGCTGTGCCGTGCTGTTCCGGTGCGAGGTGGGCGAGGAGGTGGCGGGCGTCGCTGCACGTGACCGCTGCTCGGCCGGTGGCGCCTTGGCGGGTGGCGAGGGCGAGGTTGGCCCGGGCTACACGGGCCCATTTCGGTTCGTATTCGGTGCCGAAGGCGTGGCGGCCGAGGTGGACGGCTTCGACGAGCGTGGTGCCGATGCCGCACATCGGGTCCAGGACCAGGTCTCCGGGCTGGGTGTAGGTGCGGATGGCGTGGGTGGCGATCGCGGGGAGCATTTTGGCCGGGTGGGCGGCCGTGCCGGTGGTGTAGCGGTCGCCGCGCTGGGCGGGGGCGGAGGTGGGTGCGGTGTTCCACACCGATTCCCGGACGGACATGGCGTACCGGCTTTCTACGCGCTGGTGATCGCGGACAGGATGATGAGGTCGGAGTGGATCAGTCCCGGCGGGGCGCCCTCGGGTGGTGTGGGCATGATCTGGTCGTGGGCCAGGTGGCCGTGGACGATGACGATGTGCTGGAGGTAGCGGAAGCCTGCGGTGCGTGCTGAGGCGATCAGGGAGCCGAGGGGGTCGGTAAGGCGCCCGGTATCGCGGCGCTGCCGGGTGGCGAGCAGGAGGAGTCCATCGCTGGGCAGGAGCCGGTGGGCTCGGTGGAAGAAGCCGCTCCACCCGTTCTCCAGGGCCCCGGGCATCTCGTCATGGAAGGGATGTAGTCCGTGGCCGGGGTCAGGGAGAGCGTCAGGGTGGAGTTCCGCGAGCAGGACCGGGGCCCTCCTGGTGCTCTCGCCGTCGGGAGAGGCGGGGTAGGTGACACAGCGGTTGCGGGCGTCCATGCCCGGTTCGGTGTCCCGGATGCGGACCCTGATCACAGGTGCGGGGTCATCGGTGAACTCGGTGTGGATCTTGTCGATCGCCCACGAGGGCAGTACACCCTCCGGGTCGGGGATGGTCGTGGGGTCGTCCGGGCCGGGGAGCCAGATGGTGGTCGGCAAAAGC
>NZ_JAEEAP010000765.1 GCF_016103465.1 Streptomyces sabulosicollis
GCAGAGCGCCTTCCAAGTTGCCACACATCTGGTGTTTCTGTAGCAGGTGGCGCTCCTCCACATATTTTTTTTTAGATGTGTATAAGAGCCAGTGGCGGACGACCTCAACGGCGACGGCCGCCCCGAGCTCAGGATCCCGCTCGCCTCCGACGACGAGGGACTCGGCGGCCTGCGCCATATCGCCTATGTGTACGGCTCGGCGAAGGGCCCCGACCCCGCCGTCCGCACCGTGCTCGGCCGTGCCAACCTCCGCCTGCCCACCGGCGCCGGGTGGCAGGGCACCGCGGGCGAGATGGACTCCGCGACCACCGCCGACCTCGACGGCGACGGCTACGCCGAGGTGATCGCCACCGCCACCAAGGAGCGCGACCCGGCCAGTACCGAGCGCGTCCACATCACCACCCTGACGCTGCCCTACATCGCCTGGGGCGGCCCCGACGGGCCACGCCGTGGAGCCCCCGCCACTCCGGTGCGGCTGACCGACGCCGACGACGGCCTCGAGAACTCGCGGCCCCTGGCCACGGGCGACTTCAACGGGGACGGACACCACGACCTGGCCGCCGTCCGCCAGGGCGGCAAGGACTTCCACGTGCTGTACGGTCCGTTCGGCCGCGACGGCGAGGCGGCCCGCACCGAGACCCACGCCAACCCCCTCGGCCCCAGCGGCCAGATCGCACAGCTGTACGCCGACGCCATCGACGGGGACCGGCCCACCGATCTGGTGGTGCACGAGCAGGGCGACGACGACCAGACGAAGTCCGCACTGCTCGCGGCGGGCCCGGACGGTCTCGCCACCATCGGCCGCACCCTCCGCGGGGGCAACGCGATCACCTTCGGCGACTTCGACGGCGACGGGAAGCGGGATGTGGCGGTCGCCGACACCGGCAGCCGCAACGACGAACCGGGCTATGAGACCGAACCCCCCGACGTCAGCCATTCGGTGAGCGTGTACACCCGGCGCACGGCCGGGTCGACCCCCGAGCCGATCAGGATCCCCGCCCTGGGCGGCGATGTCCTCGCCGCCGCCGACACCGATGGAGACGGCACCGACGAACTGGCCGTCTCGCTGCGCACCGGCGGCACCGAACTGCTGACGATCCGCCCGGACGCCCCCGGGGAGATCGCCCACCGCCGCACCCTCGACCGCACCGTCCCGGCCCGCGTGGACGGCCGCGAGGTGCCGAAGAAGCGGCGCGCCGTCAGGCTCTTCGGCACCGGGGACTTCGACCGCGACGGCAAGGACGAGGTGGTGCTGGCCTGGGGGCCGGACCCGCTCTTCGCGCTCTACGGGGAGAAGCCGCAACGGTTCTGGGTGACCGACGGCACCGATGACACGGTGGTGTTCACCAGCGCGCCCTACGGCGAGGACGCCCCATAAGGCCCGGTGCTCCACCGCACGCGTATCCGTGCGCGGACCCCCTTCGCCCGGCCCGGCCGACGCCTTACTGTGGGCGTCAGCCGGCTGGTGAGGGGGAGGCGGATGACGACCGGAGGAACCTCCGGCGGGGATGAGCCGGGATATGGTCCGGAATCGCCCCAGGGGACCGTGATCGGCGGCCGGTACGAGCTGCGGGGGCGCATGGGCAGGGGCGGCCTGAGCACGGTGTGGGACGCCTACGACGTGGCCTTCGGCCGCCCGGTCACCGTCAAGGAGCTGCACCCGGTCGAGGATCCGGACCCGGCGGCGTACGGGCGGTGGCTCGAACGGCTGCGCCATGAGGTGCGCCTCCTCGCCACGACCGCGCACGAGCACCTGCCCGCCGTCTACGACCTGGCCCAGCGGGACCGCAGGGTCTGGATCGTCATGGAGCGCCTCGACCAGCGTTCGCTGGCGGACCGGCTGCGGGAGTGGTACGGGCGGCCGGACGTGTCCGAGATCGCCCGGATCGGCCTGGGGGTGCTGAGCGGATTACGCGCGCTGTACGCGATGGGCCTGTCCCACGGGGACGTCAAACCGCTGAACATCCTCTTCCGCCCGGGCGGAAGCGCGGTGCTGGTGGACCATCTCGGCCTGGCCTTCGAACGCGAGGGCACGATGGTCGGGACACCCCGTTACATGGCACCGGAACGCTTCACGGCCCCGTCCGCACCGGCGACCGGCGAAGCGATGCTCAAGGCCGACCTGTGGTCCCTGGGGGTGACCCTGTACGAGGCCGTCGAGGGCCACGCGCCGTTCGAGGGGACGACGGTGTACGAGGTGATGAGCGCGGTGCTCAACGACCCGCCGCCGCCGATGGGATACGCGGGTCCGCTGCGGCCGCTGATCGAGGGGCTGCTGGTCAAGGACCCCGAAGGACGGCTGACGGCCGAGCGGGCCGAGGAGCTGCTGCGCGCCGTGGCCCAGGGCGAGCCCATGTCAGCCCCCAGGGGCGAAGCGGCGGCCCTCCCGGCCCCCGCGGGGGCCGCGGAAGCCATGCGGTCGGCCCCCCGTGCGAGCGGCGCGGGCATCGGAAGCCTCGCCCCCGTCGCCGCCGTACTGGGGATCCTCCTGGCCGTGTCGGGGGCGGTGGCCCTGCCCTCACTGAGCCCGGGCTCCTGTCTCTTATACCCATCTCCGAGCCCACGAGA
>NZ_JAEEAP010000766.1 GCF_016103465.1 Streptomyces sabulosicollis
GTTCGCCAGGACGGTACGCCCGTCGCTACCGATACCGGCCCGTTGATCTGGGGTTTTTTTTTTTAGATGTGTAGAAGAGACAGGCCGGCGGAGCGGATCGCGGACCAGGATCAGCACCGAGCCGAGGGCGATCAGCCACGGTACGACGGCCTCGAAGGCGGAGGACGGGGTGCCCAGCAGCAGCGCGGCCCCGACCGCGCCGCCCAGCGCCGCGATGACGGCCAGCCGGAGGAGGCGGTCGCGCTGGCCGCGGAGTTCGGCTCGGGATCCGGCCGCGGTGCCGACGGTGTTGGAGAACAGCGCCACCGTGTTGGTCACATTCGCGGCCACCGGCGGCAGCCCTACCGCGAGCAGTGCCGGATAGCTGAACAGCGAGGCCAGCCCCGCGATCGAACCGGCGAGCCCGGAGGCCACACCGGCCGACACCAGCAGCGCCGCGGAGCCGATGCCCATCCGTTCCCCACCCCTGTGCCCGTGCCCTGCGCGCCGCGTCGGCGGCGCCGCTTCATCCTCCAAGGGCGCTGTCTTCTATGCAAGACAGCGTTCATGTACATGGATGGATGACTGAGGCACAGGGGTGCGTGGTGCGTGATGGGTGGGTGTTACCAGGTCAGGGCGGTCTGCGCGTCCGTCTGCCAGTACGTGACCTGCGCCGCGCTGTCGACGTAGACCGAACCGCCGGGCAGTTCGACCGGCTTGGGGTCCTCGCTGCCGTCGATGAAGACCTCCAGCGAGTCGATCTCGCCACCCTCGTCGCCCGAGCCGTCCGCAGCGGAGGTGGTGATGCCCGCGTAGGCGCTCTCACCCGGGGCGAGCATGACCACGGCCTGCGGCTTGCTGTCCTCGTTCACCGGGGTGGCGGCCTGCGCCTCGGCGCCGAACTTCAGGCCCGGGTAGCCGACCAGCCTGCAGTCCACGCCGGCCTTGTTGGTCGCCTTGAGCAGCAGGTGGTTGACGGGACTCTTGACCTTCTGGACGGAGAGGGCCGTCTTGTTGATGTCGCAGTCGCCGACCGGCTCGGACTCGGAGCCGCCCCCGGACTTCTGGGCCTGCGCCTTCGCGTCCTTGACGCCGGTGGCACCCGTGGCGTCCTCCTTGCCGCCCTGGTTCTCCTTGCCGCCCTGGTTCTCCTTGGACGCGGGAGCCGAGGCGGACGAGTGCGCCGTGCCCGCGTTGTCGGAGCCGCCGTCTCCGTCCCCGCTGCACGCCGCGGTCAGGCTCAGGGCGGCAGCGGCCACGATGGAGGCGGCGATCGTGCGGACGGTGCGGCCGCGGCGGTAAGCGGTGACGTGCATGGCGGGCTCCCCCTATGGGTCGGCGGTCCGGCCGGTGTTCCGCACCGGCCTTCGGTGTGGCTATGAGCCTTCCGTGGTCCGCTGGCGTATCGCTGCCGTCCCGACACCGTTCCGCTAACGCGCCGCTAACGGAACTTCCCGTCCCCACCGCGCCGTTCGCCCTCGCGCGTCACCCTCGCGCACGTCACCGTTCCGCCACGCCCTGGGCCTCATGGTCCGCCGGGGCTCCCCGCGACCTAATGTAGGTCTTCGGTACGGCCGTTCGAGACGCGAAAAAACGGCGCGGGAGAGGCGCGGGAGAGGGGATCGGCGATGCCGCTGGCCACCGGGGATCCGGAATCCATAGGCGGCTACGCCCTGCTCGACCGGCTCGGGGCGGGCGGCATGGGCGTCGTCTATCTCGGGCGTGCGGCCTCGGGGCGGCGGGTCGCGATCAAGCTGGTCCATGAGCAGTACGCGCAGGACGAGGAGTTCCGCACGCGCTTCCGGCAGGAGGTCGCGGCGGCGCGCCGGGTGAGCGGGGCGTTCACCGCCCCCGTCGTGGACGCCGATCCGGAGGCCGACCGGCCGTGGATGGCCACGCTCTACGTACCGGGGCGGACCCTCTCCGAGGTCGTACGGAAGAACGGCCCCTTGAGCGGCCGGGAGGTGCGGACGCTCGGCCTCGGCCTGGTCGAGGCGCTGCGCGACATCCACCGCGCCGGAGTGGTGCACCGGGACCTCAAGCCCGCCAACATCCTGATGGCCGAGGACGGCCCGCGCGTCATCGACTTCGGCATCTCGCGCGCCGTCGACAGCCAGACCCTCACCGTCACCATCGGGCGTGTGCTCGGCACCCCGCCGTTCATGTCGCCGGAGCAGCTGCGCAGTCCGCGGGGCGTCACGGCGGCGTCGGACGTCTTCTCGCTGGGGTCGCTGCTGGTGTACGCGGCGCGGGGCAGCAGTCCGTTCGAGTCCGACAGTCCCTATCTGTCGGGCTACCAGGTGATGTACGAGCATCCGACGCTGGAGGGGGTCCCGGAACCGCTGCGGCCCATCGCCGAGCGCTGTCTGGCCAAGGAGCCGGAGGCCCGGCCGGAGCTGGACGAGCTGCATCGGCTGCTGCGCGGGCTGTCGGACTTCCCCGCGGCGGCGGCCGACAGCACGGCGACGGCCCACGGCCCGGCTACGGCCGACGGGCCCGGGACGGCCCACGGCCCGGCTACGGCCCTCGGTACCGCGGCTGCCGCCGCCGGACGTCCTGCCACCTCCCCGGC
>NZ_JAEEAP010000767.1 GCF_016103465.1 Streptomyces sabulosicollis
AGGTGGGTGTGGAGGCGGTGGCCGTGCCCACCCTGCGCCGCGATCACGGTGGTCGGGCTCAGCTCCTCCACTCGCTCGCCCAGGCGTTCACCGCCGGTGTCGACGTCGACTGGAAGGCGGCGTTCCCAACCGATCCCACCCCGCGTACCGTCGATCTGCCCACATACGCCTTCCAGCACCAGCGTTACTGGATGAATGCCACAGGCACGGCGGGTGACCCCAGTGGCCTCGGGCTGGTCGCGGCGGACCATCCGTTGTTGGGCGCCGCCGTGGAGCTGGCCGACGGAAGTACCCATCTGCTCACCGGGCGTATCGCGGCCGGTGGCGGTGACGGCTGGCTCGGCGAACACATCGTGGCGGACGCCGCCCTGGCCCCGGGCGCGGCGCTGGTGGAGTGGGCGTTGCGGGCAGCGGACGAGGTCGGTTGTGGTGGGATCGACGAGCTGGCGCTGCGAGTGCCGTTGTCGCTGCCCGAGTCGGGCGGGCTGCGTGTCCAGGTGGTGGTGGGTGCCGCGGCGGAGGACGGGCGGCGTGATGTGCGGATCTACTCCCGTCCGGACGGCGAGGCCGACTCGGGGGCCGATGGGGGCTGGGTGTGCCACGCCGAGGGCGTGCTGAGCCCGCCACGGGAGGGCGCGGGCCAGTCGGCCGAGGGGATGGGCGGCGCATGGCCTCCGGCCGGTGCGCAACCGGTCGATCTGGAGGGGTTCTACGAGCGCTCCGCGGCGGCGGGCTATGCGTACGGGCCGTCCTTCCAGGGGCTGCGCGCCGTGTGGCGGGACGGTGCGGACCTGCTGGCCGAGGTGGCGCTGCCCGAGGCGGCGGGGGACGCGGACGGGTTCGGCATCCACCCGGCGCTGCTCGACGCGGCCCTCCATCCGGCCCTCGTGCTCGACACCGGGGCGGAGCAGGAGCGGGAGGGTGGTCAGGTGTGGCTGCCGTTCGCCTGGAGCGGAGTGTCGTTGTGGGCCGCTGGAGCGAGCACCGTACGCGTACGGCTGTCCCCGCATCGGGATGGGGCCGAGGGCGAGCGTGGGCTGCGGCTGGTGGTGGCCGATGCCGTGGGCGACCCCGTTCTGACGGTCGACTCCCTGGTGACGCGACCGGCGGCCGTAGAGCAGCTGCGGGCCGGGGCCGCGCGTGCTGTGGACGGTCTGTTCGTCCTGAACTGGATCCCACTGACCCAACCGGCGGGGACCGGCGGGGCGGTGGCCGATCGCGACAGCTGGGCGGTGTTGGCCACCGAGGGCGCTGGCCCGGATCTGGAGGCCCTTCTCGGGAGGATCGAGGACGGGGGGCCGGTCCCGGCCGTGGTGCTCGCCGAGTTCCCGCGCCCGGACGCCGATGCCGATGCCGACGCCGTGGCCGACATGGCGAGTGCGAGTGCTGGTCTCGCGATGGCGCAACGAGCCCTGGAGCTGGTCCAGAAGTGGCTTGCCGAGCCACGGCTCGCCGACGCCCGGTTGGTCGTGGTGACGCGTGGCGCGGTCGCCGTCACCGACGGCGAGGGCGGTACGGATGTGGCCGCCGCCGCGGTCTGGGGGCTCCTGCGCAGCGCTCAGGCCGAGAACCCGGGACGCTTCCATCTGTTCGACCTCGACTCCGACCTCGACTCCGACCTCGACCTCGGCCCGGTGGCCGATGTGACCGCGGACACCGTACGGGACGCCGTCGCGCGGGCGGTGGAGCAGGACGAGCCGCAGGTGGCCGTGCGAGATGGACGGGCATGGGTGCCACGGCTGATCCGTGCGTCCGGCGAGAGCGGCTCGGGGGGACGGGACACCCCGGTGGCGCTCGATCCCGACGGCACCGTACTGGTGACGGGCGGCACCGGCACCCTGGGCGGTCTGGTGGCCGAGCATCTGGTGCGCACCTGGCAGGTCGGCCATCTGCTCCTCGTGAGCCGTCGTGGGCCGGACGCCCCGGGCGCCCGCGAACTTGCGGTCCGGCTGGAGGATTTGGGCGCGCGGGTGCGCATCGCCGCCGTGGACGTCGCGGACGCGTCGGCGGTGGCCGAGCTCGTGGCGGGGATCGACGCCGAGCATCCGCTGACCGGTGTCATCCATGCCACGGGGCTGCTCGACGACGCCGTGGTGACCTCGCAGACACCCGAGCGGCTGGCCCGGGTGTGGGCGGCCAAGGCGACGGGGGCGGCGCATCTGCACACCGCCACCGCCGACCTTCCGCTGTCCCTGTTCGTGATGTTCTCGTCGGCCGCCGGGGTCCTGGGCAGCCCGGGGCAGGCCAACTACGCGGCGGCCAACGCCTTCTGCGACGCCCTCGCCGCCCACCGCCGGGCCCATGGCCTCCCGGGGCTGTCGGTGGCCTGGGGCCTGTGGGCCCAGTCCAGCGAGCTGACCGGAAAGCTCGCCGCGACGGACCGGGCCCGGATGTCCCGCTCGGGCATCACCGCGATGCCCAACGAGAAGGCCCTCAGTCTGCTCGATGCCGCCTGCGCGCAGGACGATCCCCTCTGCGTGGCAGCCGCCGTCGACACGGCCGGGGTGGCTCGTCACGACCTTCCGGCGGTGCTGCGGGGGTGGGTGTCCGGCCGGGCCGGGCGCCGGACGGCGGCCGGGGAGACGGGGGC
>NZ_JAEEAP010000768.1 GCF_016103465.1 Streptomyces sabulosicollis
CCCACACCCAACAACACACCGGCGGCCGAACCCCCTCCGACCTCCCCCTCCTCACCCTCACCCAACACGACATCGACAACCTCGAAGACTGGTGGAGGAACGCCTGATGGACAAGCGCGAGTTGGAAGACGTCCTCCCGCTGACCGCGGTCCAGGAGGGGTTGCTGTTCCACGCCGTGTACGACGACGCCGCACCGGATGTCTATCTGGTGCAGCTCTCCTTCGAGCTCGAAGGGCCCGCCGATCCGGCGCGGTTCCGGCGGGCGGCCGAGGCCCTCGTACGGCGCCATCCGCCGCTCCGGGCGGGCTTCCTCCACCATGGCCTGTCGCAGCCCGTCCAGTTCGTACCGCGCGAGGTGCCCCTCCGCTGGTACGAGGCCGATCTCAGGGAGCTGGACGAGGAGGAGCGGCGCGGTGAGCTTCAGCGGTGGCTGGTCGAGGACCGGGGCACCCGCTTCGATCTCACGCGTCCGCCCCTGATCCGGTTCGCGCTCTTCCGGCTGGGCTACGAGCGCTTCCTTCTCGTCATGACCCACCATCACATCCTGCTCGACGGATGGTCGCTGCCGCTGATCGTCAGCGAGTACTTCGCCCTCTACGACCACCACGGCGATGAGACGGCGCTGCCCCGGGCGGTGCCCTATCGCACCTATCTGGAGTGGTGCGGGCGCCAGGACCGTGACGCGGCGCGCGTGGCGTGGCGCGAGGCGCTCGCGGGGCTGGAGGAGCCCACTCTGCTCACCTCCGCGGCTCCCGGCCGGACCACCGTCCCCCCGGAGGAGTTCTCGTTCGACCTGCCCGGTGAGCTGGCCGACCAACTGTCCGTACGGGCCCGGCAATTGGGGCTCACCCTCAATACGCTGGTACAGGCCGGGTGGGGGATCCTGCTGGGTCGGCTGACCGGGCGTGACGATGTGGTGTTCGGCACCACGGTGTCCGGGCGGCCCGCCGAGATCCCCGGTGTGGAATCCATGGTGGGGCTGTTCATCAACACCGTTCCGCTGCGGCTGCGGATGGATCCGCGCGAGCCGGTGTCCGCGCTGCTCAGCCGGTTGCAGGAGGAGCAGTCGCGGCTCCTGGACCACCAGCACCTCGGGCTCGTCGAGATCCAGCGGCTGGCGGGCATCGGATCGGGCGAGATCTTCGACACCACCACCGTGTTCGAGAACTACCCCCTCGACGAGGGGCGGCTGCTGGATCCCAGCACGGAGCTCAGGACGCTGTCGGTGGACAGTTACGACGCCACTCACTACGCCCTGGCGCTCATGGTGATTCCGGGGGAGCGGCTGCACATCCGGATGGGATACCAGCCCGATCTGCTGGCACGGGAAGCGGTCGAGTCGATCGCGGAGCGGCTGCGGCGGGTGCTGCGGATACTGGCGTCGGACACCGATCCGCAGGTCGGAACGGTCGATCCACTGGCGCCGGGCGAGCGTGAGCTGATGCTCCGCACATGGGGCGGGGCGCGTACGGAACCCGCCGAGCCAACCCGGGCGGTGCTGCCGCTGCTGTTCGAGGAGCGGGTGCGCAGGGCTCCCGAGGCCGTCGCGGTGGTGCACCGGGACACCAGGCTGACGTACGCGGAGGTGAACCGGCGTGCCAACCGCCTCGCCCGGCTGCTGGTGGCCTCCGGAGCCGGAGCCGAGACGCGGGTGGCGCTCGCCCTTCCGCGCTCGGCCGACATGGTCGTGGCCGTTCTCGCCGTCCTCAAGGCCGGGGCCGCGTTCGTCCCGCTGGATCCGGACCATCCCGCGGAGCGCCTCGCCTTCGTCCTCGCCGACAGCCGCGCCACGCTGCTGGTGACCACGGACGGACTCGTCGAAGACCTGCCGCCGGGCGCCCCGCCCGTGGAGCGCCTGGTCCTCGGGGCGGACGACACCGCGGCCCGGCTGCGGAGCCGACCCGCGCACGACCTGTCCGACGCCGAGCGTGCGTTTCCGCTCGACGCCCGCCACCCGGCCTATGTCATCTACACCTCCGGGTCCACCGGCACCCCCAAGGGTGTCGAGGTCCCATACGGCAACGTGGCACGGTTGTTCGACGCTGCCCAGGAGCAGTTCGCCTTCGGTGAGACCGATGTGTGGTGCCTGTTCCACTCGTACGCCTTCGACTTCTCCGTCTGGGAGATGTGGGGGGCGCTGCTGCACGGTGGCCGGCTGGTGGTGCCGGACAAGGAGGTGACCCGCTCCCCGGAGGACGTGCTGCGCCTGCTGGTCCGCGAAGGGGTCACGGTGCTGTGCCAGACCCCGTCGGCCCTGTACCAGCTGATCGCCGCCGACCAGGACCTGCCCTCGCTGGGGTCGGAGCTGGCCCTGCGGTACATCGTGCTCGGCGGGGAAGCCCTGGACCCCGCCCGGCTGGCGGGCTGGTACGTCCGCCACCGCGACGACTCCCCCGCCGTGGTCAACATGTACGGCATCACGGAGACCACGGTCCACGTCACCGCCCGCCGGCTCGGCCACGCGGACGCCGTCCCGGGGAGCCCGAGTGTCATCGGGCGGGGGCTGACGGATCTGGCGCTGTACGTACTCGATCCCGGGCTGCGGCTGGCGCCGCCCGGGGTGGTGGGCGAGCTGTATGTGGCGGGGGC
>NZ_JAEEAP010000769.1 GCF_016103465.1 Streptomyces sabulosicollis
TCTCCAACGGCACCCCTCGGGCCCGGTGACACCACCCCCCAGGTCATGCGTTCGACAGGGGGGATCAGTCATGCCGGACCCGGAGGCCAGCGGCCCCGTTGCGGAACCGCCAAGAACATAACGGGGGCAGGGTCATCCGTGCGCCGCGGCGCACGGCAGCATCCTGCCGCAGCCAGTCGTACAGCGAACGCAGCTCCTGCTCTCCCCCGTCCACCCGCACCCCAACCTGCACAACTCCCCCTTCACACGTTCTCGCCGGCTGCCTGGGGTGCGGTGTGCTTCCGACGATCGGGATGACCTTCAGGCGTCGTTCCTGATCCGGTGTTGTCAGGCGCCCGAAGCGCGAGATCGTCGCACAAGCGATCACGGCACGGATGGGAGCAGCGATGACGACGTGGGGTTCGGGCCGTCAGGGCGCGGGACCCTGACGGTAAGGAGTCACGCGAACTGTCTGGGCCGGCCGACCACGGCCACGTCCGCGGCCTCGTGGACCGGGCTCCCGTGGCATTCGGCGAAATAGCGGTCGGCCGAACGGCGGAAGTGCGGGCAATACGTTTTCGAAGCCTCGCAGGCCGGATACCTCGGATAAGTCTCCCCCTACCGGCAGAGGTCACGATGCGCCTGTTGCTCGTCCATCCCAGTGCCCTGATGTACTCGGAGATTTTTCTGCGCCTGGAGCCGCTGGGTCTGGAGCGGGTCGCGGGTGCCGCCCGGGACGCCGGGCACCAGGTGCGTGTGATCGACCTCCAGGTGCACTCGCACCGTGACCTGGACGAGGAGGTCGCCTCCTTCCGGCCCGAAGCGCTCGGGATCTCGCTGAACTACCTGGCCAACATCCCGGAGGCGATCGAGATCGCCCGGCGCGTCGAACTTGCCCTCCCCGGCTGCTTCGTGTTCTTCGGTGGCCACAGCGTCTCCTTCGTCGCCGAGGAGGTGCTCGAACAGGCGCAGGGGGCCGTCCACGCGGTCGTGCGGGGCGAGGGGGAACCGGCCATCGGCCCGCTGCTGGAGGCGGTGCGCGACGGCGGTGTGGAAGCGGTGCCCGGGATCGTCACACCCTCTGGGCGCGGACCGGCGCCCCGGATGATGCACAGCATCGACCTGCCCAGGCCCGCCCGCGATCTGACGCGTCGCCGCAGCCGGTACTTCATCGGAGAGCTCGACCCCTGCGCCTCGATCGAATTCACTCGCGGCTGTCCCTGGGACTGCTCGTTCTGCTCGGCGTGGACGTTCTACGGCCGCAGCTACCGGAAGGCATCTCCCCAGGCCGCGGCCGAGGAGATGGCGAGCATCCGAGAACCGAACGTCTTCATCGTGGACGACGTCGCCTTCATCCGTCCCGAGCACGGACACGCCATCGCCACCGAGCTCGAACGGCGCAAAATCCGCAAGCGGTATTACCTCGAGACCCGCAGTGACGTCCTGCTCCGCAATGTGGAGGTTTTCCAGCGCTGGACACGTCTGGGCCTGCGCTACATGTTCCTGGGCATGGAGGCGATCGACGCGGAAGGGCTCGACCTCTACCGCAAGCGCGTCAGCCCGGACGACAACGTCAAGGCGCTGGAGACAGCCCGCCGCCTGGGCATCCATGTCGCCATCAACCTCATCGTCGACCCAGCCTGGGACGAGGAGCGTTTCCGGGTCGTACGGGAATTCGCGCTGGCGGTGCCCGAGATCGTCCATCTGACGGTCATGACGCCCTATCCGGGAACGGAGATCTGGCACACCGAGTCCAGGCGCCTCACCACCCGCGACTACCGGCTGTTCGACATCCAGCACGCGGTGGTCCCGACCACCTTGCCGCTGGAGGTCTTCTACACGGAACTCGTCCGGACCCAGGCCGTCATCAACCGCAAGCACCTGGGGCTGTCCACGGCGCTCGGCGCGTTGCGCGTCCTCGGCGGCAACCTCCTGCGGGGACAGACCAACTTCGCCCGCATGCTGTGGCGCTTCAACCAGGTCTACAACGCCCAGCAGCAGCTGGCGGACCACCACCGCCCCGTCCGCTACGAGCTCCCACTGCCCAAGCGGCTGGACGTCGGCGACCGCCGTCAGCTCTACGTGCACTCCAGACCCCCCTCGCGCCGCACCGACGTCAGGCCGTCGCCTCCCCCCGAGCCCGTTTGAAAGCACGAGAAGCGACGGGCACAGAAGCGGCGTGTTGGAGCACTCGCCCTTCAGCGCGGCGCGGAGAGACGAGAGTGCCGGTCGCTGGAGTCGCGCGAGGGGCATCTGAGGCTTGTCGCGGGGCAAGGAGCCACCGGCGGCGAGCATCCGCCAGTGGCCCCGTGAAGGCCGCGCGCCTCCCGGGAGAGGGGTACTGGAACGAGCCATGGCTGCGCGCCCTCCGTGGTGAGCGGGTGGAACGCGGGTACGCCGCCCGGCGGTCATGCGCGGCCCGTCTCGACAGCGTCGGCCGCCTTCTGGCCGTGTGTGGCTGGCCCGAACCCGCCGCGCGAGCACGGGCCGTCCGGAGGAGCCCGGTAGCGCCACGTCCACGCGCCGCACGCCGAGCCCGAGTCGCGATCAGCGGCCGTGGCATCCTGGGGAGCGGCCGGTGTCCCGTTCGGGGCGGGTCGGGAG
>NZ_JAEEAP010000076.1 GCF_016103465.1 Streptomyces sabulosicollis
GGGACGGTCGGGGCGGCGGTGGCCTGTGGGTAGCCGTAGCCGTAGCCCTGCGGTGGCTGTTGTGGGTACTGCTGCTGGGGCTGCTGGGGCTGCTGGGGCTGCTGGGGCTGCTGGTGTTGGTACTGCTCCTGTTGTCGCTGCTGAACGTACGGGTCGTAGTTCTGCGTCTGGGTGTGCTTCTGGTGCTGCTGGGGCTGGTGCTGCTGCGGCTGGGCGTAGGGGTCGTAGCCGTACCCGTCGTGTTGCTGCTGTTGCTGCCCGTACTGCGCCTGCTGCTGCGCGTACGGGTCGTAGCCCTGCTGCTGTTCCGCCTGCGGCTGGTAAACCGGACGCCCATAGGCGTCATAGCCGTAGATCTGCGGCTCCTGGCCATACGGGTCCTGTGCGTACGGGTCGTACGGATCCTGCCGGTCGTTCACCGGTACCCCTTCAGCAGTCGTGCCGGTACAGCTCGCGCTTGTCGATGTAGCGCACCACGCCGTCCGGCACCAGGTACCAGACGGGGTCGCCGTGAGCGACCCGCGCCCGGCAGTCCGATGACGAGATCGCCAGGGCCGGTACCTCCACCAGCGACACCCCGCCCTCCGGCAGCCCCGGGTCGGCCAGTATGTGCCCGGGTCTGGTCACCCCGATGAAGTGGGCCAGCGAGAAGAGCTCTTCGGCGTCGCGCCAGGTGAGGATCTGGGCGAGTGCGTCGGCCCCGGTGATGAAGAACAGATCGGCGTCACCGTTGAGCGCGCGCAGTTCCCGGAGCGTGTCGGTGGTGTAGGTGGGCCCGCCGCGGTCGATGTCGATACGGCTGACCGAGAATTGCGGGTTCGAGGCGGTCGCGATGACCGTCATCAGATAGCGGTCCTCGGCCGGGGAGACCTTCTTGTGGCTCTTCTGCCAGGGCTGCCCGGTCGGCACGAACACCACCTCGTCGAGGTGGAACTGCGAGGCCACCTCGCTCGCCGCGACCAGGTGGCCGTGGTGGATCGGGTCGAACGTCCCGCCCATCACACCCAGTCGCCGCTTGCCGGACCCTTTCTGCTCTTCCATGCGTGCAGACCCTACTGGGCCCGGCCCGGAGCCGGGGCCCATAGGGGCAATCGCCCAGGTCAGCGGTCCCGGTTGAAGCGCGTGGTGATCCACAGCAGCAGGAAGAGGATCACCAGGGCCGCACCGCCGGTCATGAAGGGGCTGATGCTCGGGTGGGTGTCGGTGTGCTCACCGCCCTCGGACGCGAGGGTGGTCAGGGCGGCATGTGCGGTGCTGAAAGCGGTCATCGCGGCAGTACCTATCCGGGTCTAGGCGTCACAACACGTCGGCCACATCGTATGCGAGGCGGTTTTCCGTCCCGATGTCCGTCCTGCTCGTACCGGCCCCGCGCGTAGCGGTCCCGCTCGTTTCAGGCCCGCTCACTCGGTCCCGCTCGGACCAGCCCCGCTCACTCGGTCCCGCCCGTCTCAGTCCTGCTTGTAACCGCGCAGGAGGAACCAGGCGAGCAGGGCGGCGCCCACCACGCCGACCACGATCACGATGCGCAGCAGCGCTCCCGGGCCGTCGTTGTTGTGGGAGGTGGCGGCGAGGGCTTCGGTGAGGCCAGTCATTTCGGGCATGTCTCCACGCTAACCCCCAGCCCCTCAGGGCCTAGGCTGGGGGCCGCCGGACGAGGGGCCCGGACCGGGCGCCCGTCGAGCGGGCAATCGACCGAGGGGGCCAGATGAGCGACACTCACGAGACCGGTGGTGGAAACGGCACGGGAGACGCCCGGGAGCATGTGCCCGGCCGGGACCGGCGGCGGTTCCCCGGGATCTCCTCACGGGCGTACGAACATCCGGCGGACCGTTCGGCGCTGGTCGCGCTGCGCAAGCTGACCGGCTTCGACACCGTCTTCAAGGCGATGAGCGGTCTGCTGCCCGAGCGGAGTCTGCGGCTGCTCTACCTGTCCGATTCGGTGCGGGTCAGCGAGCGGCAGTTCGCCCACCTCCACGACATGCTGCGGGACGCCTGCTACATCCTGGACCTGGAGCGGGTCCCGGCCATGTACGTCACCCAGAACCCGCAGCCGACCGCGATGTGCATCGGCATGGACGCGCCGATCATCGTGATCTCCACCGGACTGGTCGAGCTGCTCGACGCGGAGGAGATGCGGGCGGTCATCGGCCATGAGGTGGGCCATGCGCTGTCGGGGCACTCGGTCTACCGGACGATACTGCTGTTCCTCACCAGCCTCGCCATGAAGGTCGCCTGGATCCCGCTGGGCAATGTGGCGGTGCTGGCGCTGGTCACGGCGTTGCGGGAGTGGTTCCGCAAGTCGGAGCTGTCGGCGGACCGGGCGGGGCTGCTGGTCGGGCAGGACCTGCGGGCCTCGATGCGCGGGCTGATGAAGCTCGCGGGCGGCCATCACCTCCATGAGATGAACGTGGACGCCTTCCTGGAGCAGGCGGAGGAGTACGAGTCGAGCGGCGATCTGCGGGACTCCGTCCTCAAGATCATGAACATGCTGCCGCGCAGCCACCCCTTCACCACCGTGCGCGCCGCCGAGCTCAAGAAGTGGGCCGCGACCCGCGACTACCAGCGGCTCATGGACGGCCACTACCCGCGCCGTGACGAGGACGGGGACACCTCGGTCAGCGACTCGTTCCGGGAGTCCGCGAGCCACTACGCGGAGTCGGTCCGCAACAGCAAGGACCCGCTGTTCGCCTTCGTCAGGGACGTGGCGGGCGGCGCCGGGGACCTGGGCAGCAAGCTGCGCGACCGGTTCACGGGCGGGGCGGCCAAGCACGGCGAGAAGACCGCCGAGGAGGGCACGCCGTCCCGGGAGCAGCCTCGGGACGAGCCGCATGGCGAGCACCAGGCCGGGGCTGAGGACGTCCGGCCCGGGGACGCGCCGGACCGGCCCGGGGACAGGCCGGACGAGCGACCGGGGAACGACGGTCCCGGGGACACCCCGGACACCCCGCCGCAGCGCTGAGACCGGCCGAGGCGGCCCCTGGCGGCCCTACGGTCGTCCCGCGGCCCCTTGGGAGGACCCACGGGGCCGCGGCCCCTTGGGAGGACCCACGGGGCCCGCGCGGCCCGCGGGACTGGGCCCACAGGCCCTCGGGATTGCCCACGGGCCCTCGGGATTGCCCACGGCCCGCGGCCCTCAGGACTGCCCGTTGAGGGCGGGCTGGGTCCCGGGGGCCAGGACGCCGCACAGCGACACCGTGGTCCGGCCCGTGGTGTACGGGTCGGTGCCCGTCGGGGCGTCGCCCTTGGCGGTCTGCCCGGCGAGCATCGGCCGCAGATAGCCGGAGGCGTTCGCGGCGCACGCCTGCGGGCCCGCCAGCACGGTGCTCTGCACCAGCTCCAGATGGTGGTCGCGCAGATCGTCCCGGTCGAAGCGGAACCGCGTCTCACGGCGCACGGTGAACAGCGAGGCATGGTCCGGTCCGCGCTCATGGGCCGGCTGGAGCGCGTAGACGAAGACGTGGTCGGCGGCGACCTCCAGGGTCGCGGCGCTGCGCTCGATGACCGTAAGGGTGCCGCGGACCCGCACCGGGGTGTCGACCAGGGTCACCTCGGCCGGGTTGAAGCGGGTCAGCCAGCCGGTGGCCGCATGCCGTCCGTCGTCGACCGGGTGCTGGAAGCTCTGGTCGAACTGGGTCTGCTGGCCCGGGTCCAGCAGCAGCCTTACGGCCTGCACCGGGCCGCCGGTGAGCACGCCCGGGTCGATGGCGGACTTGACCAGGTAGTCCTTGGCGGTGGTGAGCGCCGTCATCACCTGGCTCTCGGAGAAGCTCTGGGTGCGGCGGGCGCCGGGCACGGTGACCCCTTCGGCACCGGTGCGGAACTCGGCGGCCGGGCTGTTGCGGAACAGCCGGTCCGGCGGGCCTCCGGGCACCTCACCGCGCGGCGCGAGCGGCACCACGCTGCTGTGCAGCGGCTCCACGGTCTGCGGCTGCGGCGTCTGGTACGGGTGGCGCACCCCCATGTAGACGGCCGCGGCGAAGGCGACGGCGATCAACAGGACGAGCGCGACGGCCTGGCGCGACGCCCCGGCCCTGGCCCAGGCGTGCCGACTGCGCACCGCCCGCGCGTGCTCGCCCATGCGCTCGTCGGCGGAGAACTCCTGGAGCCGGGCAGCACGGACGAACGACTCGTCGAACACGACGGAGCGGTACTCGTCCTCACCACCTCCCGGGACGCCATCGGGTGTCCCCTCGGGAGGGTCTCCACGCCCGGCCATATCTCAAGAGTAGGTCGCGGGGGGCGACGGTAAACGCGGTGGTACTCCACAACTTGGGAGGCGAGGGCGGAGGAAACGCCCCATAAGCCGCGGCGTGGTAGCGATGTGCGGGGACGTCACCGCGACGGCGGTACGGCGGAGGCGGTCGAGCCCTTGGCCCCGGTGGGCTCCGGGGCCGACTCCGACCCCGAGGGCTCCAGGCGCGGCTGCCCCGAGGGCGAGCCGTCGACACCGCTGGTGGCGGGCGGCGGGGCGGGGTCCTGGCGGTTGCCCGAGGCGCCCCGGTAGACGGCCGTGAAGGCCAGGGCGACCACTCCGATGCCCATCAGGACGGCCAGCAGCCAGGCCACCGGGCGGTGCCAGCGGGCATGGCCGCGGTAAGGACGCCCCGCGCTGCCGTAACGCCCGTAAGGGCCGTAGGCGTCGTCCCCGTCCCGCCCCGGGCCGAAGCGCCCGTCGGGGTCGTCGGCGCCGTAGAACTCGGCCTCCGCTCCGTAGCCGTCCTCGAAGAGCTCGTCCTCGGGTGGGACACCGGCCCTGCGGCGCCGGGACGCCTCCGCCTCGGCGCGGGCCTCAGCGGCTGCCAGCATCCGCTCGATGGCGGTGGGCTCATGGATCGGGGCCGACCGTACGAAGTCCTCGTCGAAGACCACGGCGGCGAACTCGTCGTTCGTCTCGCCGTGGCTGCGGTCGTCGGGCTCGTCGCCGTCCGGGAACGGCTTGCCCCCCACGTCGTCCGGCACCCATTCAGAGTAGACCGGAAGGGTCAATTTGGGCAGGGTGAAATGGTATTCGGGGGAAGATCCGCCCCGGCGGCGCCGGAATCGGGTATCCCCCGAACGGGTGAGTCAGCGGGTGTGGCCGTCGCCGGTGACGATGTACTTCGTCGAGGTCAGCTCGGGCAGGGCCATGGGCCCCCGGGCGTGCAGCTTCTGGGTGGAGATGCCGATCTCGGCGCCGAAGCCGAACTGCCCGCCGTCGGTGAACCGCGTGGAGGCGTTCACGGCGACCGTGGTGGAGTCCACGAGCTGGGTGAAGCGGCGGGCGGCCTTCTGGGACGACGTGACGATGGCCTCGGTGTGCCCGGAGGACCACAGGCGGATGTGGCTCACCGCGGCCTCCAGGGAGTCCACGACGCCCGCCGCGATGTCGTACGAGAGGTACTCGGTCTCCCAGTCCTCGACCACCGCCGGGACCACCGTGGCCTTGGAGCCCTCCGCGAGCGCCATGACCCGCTCGTCCGCGTGGACCGTGACCCCGGCCTCGGCCAGCGCGTCCAGGGCGCGGGGCAGGAACCGGGGGGCGATGTCCTGGTGCACCAGCAGCGTCTCCGCCGCGTTGCACACGCTCGGCCGCTGGGCCTTGGAGTTCACCAGGATCTCGACCGCCATGTCGAGGTCGGCGTCGGCGTCCACATACACATGGCAGTTGCCAGTGCCGGTCTCGATGACCGGGACCGTGGACTCCTCGACGACCGTACGGATGAGGGACGCGCCGCCGCGCGGGATCAGCACGTCCACCAGGCCGCGGGCGCGCATCAGCTCGCGTACCGACTCCCGGCTCTCGCCCGGCACCAGCTGCACCGCGTCCGCGGGCAGCCCCGCCCCGCCGACGGCGTCGCGCAGGACTTTCACCAGCGCGGCGTTGGAGTGGGACGCCGACGAGGAGCCACGCAGCAGCACCGCGTTGCCCGACTTCAGGCAGAGCGCCGCGGCGTCCACCGTCACATTCGGCCGGGCCTCGTAGATGATCCCGACGACGCCGAGCGGAACGCGCACCTGGCGCAGGTCGATGCCATTGGGCAGCGTGGCGCCGCGCACCACCTCGCCGACCGGGTCGGGCAGCGCGATCACGTCGCGGACGTCGGAGGCGATGGCCCGCACCCGCTCGGGGGTGAGCGTCAGCCGGTCCACGATGGCGTCGCTGGTACCGGCCTCGCGGGCCCGTTCCACATCGGCCGCGTTGGCCTCCACGATCTCCTTGGTGCGCACCTCCAGAGCGTCGGCCATCGCGAGCAGCGCGTCGTCCTTGACGGCGCGCGGCAGCGGCGCGAGATCGGCGGCCGCGGCCCGGGCCCGGTAGGCGGCCTGGAGGACCGGGGACTTCGGCCAGGGGTCGGTGAGCGGCGACGTGGGTGCGCTGGTCATGCCCGAAGCGTACTGAGCCGGGAGCCGGGAGCCACGCACTATTCCGCACTTCGAGATGGCGTTCTCACATCTCGGTGCCGAACATCCGTCCTCAGAACGGATGCACGCCCACCGGGGAGGCCGGTGGCGGCCCGTACCCCTCCGCGACCCGCTGGTGATACGTATCACGGTCGATGACCTCGAGCCCCACGATCTCCCAGGGCGGCAGCTTGGCCGAGGCCCGGTGCTCGCCCCACAGCCGCAGCGCGACCGCCGCGGCGTCGTGCAGATCACGGGCCTCTTCCCAGTAGCGGATCTCGGCGTGATCGGTGGCATAGCGGCTGGTCAGCAGGAACGGATGGTCATGGGCCAGCTGCTCCAGGGCTCTGCGGACCTCCGGCAGCGGCGCCTCGCTCCCCGAGACGCTGAGGGTGATGTGCCACAGCCGGGACGCCTCGCCACGCCCGGCGTCGCGCGCCACGGCGTCGCCGGACTCGGCGTCGCCCGATCCGACACTGGTCAGGGTGCGCTCCGCCGCCCCTCTGGGCGACGCCCCCGGGCGCCCTCGTCTCACCGGCGGCCTCCTGTAACTCGCTGCTCCGCTCACGCGCGGGCGGAGCATCTCGTGACGGTGCCGTGGCCGCGGCCTTCCGCTCGGTCTCCGCCGCGTCTCCCACAGCCGGCGCGCTGCCCCGCGCGACCCCGTTGAACAAAGTTGACCAGCCCACGCCCGCCCGCGGGGCGCTTTTGAGGTTTTTCGGAGGGTGCTCTTTTCCAGGGCTCGGTTCGCCTCCGGTCCAGGCTCGGTTCGCCTCCGGGGCGGGTTGGTCGCCCGCGGCCACCGCCGGGAGGTGCCGGCTCAGCCCAGGACGACGAGGTCGTCGCGGTGGACCACCTCGCGCTCGTAGGCCGGGCCGAGCTCGCGGGCCAGGTCCCTGGTCGAGCGGCCGATCAGCTGGGGGATCTCCTTGGCGTCGAAGTTGACCAGGCCCCGGGCCACGGGGCGGCCCCCGGTGTCCCTCAGCTCCACCGGGTCGCCGGCGGTGAATTCGCCCTCCACGGCCGCGATCCCGGCCGGCAGCAGCGAGGTGCGGCGCTCCACGACGGCCCGGACCGCGCCGTCGTCCAGGGTGAGCGCGCCGCGTGGCGCGGAGGCGTGGGCGAGCCACAGCAGCCGGTTCGCCGAGCGGCGGCCGGTGCGGTGGAAGAACGTGCCCGTATGGCGGCCGAGCAGGGCGTCCCCGGCCCGGCTTGCGGAGGTGAGCACCACCGGGACCCCGGCCGCGGTGGCGATCCGGGCCGCCTCGACCTTGGTGACCATGCCACCGGTGCCCACCCCGGAGCGGCCCGCGCTGCCGATGGAGACGCCGTCCAGGTCCCGCGGGCCCCGGACCTCGTCGATCCGGGAGGTGCCGGGGGTCCTGGGGTCCCCGTCGTACAGGCCGTCCACATCGGAGAGCAGCACCAGCAGATCCGCCCGGACGAGATGGGCGACCAGGGCCGCGAGCCGGTCGTTGTCGCCGAACCGGATCTCGTCCGTGGCCACCGTGTCGTTCTCGTTGACGATCGGCAGCGCGCCCATGGCCAGCAGCTGGTCCAGGGTGCGGGTGGCGTTGCGGTAGTGGGCGCGGCGGCTGGTGTCGTCCGTGGTGAGCAGCACCTGGCCGACCCGGCGCCCGTACCGCGCGAAGGAGGCCGTGTAGCGGGCCACCAGGAGCCCCTGCCCGACGCTCGCGGCCGCCTGCTGACGGGCGAGGTCGCGGGGGCGCCGGTCCAGACCCAGCGGCGCCAGGCCGGCGGCGATGGCTCCGGAGGAGACCAGGACTATCTCCTTGCCGTTCGTGCCGCCCTTACCGTCGCCGTCCCTGCCGCCGTCGCCCTTACCGTCGCCGTCGAGCACCTTGGCGAGCACGTCGACCAGCGCGTCCACGCGGTCCGCGTCCAGGCCCCCCGCCGCGGTGGTGAGGGAGGACGAGCCAACCTTCACCACGATCCTGCGGGCGGCGGCCACCTCGTCCCGTACCGCCGGCCCGTCCTGCTCCGTCACGCCACTCCCTTGCTCGTCCCCGGCTCACCACGCGTCCCGAAGAAACGCATGCCCTACACACTCATCATGACAAGGGGGCAATCTACGACAGACGAGCCCCGCCCGCCTCGGCATTTCAGCCTCCGGACACCGCCCGCGCACACCGCCTCACCCACCGCCATGAGCGCCCCGCGAGCACCCTCCGGGGGACCTTTGACACCGATTGCGACCGGTTGGCACCGGCGCGGATTGTCACCGGGCGGGGCGTCGGCATACGGTCAGGGGTCCCCCCATCAGTCCGTCGCCCTCCTGCCAGGAGCCCACCCCGTGCCCTCTGCCGGAATCGCCCCACGCCGGGTCGTACAGCTGACGGCGCTGCTCGCGATGCTCGTGTTCTTCGCCACACAGCTCGTCGGCGCCGTGCTTCCGAACGTACCGCTTTTCATCGCCGCCTCGGCGTGCGGTCTCGCGCTCGATCTCTTCCTGCAGCACAAGCAGCCCGGTCTGCTGTCGCTGCTGGGGAAGATCCGCCTCGACGTCACGGTGCGCCAGCTGTTCCGCGACATGCTCATCATGGTCGGGCTGCTGCGCATCGAGGGCATCAACCCCCTGCACGAGCAGGCGCCCCTGACCGTGGGGCTGCTGCTCTTCTACCTGGTGCACTTCGCGTGCCAGGCGGCGGCCGTCCTGGTCCGCCGGAGCCGCCAGCTGCCGTTCGTCACGCGCAACATCGACGCGTCCGCGCTGCGCCTGAGCGAGGCCCCGCCGCGGCTGTTCGCCCGTCAGCACGGGCGCCGTCTGCTGCGTCTGGCCGCGCCGGTCACCGCCGGTCTGCTGGTCACCGCCGCCACCAAGGACGCCGTCTGGGGCGGCGTCGGACTGGCGATCGCGCTGCTGATCGGCATCGGCGGCACGGCCCACCTCGCCACCTGGCTGCTGCCGCGCAAGCGCGTGGCGAGCGAGGCCACGGCCCTGCGCTGGCTGGACCAGTGGCTGGCCGACTACCAGCCGACCGTGGGCATGTACTTCTCCGGCGGCAACTCGTCGGCCTACCAGGCGAACATGTGGCTCTCCACGCTCGCCGCACTCGACGGCAAGCCGATCATCGTGCTCCGTGAGCGGTTCATGGTGCAGAAGCTGGAGGCGACGGACGTGCCGATCGTCTGCCTCCCCAAGGTCGCGCACCTGATGCGTCTGGAGCACTCGACGCTCAAGGTGCTGCTGCACCCGGCGAACTCCGGCAAGACCTCGCAGGTGCTGCGCATCCCCTCGATCAAGCACGCGTTCATCAACCACGGCGAGAGCGACAAGCTCTCCAGCTGCAACCCCTACGCCAAGGCGTACGACGAGGTGTGGGTCGCGGGCCCGGCGGCGCGCGAGCGCTACCAGCTCGCCGACATCGGCGTCGAGGACAAGGACGTCGTGGAGGTCGGCCGGCCGCAGCTGGCCCCCATCCGCCCCTACGCGGGCGTGCCCACCGGCGAGTTGACCACGGTGCTGTACGCGCCGACCTGGGAGGGCTGGGACGGGAACCCCGGCAACACCTCGGTGATCCTGGCCGGTGAGAACATCGTCCGCGAACTGCTCGCCGACCCCAAGGTGCGCCTGCTGTACAAGCCGCACCCGATGACCGGCTCCGTGGACCCGCGCGCGGGCCGTGCCAACGACCGCATCAAGGCGATGATCAACGAGGCGAACACCAAGCGCACCGGCGCCCGCCCCGGCCCGGAGGCCGCCGCCGAACTGGCCCGGTGCGCCGATGAGCTCAACCGGCTCACCAGCACCTCCTTCCGCCCCAGCGCGGACGAGACCGAGCGCATGAAGCTCCAGGGGGCCCCGGAGGGCGACCGCGCGGCGGCCGTCGCCGCGGCCACGGCCGCCTGGGAGAGCGCCTACTGGGCCTCGCTGCCGGTCTGGGAGCACCAGATCATCACCGGACCGCGTCCGGCGATCTTCACCTGCTTCAACCAGGCCGACGTGCTCATCAGCGATGTCTCCAGCGTGGTCTCGGACTACCTGACGAGCGAGAAGCCGTACGCGGTGGCGAACACCAGCGGGATGACCGAGGAGGAGTTCCGGGCGGGCTTCCCGACGGTGCGCGCCGCCACGATCCTCACGCCGGAGGCCGCAGGCGTGGCCGAGCTGCTGGCAGCGGTCCGCGATCCCGAGAAGGACACCCTCGCGGGCGCCCGCGCCGAACTGAAGGTGCACCTGCTCGGCCCGTCCGACCCGCCGTCGCTGGTGCGCTTCAACCAGGCCACGCAGGACCTGTGCCGCAAGGCCGACGAGCGCCGGGCCCGGATGGCCACCCGGCTCACCGACGAGATCCCCTCGCAGCGCGAGGCCCGGGACGCGGCGGAGGAGATGGAGCTGGAGCCCGGCTCGCCGGAGCCGGAGGAGACCGCGACGGTCTGAGCCGACGGCAGGCGCCGACAGCATGACGAAGGGCCCGGGAGATCCCTCCCGGGCCCTTCGTCATGCTGTCGGTCGTGCGGTCTTCGTCATGCCGTCGGCCGTACGGCGCCGAGAAACCCGCTCAGGGCCCGCCCAGGGGCCGCCCAGGGCCCTCGGAGCGGCCGGGGCGCGCCGGGCCGCCGACCGGCCGCACGGCCCTCAGAACGGCTTGAACGTGTCGAACTCCTGGTCCGCCTCGTCCCGTTCGGCATCCCGGTCCCGCCGCCGCTGCGCGGCCGGGCGCGGGGTGTCGAAGCGGTGGTCCTCGCCACGGCGGCCCAGCATCTCCGCGCCGGTCGCGAGGCTCGGCTCCCAGTCGAAGACGACCGCGTCGTCCCCGGGGCCGATGACCACCTCGTCGCCCGAGTGGGCGCCCGCCTTCACCAGCTCCTCCTCCACGCCGAGCCGCGCCAGGCGGTCGGCGAGGTAGCCCACCGCCTCGTCGTTGGCGAAGTCGGTCTGGCGGACCCAGCGTTCGGGCTTCTCGCCCAGCACCCGGTAGAAGCCCTCCTCGGCCACGACCGTGAAGCCCGCGTCGTCCACGGCCTTCGGCCGGATGACGATCCGGGTCGCCTCCTCCTTCGGCTTCACCGCCCGCGCCTCCGCGACGATCCGCGCCAGGGCGAAGGACAGCTCCTTGAGGCCGAGATGGGCGACCGCCGAAACCTCGAAGACCTGGTAGCCGCGGGCCTCCAGATCGGGCCGGATGATGTCGGCGAGGTCCTTGCCGTCGGGGATGTCGACCTTGTTGAGCACGACGACCCGCGGCCGGTCGTCCAGACCGCCGTACTGGGCCAGCTCCGCCTCGATGACGTCGAGGTCGGTCAGCGGGTCGCGCTCGGACTCCAGCGCCGCGGTGTCCAGCACGTGCACCAGCACCGAGCAGCGCTCGACATGGCGCAGGAACTCCAGGCCGAGGCCCTTGCCCTGGCTGGCGCCGGGGATCAGGCCGGGGACGTCGGCGATGGTGTAGACGGTCGAACCGGCCGTGACCACACCGAGGTTGGGCACCAGCGTGGTGAACGGATAGTCGGCGATCTTCGGCTTGGCCGCCGAGAGCACCGAGATCAGCGAGGACTTGCCGGCGCTCGGGTAGCCGACGAGGGCCACGTCCGCGACGGTCTTGAGCTCCAGGACGACGTCCCCGGAGTGACCCGGCTCGCCCAGCAGCGCGAAGCCGGGGGCCTTGCGGCGGGCCGAGGCGAGCGCGGCGTTGCCGAGGCCGCCACGGCCGCCCTGGGCGGCGATGTAGGTGGTGCCCTGGCCGATCAGATCGGCCAGGACGTTGCCCCGCTTGTCGAGGACGACGGTGCCGTCCGGGACCGGCAGGACCAGGTCGGTGCCGTCCTTGCCGGAGCGGTTGCCGCCCTCGCCCGGCTTGCCGTTGGTGGCCTTGCGGTGGGGGCTGTGGTGGTAGTCGAGCAGGGTGGTGACGGACTGGTCCACGACCAGGATCACATCGCCGCCACGGCCGCCATTGCCGCCGTCCGGCCCCCCGAGGGGCTTGAACTTCTCGCGGTGCACGGAGGCGCAGCCGTGGCCTCCGTTACCCGCGGCGACATGCAGTTCGACGCGGTCCACGAAGGTGGTCATGACGGGTGCCTCCAGTTACATACGGGTTCGGGGGTGTTCTGATGTGCCTCACGCTCGTAACGCGCCGAGGGCGGACCCGCTTCCCGTCACGGGAAGAGCGGTCCGCCCTCGGAGAGGCTGTGCGATGTCGCCCGGGCTGATTACTCAGCGACCGGAACGATGTTCACGACCTTGCGGCCCCGGCGGGTGCCGAACTGCACCGCACCGGCGTCCAGCGCGAACAGCGTGTCGTCGCCGCCGCGGCCGACACCCGTGCCCGGGTGGAAGTGCGTGCCGCGCTGGCGGACCAGGATCTCACCCGCGTTGACGACCTGGCCGCCGAAGCGCTTGACGCCGAGCCGCTGGGCGTTGGAGTCGCGACCGTTCCGAGTGGACGATGCGCCCTTCTTGTGTGCCATCTCTCCTCAGTCCCTTACTTCGCAGCCGAGTCGATGCCGGTGATCTTCAGCGCGGTGTGCAGCTGGCGGTGGCCGATCCGCTTCCGGTAACCGGTCTTGTTCTTGTACTTCAGGATGTCGATCTTGCCACCCTTGTGGTGGTCGACGACCTCGGCGTGAACCTTCACGCCGGCCAGGACCCACGGGTCGCTGGTGACGGCATCGCCGTCGACAACGAGCAGAGTGGAAAGCTCGACGGTGTCGCCGACCTTGTTGCTGGCCAGACGGTCGACCTCGATGACATCGCCCACGGCCACCTTCTGCTGGCGGCCGCCGGTGCGCACGATTGCGTACACGCGGTTCTCACTCTCTCGCTAGAAATCGGGACCTCTGATGCCAGCCGCCCAACACGGCCCACGAGGGTCGTGACAACCGAGTGATCATGCGATTCACCATCGGCCGGACGGCCTCTTCCGGCGAAGCGGAAGGGATGTGCTCAGGGGTTTGGCGTACAGACGCCGAGGGTCAAGGCTACCAGAGCCCCGAGGGACGCCCGCGCGGGTGCGCGGGCGTCCCTCGGGGGCCGTATGCCGTCAGTCGTCGGCGGCGGCCGAGACCGACTGCGGAGTCTGCTGCTCCGCCGCCGCGGTCTTCTTCGTCGCCGCCTTCTTGGCGGTCGTCTTCTTGGCGGCCGTCTTCTTCGCCGGCGTCTTCTTCTCGGCGGTCTTCTTGGCCGCCGCCTTCTTGGCGGGAGCCTTCTTGGCCGCCTTACGGGCGGTCTTCTTCGCCGGTGCCGCGGCCTCGGCCTCGCCCTCGGCGGGCGCGCTCCCGGGCTCCGCCTCCGGCTCGGGCTTCGACTCCGGCTCGGGCTTCGACTCCGGCTCGGGCTTCGACTCCGGCTCCGCGGAAGACCCGCTCACGACCACCACGGCGGCCTCCTCGGCGCCCGTCGGCGAGCCCGCGGGGGCGGTCACCTTACGGGTCGCACGACGACGCGTACGCGGCGCGGGAACGCCCTCGATCGGGGCCGACTCCCCGGCGGGAGCGGGAGCAGGGGCCTCGGCGGCCGCCTGCGACTCCGCCTGGGCCGCCTCCCGCGGCTCGTCGGCCACCACGACCACCACGCCCTCCGGCTCCTTCGCGGCCTTCGGGGCGCCCGCCGGGGCGGACACCTTACGGGTGGCACGGCGGCGCGTACGCCCCCGGGTCGCGGCGGCCTCGGCCTCCGCGGCGCTGCTGTACAGCTCCTCGTCGGCCGCGAAGACCGGCTCGGGCAGCGGCTTGGGCTGGCTGGCCTCCGCCGCGATCTCGGCCGCCGCCTCGGTGACGTCCTCGGCCTCCGCCTCGGCTTCGGCCTCCGCCTCGGCCGCGGCGGCCCGCTCCTGCTGCTGACCGGCAGCGGCCGCGGACTTCTTCTTCTTGCGCTTGCCGCCACCGCCGCCGGTGGACGACGCCTGGTCCATGTGGACGATCACGCCGCGGCCGTTGCAGTGCACACAGGACTCGGAGAAGGACTCCAGCAGCCCCTGGCCCACCCGCTTACGGGTCATCTGGACCAGGCCGAGCGAGGTGACCTCCGCCACCTGGTGCTTCGTACGGTCCCGGCCCAGGCACTCCAGCAGCCGGCGCAGCACCAGGTCGCGGTTGGACTCCAGCACCATGTCGATGAAGTCGATCACGATGATGCCGCCGAGGTCGCGCAGCCGCAGCTGGCGCACGATCTCCTCGGCCGCCTCCAGGTTGTTCCTGGTGACCGTCTCCTCGAGGTTGCCGCCCTGGCCGGTGAACTTGCCGGTGTTGACGTCGATGACGACCATCGCCTCGGTCCGGTCGATCACCAGCGAGCCGCCGCTGGGCAGCCAGACCTTGCGGTCCAGCGCCTTCATCAGTTGCTCGTCGATCCGGTAGGTGGCGAAGACGTCGACGTCCGAGGTCCACTTCTGGAGCCGGTCCGCGAGGTCGGGCGCCACGTGGGAGACATAGCCGTGGATGGTTTCCCAGGCGTCGTCACCGCTGACGATGACCTTGGAGAAGTCCTCGTTGAAGATGTCGCGGACGACCCGGACGGTCATGTCGGGCTCGCCGTAGAGCAGCGACGGGGCGCCACCGCTCTTCGCCTTCTTCTTGATCTCCTCCCACTGCGCCTGCAGCCGGGCGACATCGCGGGACAGCTCGTCCTCGCTCGCGCCCTCGGCGGCGGTGCGGACGATCACGCCCGCGTCCTCGGGGACGATCTTCTTGAGGATCTGCTTCAGCCGGGCCCGCTCGGTGTCGGGCAGCTTGCGGCTGATGCCGGTCATCGAGCCCTCGGGCACGTAGACCAGATAGCGGCCCGGGAGGGAGACCTGGCTGGTCAGCCGGGCGCCCTTGTGGCCGATCGGGTCCTTGGTGACCTGCACCAGCACGGACTGGCCGGACTTCAGGGCGGTCTCGATGCGGCGCGGCCCGTTGGCCAGTCCCAGCGCCTCGAAGTTCACCTCGCCCGCGTACAGCACGGCGTTGCGGCCCTTGCCGATGTCGACGAAGGCGGCCTCCATCGACGGCAGCACGTTCTGGACCTTGCCCAGGTAGACGTTGCCGACGTAGCTGGTGGCCTGCTCCTTGTTGACGAAGTGCTCGACGAGGACGTTGTCCTCCAGCACGCCGATCTGGGTGCGATCGCCGTTCTGCCGCACGACCATGACTCGCTCGACCGCCTCGCGGCGGGCCAGGAACTCGGCCTCGGTGATGATCGGCACGCGGCGGCGGCCCTGCTCACGGCCCTCGCGACGGCGCTGCTTCTTGGCCTCCAGACGCGTCGATCCCTTGATCGACTGCACCTCGTCGGCGCTGGACTCGGTCTCCTTGCCGCGCCGCTCACGGGGCTCGCGGACCTTGACGACCGTGCGCTCCGGGTCGTCACCGGTCGCCTCCGCCTCGACGGCCTCGCCGCTGCGACGGCGGCGGCGACGGCGACGACGGCTGCTGGTGCTGGAGCCGCCGGGCTCACCGGCCTCGGCGCCCGACTCGTCCCGGCCCTCGCCCTGTTCCTCGGCGCCCTCGCCGTCGGCGGCCGACTCGTCCTCGTACCGCTCACCGGTCTCGTCCTCGGAACGCCCCTCGGCGCCCTCTGCCTCGGCGGCCTCGCCCCGGCGGCGGCGACGTCCGCCACGACGGCGGCGACGGGCCGGGCGGTCGCCCGACTCCTCGTCGCCGGCCTCGCCCTCGGGCTGACCGGACTCGGCCTCGGCGGCCTCGGTCTCCTCGGCCTCCGGCTGCTCCTCGGCGGGCGCACCGCCACGGCGGCGGCGACGGCGGCGGCTGGTGGGCGCCTCCGTCTCGGGCTCGACGGCCTCGGCCGCCGGCTGCTCCTCTTCCTCCTCCTCGGGCTCCTCCAGCGCGGCGGCGGCCTCGGCGGCGGCGCTCTCCGGCGTCTGGAAGACCGGCTCGGTGAAGACCGGCGCCTGGAACACGGCCGTCGGCGGGCGGACCGCCCGGCGACGCGAACGGGGCGCGGGCTCCGGCTCGGACGCTGCCTCGGCGGCCGGACCCTCGGCCTCAGCGGCCCGCGGCTCCTGAGCGCCGCTCGGCTCCTCGGCGGCGGGTGCGGTGCTCCGGGCGGCACGGCGGCGGGTGCGGGTGCGCGGCGCCTCGTCCTCGGCCGGCGTACCGGTGGTCTCCTCGGCACTCTCGCCGCGCTGCTCGGCGGCGGGCTCCTCGGCGGTCTCCGCGGCCTCCGCGGGCGCTCCGGCGGGGGCGGTGGCCTTACGGGTCGCACGGCGACGCGTACGGGCGGGAGCCGGGGGTACGGTCTCGGCTTCGGCCTCGGCCTCCGCAGCCGCCGCGGACTCCTCGGTCTCCTCCGGCTCCTTCGGCGCCACGGCCTCCGACTCCGCGGGGGCACCCGCCGCAGCGGTCGCCTTACGGGTCGCACGACGGCGCGTACGGGCCCGCGGGGCCTCGTCGGCCGGGGCATCGGCTGGGGCCGTGGCCTCGTCGGCCGGGGCATCGGCTGCGACTGCGGCTGGGGCCGTGGCCTCGTCGCCACTGCCGCCAGCGGCCGCCGCAGACGACGCGTCCGCGTCGGCGGCCTCCGTCTGCGGCGCGCCCGCGGGGGCGGTGGCCTTACGGGTCGCACGACGGCGGGTACGGGCGGGGGCCGCGGGCACGGTCTCGGCCTCGGCGGCCGCCGCGGTCTCCTCGGCCTCTTCGGTCTCCTCGGCCTCTTCGGCGTTCTCAGCCGCCTCCGGCTCCTTCGGCGGCACGGCCTCCGACTCCGCGGGGGCACCCGCCGGAGCGGTGGCCTTACGGGTCGCACGGCGACGCGTACGGGCGGGCGGCGCGGCCTCGGCGGCGGCCTCCACCACCGGCTCGGCCACAGGCTCCGCGGCGGCCTCGGCATCCTCGCCGCCACGCCCGGCATCGGCCGGGACCACGGTCTCCGCGGCCTCCGGCGAACCCGCCGAAGCCGTGGCCTTGCGGGCGACCCGGCGCCGCGGACGGGCGGGCGGAGCGGCGGATTCGGTCTCGGACCCGGATGCGGATCCCCTCGCGGCCATGGCGGCACCGGCGGCGATGGGCTCGGAAGCGGCCTCGGAAGCGGCGACGGCGTCGGTCTGCTCAGCGGCTATGGCCGGTACCGAGGGCGTGGTGACCTCGGCCCCGCCCACCGCGCCGGGCGGCGGCCCGGCCGGGCGGGAGGCCGCACGGCGGCGGCGCGGCGGCAGCGTGTCGCTGGGTGTGTTCTCGATGGATTCCCCGGGCACCGCGGCACGCGGCGCGGATGACCCTAGGGGCTGGACAGGTTGGGTCGGCTCAATTGGTTCGAGCATGCGGGCGTTTCTCCCGTCACGCTCCCGGGCGCCGCGCCTGCTTCCGGCCGGTCATCCGCGCACTGTGCGCGGATGCCGCCGTCCGGGGCGCGGGCGCCGCACGGGAGCTGTCGTCTCGCTCGCCGGGACCGGATGTATCGGCACCGGCGAAAGTCTTCTGGTCAGTGCGCCAGCCGGACCCGGGTGGCTCCCAAGTGCATCGGCGGCGCATCGACGGCGGCCCTACGCGGGACCTTCCGGCGCCATCGCGGCGGTCAGCCTGGCGGCCGTGGATGGAGCGGCCTGAGCTGCCTCGCGATCGGGCGCGAGCGGGTCGGTCACCGTGCCGGACTCCTCATCGAGCAGCCCCTGCGCCAGCCTGGTCACCGCTGCGGGGACCGGCGGCGCCAGGTCGGCCGTAGCGCGGAGACCGGACAGGACGTCGTCGGGTCGCACGGCAGGTGTCAGATGCCGTACCACCAGCCGCAGTATCGCACAGCCACCGTCGCCGGGCCTATCGGCCCGAGCCGGAAGCGTCTCCAGCCGGGCCACCGCGGCACGGGCGTCGAAGGTTCGCAACCCGTTTTTCGTCCGGCGCTCCACCTCGACCGTGTCGGCCTCCAGGAAGGCGGCGGCGGCGCGCTCGGCGTCCGCCGGGTCGACCTTGTCGAGCCGGATCTCCCACACGGACGCCTGCAGCCGGTCGGCGAGCCCCGAGGTGCGGGCCTCCACGGACTCGATCACATCGAGTCCCGCGGGCAGCGACTCGTCGAGGACCGCCCGCAGCTTCTCGGGGTCGCGCGCCTCGGTCAGCTGGATCTCCAGGTACTCCGCCTCGCTGCCGGTGCCGGTGGGTGCGGCATTGGCGTAGGACACCTTCGGATGCGGGGTGAAGCCCGCCGAGTACGCCATCGGCACCTCGGCGCGGCGCAGCGCCCGCTCGAAGGCGCGCTGGAAGTCGCGGTGGCTGGTGAACCGGAGGCGGCCGCGCTTGGTGTAGCGCAAACGGATGCGCTGCACCGCGGGAGCGGGCGGCGGGCCTTCGGGCTGTCGCTTGCCCAGGGGACTGTCTCCTTGTGCTTCCTTGCCGTCGAACACCAGGGCCACGGGGACCCCGGTGTCTTCCAGACTACTTTGTGGGTGACGCGGGCGGCCGGTGACGGAGGGCCGCCGGGCGGCCGCTCCACCGCCGGGCGGCTACTTGACCGACAGCGGCAGCAGCTTCCGGCCGGTGGGGCCGATCTGGATCTCGGTCTGCATCTGCGGGCAGACGCCGCAGTCGAAGCACGGGGTCCAGCGGCAGTCGTCGACCTCGGTCTCGTCGAGGGCGTCCTGCCAGTCCTCCCACAGCCAGTCCTTGTCGAGCCCCGAGTCGAGGTGGTCCCAGGGCAGGACCTCCTCGTAGGTGCGCTCGCGCGTGGTGTACCAGTCGAGGTCGAGACCGAACTCGGGCAGGGTCCGCTCGGCGCACTCCATCCACCGGTCGTAGCTGAAGTGCTCGCGCCAGCCGTCGAAGCGGCCGCCGTCCTCGTAGACGGCGCGGATGACCGCGCCCACCCGGCGGTCACCGCGCGAGAGCAGGCCCTCGACGATGCCGGGCTTGCCGTCGTGGTAGCGGAAGCCGATCGAGCGGCCGTACTTCTTGTCGCCGCGGATCTTCTCGCGCAGCTTCTCCAGCCGGGCGTCGGTCTCCTCGGCGCTCAGCTGCGGGGCCCACTGGAAGGGGGTGTGCGGCTTGGGGACGAAGCCGCCGATCGAGACGGTGCAGCGGATGTCGTTCTTGCCGGACACCTCGCGGCCCTTGGCGATGACCTTGGTCGCCATGTCGGCGATCTGCAGCACGTCGTCGTCGGTCTCGGTGGGCAGACCGCACATGAAGTACAGCTTCACCTGCCGCCAGCCGTTGCCGTACGCGGTGGCCACCGTACGGATGAGGTCCTCTTCCGAGACCATCTTGTTGATGACCTTACGGATGCGCTCACTGCCGCCCTCGGGGGCGAAGGTGAGGCCCGAGCGGCGCCCGTTGCGGGTCAGCTCGTTGGCGAGGTCGATGTTGAAGGCGTCCACCCGGGTCGAGGGGAGGGACAGCCCGATCTTGTCCTCCTCGTACCGGTCGGCGAGGCCCTTGGCGATGTCGCCGATCTCGGTGTGGTCGGCGGAGGACAGCGACAGCAGGCCGACCTCCTCGAAACCGGTGGCCTTCAGCCCCTTGTCGACCATCTCGCCGATCCCGGTGATCGACCGCTCGCGCACCGGGCGGGTGATCATGCCCGCCTGGCAGAAGCGGCAGCCCCGGGTGCAGCCCCGGAAGATCTCCACCGACATCCGCTCATGGACCGTCTCGGCCAGCGGCACCAGCGGCTGCTTGGGGTAGGGCCACTCGTCGAGGTCCATGACGGTGTGCTTGGACACCCGCCACGGCACGCCCGAGCGGTTCGGCACCACGCGCGAGATCCGCCCGTCGGCCAGGTACTCCACGTCGTAGAACTTCGGGACGTAGATGCTGCCGGTGCGGGCGAGACGGAAGAGCAGCTCATCGCGCCCGCCCGGACGGCCCTCGGCCTTCCAGTCGCGGATGATCGCGGTCATGTCCAGCACGGCCTGTTCACCGTCGCCGATCACCGCGCAGTCGATGAAGTCGGCGATCGGCTCCGGGTTGAACGCGGCGTGGCCGCCCGCGACCACCACGGGGTGGTCCTCGGTGCGGTCCGCGGCGTCCAGGGGGATACCGGCGAGGTCGAGCGCGGTGAGGAGGTTGGTGTACCCCAGCTCGGTGGAGAAGGAGACGCCGAAGACGTCGAACGCGGACACCGGGCGGTGCGAATCCACGGTGAACTGCGGCACCTTGTGCTCGCGCATCAGCTCCTCGAGGTCCGGCCACACGCTGTAGGTGCGCTCGGCGAGCACGCCCTCGCGCTCGTTGAGGACCTCGTAGAGGATCATGACGCCCTGGTTGGGGAGGCCGACCTCGTAGGCGTCCGGGTACATGAGCGCCCAGCGGACGTCGCAGGAGTCCCAGTCCTTGACGGTGGAATTGAGCTCACCGCCTACGTACTGGATGGGCTTCTGCACATGCGGCAGCAGGGCCTCGAGCTGTGGGAAGACCGACTCGACAGACATCGCGGACTTTCGTGAAGCTGACAGGGGTGACCCTCAAGCGTACCTGCCCCGCCGGGCGCCCTCGCCACGGATCACGCCTCCAGCTCCGACCGGTGCTTCTTGCGCGAGACCTCGGCCCACAGGCCCGGCAGCTCGCGCTCGCGGGCGGCCGCCCGCTCCTCCTCCCTGCCGTACAGCAGCCCGAAGGTGAAGTCGCTCTCCCCCGCGACGTGGGCCTGGGTGGCCAGCTGCCGCAGCGCCTGGCGGGCGACGACGCTGTCCTGGTGGTCGCCGAGCACGTCCTGCACGGCCCGCATACGGCGGGCGAACCGCTGGGCGGGCTTGCCGAGCGCGGGCCGGGCCGTCTCGGCGGCGTAGCGCACGCGCTTGGCGGCCTTGCGGGCCTGGTGCACGGCGGCGTCGCGGTCCGGGCCCGGGGGCGTCTCCAGGGCCGTGGCCATACGCCCGGCCAGCCGCCCGTAGTCGCGCAGCACGGCCTTGGCGACCACCGGCGCGGCAGGCTTCGTGGCGGCGCGGCGCAGCGGTGGATCGGCCGCCAGGGCGTCGAGGGTGTCCAGGAGCGTCAGATAGCGCTCGCTGTCCAGCGCGCCCAGGACGGTGGCGCGGGCGCCGTCACGCCGCCCGTGCGACCAGTGGTGCAGCCGTTCCCGCACGGGGCCGCGCCGGAGCTCCTCCGGCAGCTCGGCGAGACGGCCCTCGAGCCGCTCGGTGAGCACCTCGCGGTCGCGTTCCACGCCGAGCTCACCGGCCAGCCACTTCAGCTCGTCGCCGATCGGGTCGGTCACCGAACGGTCCAGGACCGTGCGGTAGGAGCGGAACGCGCTGCGCAGCCGGCGGGTTGCGACCCGCATCCGGTGCACCGCGTCCGGCACGTCCCCGCGCACGGCGGGGTCGAGCCGCACCACGGCGTCGATCTGACGGCGTATGTAGTCCAGGACGACATCGTCGGCGCCGAGCGGCCGCCGGGGCTCCGACGCGGCGTGTGCGACCTGACGGGCGGTCTTCGCGGGCTTGCCGGGTTTGGCGGGCTTGCCGGGCCCGCCTCCGCCGCTCTCGACCGCGACGGCGGCCCGCTCCGTCTCGGCCAGGGCCTTGGCGAGCTTGGAGGGGGTGTCGGCGCGGTGCAGACCGCCGTCGCGCAGCCGCACCTCGACCGCGTCGAGCAGCCGCTGATCGTGGCCCCGGTCCTCGGCCAGCTCGACCTCGACCTCGGTCCACCGCACGGGCTCGCTCTCCTCGGGGGCCAGCCGCCGCGCCGTCACACGGTCGACGGACACCTCGGCAAGCACGGTGCCGTCGGCGTCCACCAGGTCCTTGCGGTCCCGCTCGGTGTGCAGATGGGCGAGCGGGCGCAGCGGATCATGACGGACCCGCGAGCGCAGCAGCGTGGCCATCTCGGCGGGCACCTCGCCGCCGAGCGGCGCGTGCAGCTCCTCCCGGGCGTCCGGGCCGACGGGCAGCTTCAGATGCCAGCCCTCGTCGTCACCGCCGGTGCGGTGGCGCAAGGTGATGCCGTCGGCCAGCAGCCGTCGCCCTGGAGTGTCGTAGTAGGTGGCCTCCAGGGTGGCGACTCCCCGGCTCACCACGGTCGCGACCGGCCCCGCTCCGGTCAGCTCGGGCAGGCCCGGCAGGTCGGGCCGCCCGGACGGACCGGCTTCCTCGGCGGTGGCCTCGTACTTCCGTTCTATCTCCTGCTTCGTGTCCACCATGTGAGTCGCATACCCGAATTCGGGCTTATCAGCCCCAAGCGGAGACCCGGCTCCGCGCGGGGCCCCCCTCTGCGCATGGCGTCCTCAAGCCGAGACGGGCCGCTGCACCCGGATGGACTGCAGCAGCCCGATCGCGATCCATACGGCGAACATCGAGGATCCGCCGTAGGAGACGAACGGCAGCGGCAGCCCGGCCACCGGCATGATGCCCAGCGTCATCCCGATGTTCTCGAACGACTGGAACGCGAACCAGGCGATGATCCCGGCCGCGACGACGGTCCCGTACAGCTCCGTGGTGTCGCGCGCGATCCGGCAGGCGCGCCACAGCACGACCCCCAGCAACACGATGATCAGGCCCGCGCCGAGGAAACCCAGCTCCTCTCCCGCGACCGTGAAGACGAAGTCGGTCTGCTGCTCGGGGACGAACTGGCCGGTGGTCTGGGTGCCGTGGAAGAGCCCCTTGCCGGTGAGACCGCCCGAGCCGATCGCGATCCGCGCCTGGTTGGTGTTGTAGCCGACCCCGGCCGGGTCCAGCGCGGGGTTGGCGAACGCGGCGAAGCGGTCGATCTGGTACTGGTCGAGGACGTGCAGCTGCCAGACGAGCAGCGCGCCGACCACGGCCGTGAGGATCAGCCCGGCGATCCAGCGGTTGGACGCGCCGGAGGCGAGCAGCACGGCGAGCACGATCATCGCCATGACCATCACCGAGCCGAGGTCCGGCATCAGCAGCACGATCGCGATGGGCAGCGCGGCCAGGCCGAGCGCCTGGACGACGGTGCGGTGGTCGGGGTTGAGCCGGTCACCCGCGTCCACGCGCGCGGCCAGCAGCATCGCCATCCCCAGGATGATCGTGATCTTGGCGAACTCACCGGGCTGGAGGGAGAATCCGCCGCCGACCACGATCCACGCGTGGGCGCCGTTGATCGTCGAGCCCAGCGGGGTGAGCACGGCGAGGACGAGGATGACGGACAGTCCGTAGAGCACCGGGACCGCGCCGCGCAGGGTACGGTGGCCCAGCCAGATGGTGCCGATGGCGAGCAGCAGCCCGATGCCGGTGTTGAGGGCGTGCCGGACCAGGAAGTAGTACGGGTCGCCCTGGTTGAGCTCGGTGCGGTTGCGGGTGGCGGAGTAGACGAGCGCCCCGCCGATCGTGGACAGGGCCAGCGCAGTGAGCAGCAGCACCCAGTCGAGGCGGCGGACGACCGAGTCGCGCGCCATGAGCTTGCTCCAGGTACCGCGCTCCGGGCTGAAGCGGCGGACGGAGTACCCATGCGTGGACGCGCTCATGAATCGGCCCCCCGCCGCCGCTCCCGCGCGGCCGCCTCGAACTGCTTGCCGAGCGGCTGGGCCTCGATGGAGCCGTCGGACGAGATCTTCGGCAGCTTGGCCTGCGGCTGGGGCAGCAGCGCCTTCTTCTTGTCGATGCCGCCCTTGGCGTCGACCCCGTACAGCGCGTTGTAGATCTTGCGCACGGCGGGGCCGGAGGCGCCGGAGCCGGTGCCACCCTGGGAGATCGTCATGACGACCGTGTAGTCCTTGGTGTACGTGGCGAACCACGAGGTGGTCTGCTTGCCGTAGACCTCGGCGGTACCGGTCTTGGCGTGCATCGGGATCTTGTCCTGCGGCCAGCCCTGGAACCGCCAGGCGGCGGTGCCCCGGGTGGCCACGCCCGCGAGCGCGCTGTCGATCTTCTTGTGCAGTGCGGCGCTCATCGGCAGCTTGCCGTGCGCCTTCGGCTTGATCTCCTGGATGTCCTTGCCGTCGGGACTGACGATCGCCTTGCCGACGGTCGGGTCGTGGAGCGTTCCGCCGTTGCTGATGGCCGCGTAGATGGTGGCCATCTGGATCGGGGTGACGAGGGTGTCGCCCTGGCCGATGGAGTAGTTCACGGAGTCACCGGCGCGCATCTTCATGCCCTCGAGGCAGTTCTCGTAGGCGATCCGCTGGCCGTAGGACCCGTCCTTCTTGCCGGTCTTGCACCAGGCGTCCTTGTTGGCCTTCCAGTAGTCCTTCTTCCACTGGCGGTCCGGGACCCGGCCGGTGACCTCGTTGGGGAGGTCGATGCCGGTCTCCTTACCGAGGCCGAACTGGTGGGCGGTCTTGTAGAACCAGTCCCCCGGCTTCTTCTTGGGCTTGTTGCCGCCGTCCTTCTTCCACTCGTCGTAGGCGATCCGGTAGAAGACGGTGTCGCAGGAGACCTCCAGCGCGCGGCCGAGGCTGATCCCGCCGTAGTTCTCGGACTCGAAGTTCTTGAAGACCTGACTGCCGATGTTGAACGAGCTGGTGCAGGCGTAGGGGCCGTTGAAGTCGTAGCCGGCGTTGACCGCGGCGGTCGTCGGGATCACCTTGAAGATCGAGCCGGGGGCCGCCTGGCCCTGGATCGCCCGGTTGAGCAGCGGGTAGTTGGACTCCTTGCCGGTGAGCTGCTTGTAGTCCTTGCCGGAGATGCCGCCGACCCAGGCGTTGGGGTCGTACGTCGGGTTGGAGGCCATGGCCACCACCCGGCCGGTCTTGGCCTCCATGACCACGACCGCGCCGGAGTCCGCCTTGTAGTTGGTGCCGGTGTTCCGGTCGTGCTGCTTGCGGGCGTCCCGCATCGCCTGGTCCAGCTCCTTCTCCGCGACCGCCTGGACCCGCGAGTCGATGCTGGTGACGACGTTGGCGCCGGGGCGTGCCTTCTGGCTCTCCCGCTGGCCGATGACCCGGCCGAGGTTGTCGACCTCGTAGCGGGTCACGCCCGCCTTGCCGCGCAGCTCGTTGTCGTACTGGCGCTCGAGGCCGTTGCTGCCGACCTGGTCGGAGCGGAGCAGGGGCGACTTGGTGTGCTCGGCCTCCTTCACCTGCTCGTCGGTGACCGGGGAGAGATAGCCGAGCACCTGGGCGGCGTTGGAACCGGCGGGCGCGGCGTAGCGGCGCACGGCGGTGGGCTCGGCGCTGATGCCGGGGAAGTCCTCTTCGCGCTCGCGGATCTGCAGCGCCTGCTTGGCGCTGGCCTCGTCGGTGATGGGGATGGGCTGGTACGGCGAGCCGTTCCAGCAGGGCTGCGGGGTCTTGGCGTCGCACAGCCGGACCTTGTCCATGACGTCCTTGGGCTTCATGCCCAGGACGTCGGCGAGGCGGGTGAGGACGGCCTTGCCGTCGTCCGGCATCTTCATCAGTTCGGTGCGGCTGGCGGAGACCACCAGACGGGTCTCGTTGTCGGCGAGCGGCACCCCGCGGGCGTCCAGTATGGAACCGCGTACGGCGGGGTGGACGACCTGCTGGACGTGGTTGTTGGCGGCTTCGGCGGTGTATTCGTCGCCGTTGCGGATCTGCAGGTACCACAGGCGCCCGCCGAGGGTCAGCAGCAGCGAGAAGACCAGGATCTGGAGGCCGACGAGCCGGATGGTGACCCGGGGGGTCCGTCCGGTCTCAGGAATATTACTCATGGCGTCCCCTGAGGGCGGCGGTGGGAGACGGG
>NZ_JAEEAP010000770.1 GCF_016103465.1 Streptomyces sabulosicollis
GGGGTGGACGGGGGCGCTCAGGAGCGTACTTCGAGGAGCGGCACCAGCTGCTCCAGGGGGGTCATCGAACCGTGCAGCCCGACCATGGCGGACTCCTTCGGCTCGGTGTGCGAGGCGACGATCGCGACGTCGTCGCGCGCGGCGGCCACGATGTCGCCGATCCGCCGGTGCACCCGGTCGTCGACGCCCTTACCGCCGCCATCCGCACCGCCGGGCCCGCCGAACCAGCCCGCCTCGATGGCCTCGTCACGGCCCGCCACCCACATCCGCTCCCCCAGCACCTCGCGCCAGACGGCCAGCACATCGCCCGCGGCGCCGGGGACGGCGTACACATGGCGGGCGCGGCCCTCGCCGCCGAGCAGCGCGACGCCCGCGCGCAGCTCCCAGTCCTCGTCGAAGTCGATGCGCGACTCCGGGTCGAAGGGGATGTCGATCATGCCGTGGTCGGCGGTGACATAGAGCGCCGAGCGGGGCGGAAGCCGCTCGGCGAGCCGCTGGGCGAGCCCGTCGACATAGCGGAGCTGCTCACGCCACTCGGGCGAGTCCACGCCGAAGCGGTGCCCCTTGCCGTCCACCTCGCTGTAGTACGTGTAGACGAGCGAGCGGCCCGCGGCGCCGAGCTGCTCGGCCGCGAGGTCCATCCGCTCCTCACCGGTGAGCCGCCCGTGGAAGGTGCCTCCGCTGAGCGCGACCTTGGTGAGCGGGGTCTCGGCGAAGGTCGGCGCGGAGACCTGGCAGGTGTGCACGCCCGCGGCGTCGGCGAGCTGGAAGACGGTCGGGTACGGCTGCCAGGCGTGCGGTTCCGTCCAGGGCTGCCAGCGCAGCTGGTTCATCAGCTGGCCGGTGTCCGGGTCCAGCACCGTGTAGCCGGGCAGGCCGTGGGCGCCGGGTGGCAGCCCGGTGCCCACCGAGGCGAGTGAGGTCGCGGTGGTGGACGGGAAGCCCGCCGTGAGCGGCTCCCCCGAACCGTTCAGCGAGCTGGGCAGCAGCGAGGTCAGGAAGGGCGCCTCGTCGGGGTGGGCGCGCAGCAGCTCCCAGCCGAGGCCGTCCACCAGGAAGACGCAGACGCGGTCGGCGGGCGCGAGCACCAGATCGGAGGAGAGCCCCGGGACCTCCTGGCCCGCGGCCACGGCGGGCAGCAGATCGGCGAGCGAACCGGTGCCGTACCGCGGCAGGGGCGCGGAGCGGGGGTCGAGCGGGACGGGCTCGGGCCAGAGGGAGGCGGTGGAGGGCAGCGGGCCGGTGGCGGAGCCGGACATCAGCGGCCGGCGTCCGGGGCGGCCGCGGTGGCCTCGGAGAGCGCCTGGGCGAAGGCGAGGGTCTGGCGGACGGTGTCGGGCCCGTCCCCGGCCTCGCTGACGCGCAGGCTGAGGTCGTCGGCGGTGGAGGAGCCGGTGTAGCCGTGGTCGGCCTCGCAGTTGGGGTCGCCGCAGGCGGCGGGCTCCAGGTCCAGGCGGCTGACGGCGCCCCAGCCGATGGTCAGCACGACCTCGCGGGGCAGCGTGCCCGGGGTGTACGACTCGGGGTTGGCGACGACACGGCTGAGCACGACCGAGGAGATCCGCTGGAGCTTCACGGACTCGGTGGAGGTGGTGGCGTACGGCGACGGCGAGGTGCCGTCCGCGGCCTGCTCGTCGGTGTGGCTGACGATGAAGCGATGGCCCGTGAGGACGAGGACCGTCACATGGCGGCGGACCTCGTTGGCGTCGAAGGTGGTCTCCTGGTGGACCAGGTACGACACGATGGGCTCACCGCCCACGGCGGCCTCCACCGCCTCGGCCACGAGTGCCGGGTAATAGCCGCTGCGCTCGATCGCCGCGCGCAGCCCCTGGGTCGTCGTACCGGTCTTCGCCATGTGCACCATCCTACGGGGCCGCGCCGACACGGGCGCCCGTGCCCGTCAAGGCTCGCACGACTCCGCGGACGGCCCGGCGGACTCCTTGGCGGACGGCTCAGTGGGCGGCTCAGTACGCGGGCATGTGGCGGGGGCCGAGGTCGGTGCGCGGGGGCGGCGGGGCGAGCCGCGCCGAGGCGCCGAGCACGGACAGGCCGTGCTGGGCGACGACGACGGGCTCGAGGTCGACGGCGACCATCTCGGGATGGTCGTCCACCAGGCGGGACACCCTCAGCAGCAGCTCCTCGAGGGCCGCGGTGTCCACCGGCTTGGAACCGCGCCAGCCGAACAGCAGCGGGGCGGTCCGGATGGACCGGATCAGCTCGGCGGCGTCCCGGCCGGTGACCGGGACGAGGCAGTGGGCGGTGTCGCCGAGCAGTTCGGAGGGGGCACCGGCGAGCCCGAAGGAGAGCACGGCCCCGGCCGCGGGGTCGATGGCGGCCCGTACGACGGTGTCCACACCGCGCGGCGCCATCCGCTGCACCACCAGGCCCAGCTCCTCGGGGCGGCCCAGGTAGTCGGTCAACTCGGCGTAGGCCCGGCGCAGTTCCGTCTCGCTGCCCAGCTCCAGCCGCACCCCGCCCAGGTCGGCGCGGTGGCGCAGATGCGAGGCGGTGGGCTTGAGCGCGACCGGGAAGCCGAGCCGCCCGGCGGCCCTTACGGCGGCCTCGGGGTCGGGCGCGGGG
>NZ_JAEEAP010000771.1 GCF_016103465.1 Streptomyces sabulosicollis
GCCCCCGCCGGACGGCACACCGCCCCGAAGGCGAAGTGAGGGCCCATGACCGAGGACTGGCAATCACGCCACGCGGCACTGCTGGAAGCCCTCACCGCGTCCGGTGAACTCCCTGACGTCTGGCGTCCGACCTTCGACGCCGTCCCGCGCCACCACTTCGTCCCCGATGAGATCTGGGAGCAGCGGGCGACATGCGTTCCCGTCACGACGGACGCGGCCTGGTGGGACATGGTCTACCGGGATGTGCCGATCGTGACGCAGGTGGACGAGGGGTTGAGGGGCGGCCCGGGAATCGCGACCTCGTCCAACTCCATGCCCACGATGGTGGCGCGCATGCTCACCGTGCTCGACGTCGCCGACGGGCAGCGGGTGTTGGAGATCGGCACCGGGAGTGGCTGGAACGCGGCGCTGCTCGCCGCACGCCTGGGGAGCGGGAACGTCACCACCGTCGAGGTCGATCCGGTGCTGGTGGAGAAGGCCGCGAAGGTCATCAAGGAGGCCGGATACAGCCCTGCCGTTGTGTGGGGTGACGGCGCACGGGGGTGGGAGTCCGGGGCGCCGTACGACCGGATCATCGCGACCTGCTCGGTGCGCCGCATCCCGTACGCATGGGTACGGCAGACCAGGCCGGGCGGGCGGATCCTTGCCCCGCTGGCAGGGGACTTCTGGTCCGGGACGCTGGTACGGCTCGATGTGGGCGGCGATGGGGTTGCCTCCGGCCGGTTCGTCGGTGGCGCCCGGTTCATGCCGATACGCTCGGAGCGCCCTGGCCCGGATGTCCCGGTGGACAGCGGAACGGGGCGGCGTGGCAGCACCGGCGCGCTTCCCGCCGAGACCATGGCCCACCTCGGCTTCGCCCTCTACGCGGGCGCGAAACTGCCGGGCGTGGTCATGGCCGACGGAACAGCGGACGGCAGGGATCAGATCTGGCTCCACGATCGGAAAGGGTCGGCGGCCACGGTCACCCAGGGGGAAGTGTGGCAGTATGGCCCACGGCAGTTGTGGGAGGAGGCCGTTGCCGTGCACAAGGCATACGTGCACGACGGCAGCCCGGACCCCGGCGACTTCGGGTTGACCGTGTCCCCCGGCGGACAGCGACTCTGGCTCCGCTCACCTGACACTGCCCTTGGCTGACAGGCGAAGTCCGCCCGGTCCCCGCCCGTGCGCCACCGCCGTCGTGCACGGGCGGGGCCCGCACGTCCGGTGGTGGGGAGGAGGGCCGGGCGAACCGGTCCTCCTCCTCGATCCGGGAGCTCGTCCGGTGGGTTCATACCGGGGCGTACCGGGCGAAATCGCGGCCGTTTTGCCCACCCGAAACGTTGTGTAGACCTGGTGGACACAAGAGGTTCGCGACGATCCGATAACGGCTTCCGAGGGGGCCTTTATCTGGCATCTACGCGCGTTACGATGCGGCGGAGCCAGCGCCGCAAGGGGCGCTTCGAGATCATCAGAGGGGACCCTCGTGCGCCGGGTATCCACGATAGCTGTCGCGGGCATTGCCACCGCGGCTCTCGCATTCTCCGTCACCGCGTGTGGCAGCAGTTCCGAAGAGGGAAGCAAGGACGCCGGTGTCGGCCTGGCCTACGACGTGGGCGGCCGCGGCGACCACTCCTTCAACGACTCCGCCGCCAAGGGCTATGACAAGGCCCTGAAGGACTTCGACGTCAAGGGCAAGGAGCTGACGGCGAAGGACGGCGACACCGACGCGGACCGCTACGACAAGCTGGCGAGCCTTGCCGAGGCGGGCTACAACCCCGTCATAGGCGTCGGCTACGCGTGGACCCCCTCGCTCACCAAGGCCGCCAAGAAGTACAAGGACACCGACTTCGCCATCGTCGACTCGGTCGTCGACGCCAAGAACGTGGCCAGCCTGGTCTCCGCCGAGCACGAGGGCTCCTACCTCGCCGGTGTGGCGGCGGGGCTGAAGACCAAGTCCAACAAGGTCGGCTTCATCGGCGGCACCGACAGCGCGCTGATCAAGAAGTTCGCGGGCGGCTTCCAGCAGGGCCTGAAGGACACCAACCCCAAGGCGTCCCTGGACGTCCAGTGGGTGCAGGTCGGTTCGCCGAAGGGCTTCGGCATGCCGGACCGCGGCAAGGACATCGCCGAGGGCATGCTCTCCAACAAGGTCGACGTGATCTTCTCCGCGGCCGGCGGCTCCGGCGCGGGCGCCATCGAGGCGACCGCCGGGAAGAAGGGCACCTGGTCGATCGGCGTCGACGGCGACCAGTACTACGACAAGGGCCTGGCCCAGTACAAGAACGCGATCCTCACCTCCATGGTCAAGACCGTGGACGGTTCGGTCTACGACTTCATCGAGAGCGTCGTGAAGGACAAGAAGCCCGAGAGCGGCGTCCAGACCTACGACCTCAAGCGCGGCGGCGTCTCCCTCTCCTACTCCGGCGGCTTCATCAACGACATCAAGCCGAAGATCGAGGCGGCCAAGAAGAAGATCATCGACGGTCAGATCAAGGTGCAGGACACCTACAAGGCTGCCTCTTATACACATCT
>NZ_JAEEAP010000772.1 GCF_016103465.1 Streptomyces sabulosicollis
GGTTCTGCCCTGGGTCCTGGGCGGGGGCTGTGCCCCCGACCCCGGCGGGGGTTCTGCTCCTACCCGCGGCATCGCTATGCGGCTCTGCCCCAGACCCCGGGGTCCAGGGGCGGAGCCCCTGCCGCGCGGCGGCAAGCCGCATATCGGTGCTTCGGGAAGGGGCGGGGAGGGGAGCAGCCCGCCGCAGGGGAACTTGCCGAGCGTGGCCGCGGCGCCCGATGCCGCATCATGGGTGTGTTGATCGCACCATCCGCCGGAGTCCGTTCTGAGTACCGCCGTCGCCGAGACCCTTGCCGTCGTCCTGCTCCTCGGCGTACTGGCGTTCGCGGTGGTGCGTCCCCGGGGCCTGCCGGAAGCGGTCGCGGCCGTGCCCGCGGCCGGGATCGTGGTGGCCATCGGGGCGGTCCCGCCCGCCCGGGCCTGGGCGGAGACCCGGGAGCTGCTGCCCGTCGTGGGCTTTCTGGCCGCCGTGCTGCTGCTGGCCCGGATGTGCGCGGACGAGGGGCTCTTCGAGGCGGCGGGACAGGCCGTGGCACGGGCCTGCGCGGGCCGTACGGACCGGCTCCTGGGCGGGGTGTTCGCCGTCGCGGCCGCCGTCACCGCCGTGCTGAGCCTGGACGCCACCGTTGTGCTGCTCACGCCCGTGGTGTTCGCCACGGCGGCCCGGCTCGGGGCGCGGTCCCGGCCGCATGTGTACGCCTGTGCCCATTTGTCGAACTCGGCGTCCCTGCTCCTCCCGGTCTCCAACCTCACCAACCTGCTCGCCCTCCGGGCCGGCGGGGTCTCCTTCACCCGGTTCGCCGTGCTGATGGGCCCCGCCTGGCTGGTGACCATCGGCATCGAGTACCTGGTCTTCCGCCGCTTCTTCGCCGACGATCTGGCCGCCGGGACCAGCGAGCCCCCGCCCGCCGACTGGCCCCGGGTGCCGGTCTTCGCGGTGACCGTGCTGCTGCTGACCCTCGCCGGGTTCGTCGGGACCTCGCTGGCGGGCCTGGACCCCCAGTGGGCGGCCTGGGCGGGCGCCCTCGTGCTCACCGTAAGGGCGCTGCGGCGCCGCGAGACAACCGTAAGGGGAGCCATCGGCGCGACCGGGCCGCTCTTCTGCCTATTCGTGCTGGCGCTGGGGGTGGTGGTCCAGGCCGTGCTGGCGGGCGGCCTCCAGGAGGCGCTGGGCCATGTGCTGCCCATGGGGGCGAGCCTGCCCGCGCTGCTCGGGATCGCGGCGGTCGCCGCGGTGCTGGCCAACCTGATCAACAATCTGCCCGCCGTGCTGGCGCTGCTGCCGATCGCCTCCGGGGGCGGTCCCGGGCCCGTGCTCGCCGTGCTGATCGGCGTCAACCTGGGCCCCAACCTCACCTATGTCGGCTCCCTGGCCACCCTGCTGTGGCGGCGCATCGTCCACCGCCATGAGCCGGAGACCGGCTCCGACCTGGGGGTGTTCACCCGCCTGGGGCTGCTGACCGCACCGGCGACCGTGGTGGCCGCGACGGCGGCGATGTGGGCGATGCTGAGGGTCACTGGAAGCTGAGGATCAGCGAAAGCCGGGGGCACCGAAAGCCCCGGTTCGCCGAAAGCCCGGGTCGCCGAAACCGGGAGGCGCCGAAACCGGAGGCACCGAAACCGAGAGGCACCGAAAGCCGAGGGGCCGCCGCCGCGACGGTTCGTCGCGGCGGCGGCCCCTCGCCCTGCTGTTGTCAGGATTCGATCCAGTTGTGTGCCTGGGCGATCTCGATGACCCGCCTGCGCACCTGCTTGATCTGGTCGGCGGTCAGACTGCCGCCCACCTCGACCAGCGCCTCCGTCAGCTCCTGCCGGAACTCGGCGACCGACAGCACATCGCACATGGTGTCGTCGCCGTCGGGCCCGGCGGTGGGCCGTACGACCGGCGCGGCACGCTCGACGATGCGTACCTCGGAAGCCTTGGGCCCCTTGTCGCCGTACTCGGGAACGAACCGCACCTTGGACCCGGGCTGGAACAGGTGTTTCTCGTCCAGCAGGTCATTGGCGTGCATGAAGACGTCCTCGCCACCGTCGTCCGGAGCGATGAAGCCGTAGCCGCGGAACTCGTCGAAACGCAGAATCTTGCCCGTGGTCGTCACCGTGCTACCCCTACCCCTAATTACCTCTACCTCGAAGACCTCGACCGCGATCGAGGGTGTCCCAACCATGACACCGAGAAGTCAGCGTACAGAAGGGGGCGGCGCTGCTGAAGGGCCGGGGGCGATCACGACGCGCACACCCCGCCGCACGCCCCAGCGCTCCAACGCGCCCGCCTCCGCCTCCAGCACATGGCGGGACCGCAGCCGGGGGCGCGCGAGCCGCCCGGGGCGGAGGGTGTGGACGTCCAGGACGGTGAGCCGCCGGTCCAGATAGGCGACGTCGATGGCGAACCGCATCCGGAAGGTATGCACCCCGCTCGCGGGGGTGAGCAGGAGCGCGCCGGTCAGTCCGTTCCGGCCGAGCAGCCCACGGGCGCGGGCGCGGTAGGAGCTGTCTCTTCTACACATCT
>NZ_JAEEAP010000773.1 GCF_016103465.1 Streptomyces sabulosicollis
GCCGCTGGGCGCCCTTCGCCTCGTCCGCGCCGTCGGCCGCGCCGGAGGCGGGAGCGGCGGAACGCCGGGACGGCGGCGGTTCCTGGCCGTCCCCCTCGCCCCGCGCCGGGGCGGTGGTGGCGGCGAACCACAGGACGTCGCGCAGCTCCACCTCGGAGAGCTCGACCCCCGCGTCCTCCAGCAGGGCGCACAGCCGCTCGATCATTGCGCGTCGACTTCGTTCAGCGAGCGGAAGAGCTTGTCGAGGACGTCCTGGTCGACCCGGACCCCGGAGGACCGCAGCCGGACCGCGTTGAGCAGCTGGTCGGTGGCCAGCTCCCGCTCGTTGCGCCGGGACACGAAGTCGGCGATCAGCTCCTGGGCCCGGGCGCCGATCTCCTCGCCCAGATGCATGGTGACGATTCTCTGGAGCTGCGCCTCGTCGGGCTGCTTGAGGTCGAGCCGCACACAGCGGCGCAGGAACGCCGGGGGGAACTCGCGCTCGCCGTTGCTGGTGATCACGACGACGGGGAAGACGGAGCAGCTGACCCAGCCGCCGGTGATCCCGACCTTCTCCCGGGAGCCGGCGTACTGCACATGGACCGTCCTGCCCTCCCCCAGGCGGGCCAGCTCCGGGATCTCGAACTCGCCCTCCTCGAAGACCGTGAGGAGGTCGTTGGGCAGGTCGACATCGCCCTTGTCGAGCTCGTCCACGAGCAGCACCCGCGGCTTGTCGGCCGGGAGGAGCGCGGTGCCGAGGGCGCCGAGCCGCAGATAGTCGCCGATGTCCGGCTCGGTCCCGGCGCTCTCGTCGGCGCGCCGCTTGAGGGAGGCTTCGCGCAGCCTGCCCACCGCGTCGTACGAGTAGAGGCCCTCGGTGAGCGTGGAGCGGCTGTTGACCGGCCAGTGCAGCACCTCGCCCAGCATCAGCTCGCGGGCGATGGCGTGGGCCAGGGTCGACTTGCCGGTGCCGGGACGGCCGGTGACCAGCAGCGGGCGGTGGAGGTGCAGCGCCATGTTGACGACGTCGCGGTCCTCGTCGGAGATCAGATACGGCAGCGGCCGCTCCTTGTCCCGGCGCCGCGCGTCGTCGCCGAAGCGCCGCCACGGCGGGGCGGGGGGCCAGGTCTCCACCTCGTGGGGCCGGGTGTCGCCGCCCTGGAAGAGCCTCCAGTCCTGTGCCATCTTCTTCGTCTCTCCTCAGGGTGCGGACAGGTCGAGTTGGTCGGGGAGCGGGCGGTGCGGATCGTCCCACAGAAGGGCCATCTGGCTGCCGTGGTGGCTCGTGTAGGGGTCGGTGTCGGACCGGAGTTCACGCAGCCGCTGGGGCAGGGACCGCAGGGGGCGCTCCTCGCCGAGCAGCTCGCGTATCTCGTCCTCCGCTATGGCCGGTTCGGCCTCGCCGTGCCAGATGAGGACGGGCACCCCGCCGAACAGGCAGGCGTTGAAGAGGTCCGCCCTGCCCCGCGAGGGGGTGGTCGTCAGCGCGCCCGGAGTGTCCATGGACTGCTGGACGACGCGGTACACCTCACCGCAGTCCAGATGGCCCGGCAGCCAGCGCAGCTCCTTGGTGCCCGCGGTGCCGACCCGGTCCCAGCGGCGCTTCCACAGCTCGTGCCGCTGGGGTTCGCGGAATTCGGTGCAGCGCATGACGACCGGATAGTCCGTGCCCAGATGGCGCTTGACGGGATGGGCGAACTGCCATCGGTGCACGGCCAGTTCGAGGTCGGTGGCGGAGACGAAGAACTCCACCAGGGTGTCCGGGGCGTACGGCTGGGCGTTCAGCAAGGCTTCGAGGCCGCCCTGTATCTCGTCCAGGGAGGCGGGGGTGTCCACCTTGGCCAGGGCGTGGACGTCCTCGCCGCGCCGCGTCCACACCTCATAGGCACGCCGCTGTCCGGGGCCGCTGGAGGGGTGGAGCCGGATCTGGACCCGCTGGTCCTGGGCCGGCCCGGCCGCCTTGACGGCCTCGGCGTACTCCGTGGCCTCGCCGCGCCGCTCCATCAGCTGGCCCTTCAGTCCCAGCCGTTCGGCGCACCGCAGCGACCAGGCGCGCAGATCGACGGCGACCGGTCCGCCGTCGACGGCCGCGAACCGCTCCACGACCCTGAGCAGTTGGGGAAGCCGGTCCGGCTTGGGCAGCAGCTCCTCCAGCGCGTCGGCGAGCCGGGCCGGATCGTGGAACTCCAGCTCGACCAGGCCGAACAGGGTCCGGGCCTCCTCGGCGAGGTCGCACCGCCCCCGCTGCCCCAGCCGCTCCAGCAGCCCGGTCAGCTCCGCGTACTCGGCGCGGGTCAGCCACTGGTTCTGGAGGACGTGGCACGCCTTGCGGATCTCCGTGCGGACCGGGGCCGGTGCGCTGAGCTCCGCGAGGAGGGTGACGGTGCCGTGCGGATTCTCCAGGGCCCAGTCGACCAGCTCCTCGGCCGAGGCAGGCGTCATGGTGTGCGGGCCGGTGGTGAACCGCTCGTAGAGCCGGGCGGCCACCCTGGCCGCCGATCCGGCCGGATCCGGCCCGAGCAGCCCGGACACCTCCAGGACCAGCGTCTCGCGGAACCGCCGCTTCTCCGGGTCCAGGGGCGGGGCG
>NZ_JAEEAP010000774.1 GCF_016103465.1 Streptomyces sabulosicollis
GTGCGCACCTCCACCGTCCCGGTCCGCCCCACCACCACCGTGACCCGCTCGGACACCACCCGCCAGCCGCCGCCGGTGTCCGGCTCCAGCTCCGCCCGCTCGTCCGCCTCCGGACAGGGCCCGTCCAGCGCGTACGACGGCTCCGGCTCGGCCCCGTCCCAGCCGCAGAACACCGCGCCGCCCGTGGTCACCCGCACCCGCAGCGAGGACCGGGCGAACCGCACCACCCCGCCCCCCGGCTCCGGCTCGGCGCCCTGCACCTCACCCGGCACCCGGGCCAGCTCGGCGCCCCGGCGGGGCAGCGCGGCCGCGTCGGAACGCCGACGCCGCCACGCCGAGCGCAGTGACCGCAGCCCCTGCGCCGTGCAGAGCACCCTCACCGACCGCACCAGCTTTTCCGACCGCACCAGGTCACGCGCATCCATACTGATCAGCCTGCCATTGCCGGCGCCCGGCAGGGACACGGTTCAACTGTCGTTCACCTGTGGTCCCCGCACATGATCCCGGCCTGTGATGTGGAGTGGCGCCCCTGGTGCGGGAGTCGATCACATGGCATCGTCCTGAGCGGACGCATACGAGGCGGATGTGCCACCCCGGACACATCCGACGCGGACAGCCCGGGAGCCGACACCCATGACCACCGCAGCCCACTCCGACCATCGGCCGCACCCCCTGTGGCAGCCCGGCGCGGACCGGATCGCCCGGTCCCGGCTGACCGCCTTCCACGCCTGGGCGGCCGAGCGGCACGGCGCGCCCGCACCCGGCCCGGACGATCCGACCGCGGGCTACGCCGCGCTGCACCGCTGGTCGGTGGAGGAGCTGGAGACCTTCTGGCGGGCGGTCGCCGAATGGTTCGAGGTGCGCTTCGCCACCCCGTACGAACGGGTGCTCGCCGACGCCACCATGCCCGGCGCCCGCTGGTTCCCCGGCGCCACCCTCAACTACGCCGAGCACGCCCTGCGCGCCGCCGAGGACCCCGCCCGCGCTGACGACCCCGCGCTGCTCCACGTCGACGAGGTCCACGACCCGCGCCCGGTCAGCTGGGCCGAGCTGCGCGGCCAGGTCGGCGCGGTCGCCGCCGAGCTGCGGCGCCTCGGCGTCCGCCCGGGCGACCGGGTCAGCGGCTACGTCCCCAACATCCCCCAGGCCACCGTCGCCCTGCTGGCCGCCGCCGCCGTCGGCGCCGTATGGACCTCCTGCGCCCCCGACTTCGGCGCCCGCAGCGTCCTGGACCGCTTCCAGCAGGTCGAACCGGTGGTGCTCTTCACCATCGACGGCTACCGCTACGGCGGAAAGACCCACGACCGCACCGCCACCGTGACCGAACTGCGCGCCGAACTGCCGAGCCTGCGCGCCGTCGTCCACATTCCGCTGCTGGGCACGGCCGCCCCCGAGGGGACGCTGGTGTGGGACGACATCGTCCGCGAACCGGCGGAGCCGGTCTTCGAACAGCTCCCCTTCGACCACCCCCTGTGGGTGCTCTACTCCTCCGGTACCACCGGCCTGCCCAAGGCGATCGTGCAGTCCCAGGGCGGCATCCTGCTCGAACACCTCAAGCAGCTCGGCCTCCACTGCGACCTCGGCCCCGACGACCGCTTCTTCTGGTACACCTCCACCGGCTGGATGATGTGGAACTTCCTGGTGTCCGGGCTGCTGGTGGGGGCCACCGTCGTCCTCTACGACGGCAGCCCCGGCCATCCGGACACCGCCGCCCAGTGGCGCGTCGCCGAACGCACCGGGACCACGCTCTACGGCACCTCCGCCGCGTACGTCATGGCCTGCCGCAAGGCCGACGTCCACCCGGGCCGCGACTTCGACCTCTCCCGCGTGAAATGCGTCGCCACCACCGGCTCCCCGCTGCCGCCCGACGGCTTCCGGTGGATCCACGACGAGGTGGCCGAGGACATGTGGATCGCCTCCGTCAGCGGCGGCACCGACGTCTGCAGCTGCTTCGCGGGCGCCGTGCCCACCCTCCCCGTCTACATCGGCGAACTCCAGGCCCCCGGTCTCGGCACCGACCTCCAGGCGTGGAACCCGCAGGGCGAACCGGTGGTCGACGAGGTCGGCGAGCTGATCGTGACCCGCCCCATGCCGTCGATGCCGGTCCGGTTCTGGAACGACCCCGATGGCAGCCGCTACCGCGACAGCTACTTCGAGATGTTCCCCGGCGCCTGGCGCCACGGCGACTGGATCACCCTGACCTCCCGCGGCACCGTGATCATCCACGGCCGCTCCGACTCCACCCTCAACCGCCAGGGCGTCCGAATGGGCTCCGCCGACATCTACGAGGCGGTCGAACGCCTCCCGGAGATCCGCGAATCCCTCGTCATCGGCGTCGAGCAACCCGACGGCGGCTACTGGATGCCCCTCTTCGTCCACCTGGCCCCCGGTGCCACCCTGAACGAAGAACTCCTGACCCGCATCAAGACCACCATCCGCACCCAGCTCTCCCCCCGCCACGTCCCCGACGAAATCATCGAGGTCCCCGGCGTCCCCCACACCCTCACGGGCAAACGCATCGAGGTCCCGGTCAAGCGCCTCCTCCAGGGCACTTCCCTGGAC
>NZ_JAEEAP010000775.1 GCF_016103465.1 Streptomyces sabulosicollis
CCACCTAGATCTACACTCGCCTAGTCGTCGGCAGCGTCAGATGTGTATAGAGACAGCGGGAGGACCGGGGCGCGGCGGCGCGGGCGGCCGCGGAGGCGGAGGCGTTGCAGCGGCGGTGGCCGGATCCGGCCACCGTGCTGATGACGGCGCTGGGGCCGGGCTCGCGGCTCTGGGAGCGCGCCCCTGGACATCCGGACGCGCTCACCGTGCGGCTCGGCTCGGCCGACCAGCTGACGGCCGACGGCGCGCTGCTGCCCGCCGCGCCCGTGACCGTCGATCTGCGGCAGTGCGGGTCGCTGGGCCTCGCGGGTCCGCGGGCGCGGGTGGCGGGGCTCGCCCGCTCCGTCGTGGCGCAGCTGGCGGCCCTGCACTCACCGGCCGCGCTGGAGATCGTGCTGATCAGCGGCGAGGAGCGGCTGGCGGAGTGGTCGTGGCTCGGCTGGCTGCCGCAGGCCCAGCCGTCGCGCGGGCAGGACTGCCGACTGCTGCTCGCGTACGACGTGGAGCAGGCCACGGCCCGTACGGAGGAGCTGACCCGGCGGCTGGAGGACGGTCCGCTGGGCGCCCGCTGGGCGAGCGCCGCCGCGGCCACCGCGGCGGCCGCGGCGGCCCGCCACTTCGGGCCGTACACGGTGGTGGTCGTGGACGGCGCCCCCGGCCCGGCCGCGTTGCGCGACACGCTCGCCCGGCTCGCGGTGAGCGGTTCGGCGGCCGGAATCCATCTGCTCTGTCTGGCCGAGGCGCCCGCCGCGTCGCCCACGTCCCCGCTGCCGATGAGCTACGAGGCCGCGCGTTCCGCGTCCGCGGCCTTCGCGGCGTGCGGGGTGGCGGCCGTGCTGAGCGGTGACGTGGCCACGGGACTCCAGATCGTCGGCGGGGACGGACGTGCGGACGGGACCGCGCCCGGCACGCACGGGGTCAGCGGCATCACCGGCGCGACCGGCGCCGCCACGACGGTGACCGTGGACGCGGTGTCGGCGGCGTGGGCCGAGCGGTTCGCGCGGGCGCTCGCGCCCCTGCGCCCGGCCGCCTCCGCACAGGACGGCGCGTTCGGCGGCCCCGACGGCCCGCCGACCGTCCCGCTGCCGGAATCGGCACGGCTGCTGGACGAGTTGGGGCTCGCGCGGGCCACGCCCGCGTCCCTGCTCGCGCGTTGGGCGGCCGCAGCGGACGAGGACCCGGCGGGCGGCCGGGCGCTCGCGGTGCTCGGCGCCGGTCCGCGCGGCCCGCTCGCGGTCGATCTGGCCACCGAGGGTCCGCACGCGCTGATCGACGGCGCGGCGGGCACCGGTAAGACGGAGCTGCTGCGCTCGTTCGCCGCCTCGCTCGCGGCGGCCGAACGGCCGGACCGGCTCGAGCTCATCCTCGTCGACGGCGCCGGGTCCGGAGCCGGAGCCGGAGCCGGAGCGGGAGCGGGAGCGGGAGCGGGAGCCGGAGCGGGCGAGGGGCTGCGGGTGTGCACGGACCTGCCGCATGTCTCGACGCACCTGGCGGCCACCGACCCGGTCCGGATGCGGGACTTCGCGCAGGCGCTCAGCTCGGAGCTCAAGCGTCGCGCCGAGCTGCTGGGCCAGCTGGACTTCACGGATTGGCACGCCCGGCCCCACCACCCCGGCGCGGACGAGGGCACCGGTGACGCCGCCCGCACCGGCGGACCGGGCGCCACCATGGGCACCAACACGGGCGCGCCCGGCACCCCCGGCGCGGCCCGCACAGCCGGTGCGGCCGGTACGGCCCGTACATCTGCTGCGGCCGGTGCGACCCGTACCTCCGACGCGGCCCGCACATCTGGCCTGGCCGGTGCGGCCGGTACGCCCAGCGCGGCCAGCGCACCCGGCACCGGTGCGCCCGGGACGCCGGGCACGGCCGGTGCGCCCGGCGCCGCCCGGGCAGCCGGTGCCCCCGGGACGCCGGATGCCCCCGGGACGCCAGGTACGGCCAGGACGCCGGGTACGGCCGGTACCCCTGGTGCAACCGACACCCCCCGTACTACCGGTGCGCCCGGGACGCCGGATGCCCCCGGGGCTCCGGGTGCACCCGGGGCATCCGGGGCATCCGGGACCGCCCCGGATGCGGCCGGTACCGCCGGGGCACCCCGGACCGCCGGGGCACCCGGTGCCGCCCGTGCCGCCCGTACGGCCGGTGCGCCCCGCGTCGTCGCGCCGCGTCCGCCCGGGGACATCGACCCCCCGCCCAGTGACACCCTCCGCACGCTCAATCTGCGCGCCCAGCGCGCCGCGAGCGCGCCGACGGCCCGTCCGCGCTCCCTCCTCCCCCGCCTCGTCGTGATCGTCGACGACTTCGACGCGCTGGTGGCCCCGGCCCTTGGCAGCCCGGGCCGTCCGGCGGCCGGTTCGGTCGTCCGCGCCCTGGAGGCGATCGCCCGGGACGGCGCCCGTCTCGGGGTGCATCTGGTCGTGGCGTCCGGTCGCCCGGACCGTACGGCGGACACGGTGGCCGTCGAGCGGGCCGGACTGCGGATCGCCCTGGACCCGCGCCCGCTCAACTCCGCGCACCCCGCGCCCCCTGGACAC
>NZ_JAEEAP010000776.1 GCF_016103465.1 Streptomyces sabulosicollis
GGTTTTGGGTGCGTCGTATTCCACGGTGGTCAGTGGCTGGTCGTGGATGAGGGGACGCAGGGCGGTGGTGGTCAGGGCGAGGGCGGGGGTGGCGTCGTGGAGCATGTACGCCACGCGTTCGGCGGGGTAGTTGGGGTCGATGGGCAGGTAGGCGGCGCCGGTTTTGAGGACGGCGAGGATGGCCACGATCAGGTCGATGGACCGGGGCAGGGCCAGGGCGACGATGCGTTCGGGTCCGGCGCCCTCGGCGATGAGCAGTCGGGCCAGCCGGTTGGACGCGGCGTCCAGTTCCGCGTAGGTGAGCGTACGGTCGCCGAACACCACGGCGGTGGCCTCGGGCACCCGCTCCACCTGCCGCGCGAACAAGTCCGTCACCCACGCCGTCCCGGTACGCGCGTCCGAATCCGGCTCCGAATCCGACTCGGCATCCCAGCCGGGGTTCGTGGTGGTGTTGTTCCACTCCACCAGTAGACGCTCGCGCTCGGACGGTTCCAGCAGGTCGACCGCGCTGATCGGGGAATCCGGATCGCTGGTGACCGCTTGCAGGAACCGTTCCAGCCGGTCCACCAACGACACCACCGTCGACCGGTCGAACACGTCCGTGCTGAACTCCACGCCGCCTTCGAGGTGGGCGGGCCTGTCCTCGGCATCCCGGCGGGCCATCACATGAAGGGAGATGTCGAACTTCGCGGTGTCCGTGTTGATGAACTCGGGCACTGCGAGGAGGCCGGGGATCTCGATGTCGGCGCTGGGCATGTTCTGCCACACGAGGGCGACTTGGAAGAGCGGTTGGTGGGCCAGTGACCGCTCGGGGTTGAGGGTCTCCACCAGGTGTTCGAAGGGCACGTCCTGGTGGGCGTAGGCGTCGAGGCTGCGTTCGCGTACTTGGTGCAGGAGTTGGCGGAAGGTGGGGTCGCCGGAGGTGTCGGTGCGCAGGACGAGGGTGTTGACGAAGAAGCCGACGAGGTCGTCGAGTGCTTGGTCGGTGCGGCCGGCGATGGCGGCGCCGATGGGGATGTCCTGGCCGGCGCCCATGCGGGTCAGCAGTGCGGCCAGGGCGGCGTTGGCCACCATGAACAGGCTGGCGCCGGACTGCCGGGCGAGTTCCTCCAGGCGGGTGTGCAGGTCGGCGGACCACTCGAAGGAGACCGTGTCTCCCTTGTACGAAGCGAACTGCGGATGAGGGCGGTCCGTGGGGAGGCTGATGCGGTCGGGCAGATCTGCCAGGGTCTGCTTCCAGTACTCCACCTGTGCGGCGATCTCGCTGTGGGGGTCCTCGACGTCGCCCAGGAGGTCGCGCTGCCACAGCGTGTAGTCCGCGTACTGCACCGGCAGCTCGGCCCACCCCGGCTCCCGCCCGGCACACCGTGCCCGGTAGGCGGTGCTCAGATCGCGCCACAGCGGGCGCATGGACCATCCGTCACCCGCGATGTGATGGACCATGATCACGAGTATGTGGGTGTCGGGGCCGGTGGTGAACAGGTGGGCCCGTAGGGGGATCTGGGTTTCGAGGTCGAAGGTGTGGCGTGCGGCGGTGGCCAGTGCCGTGTCTAGCTCGGAGGCGTCCACTGGGGTGACGGTCAGCTGTGGCCGGGCCTCCGGCACCGGCAGGACCCGCTGGAGCGGTACACCGTCGATGTCGGGGAAGACGGTCCGCAGGCTTTCATGGCGTGCCACGACGTCGGCGAGTGCGGCCTCCAGTGCCGGGATGTTCACCTGTCCGGTCAGTCGGAGGGCGAGCGGCATGTTGTAGGTGGGGGAGGGGCCTTCGAGGCGGTGGAGGAACCACAGGCGGGCCTGTGCGAAGGACAGGGGAATGGTCTCGGGCCGCTGGGCCGGTACCAGAGCGGTGCGGGCCGCATGCGCTCCGCTGACCTGCTGTGCGAGTCCCGCGACAGTGGGTGTTTCGAACAGGGTGCGTACCCCCAGTTCGACGCCGAAGGCGGTGCGTATGCGGGCGATCAGGCGGGTGGCGAGCAGGGAGTGGCCGCCCAGGTCGAAGAAGTTGTCCTCGGCTCCGATGTCGGTCAGGCCGAGTACTTCGGCGAACAGGCCGCACAGGATCTCTTCCGCCGGTGTGCGCGGTCCGCGTGAGACGGTCCCGGCCGTGTAGTCGGGCGCGGGCAGCGCGCGGCGGTCGAGTTTGCCGTTGACGGTCAGCGGGAGCTCGTCCAGCACCACCACGGCTGACGGGACCATGTACTCCGGCAACCGGTCGGCGGCGAAGGATCGGAGCGCGGCTGTGGTGGGTGTCCCGGTGTCGCTGGGGATGACGTAGGCGACCAGCCGTTTGTGGCCGGGGCGGTCTTCGTGGGCGATGACGGCCGCTTGGGCCACGGTGGGGTGGTGGGTGAGGACGGAGGCGATTTCGTCGGGTTCGATGCGGAAGCCGCGGATTTTGACCTGGTCGTCGGCGCGTCCGAGGTATTCCAGTTGGCCGTCGGTGCGCCAGCGGACCATGTCTCCGGTCCGGTACATGCGGGTGTCGGTGCCACTTTGGGCGAAGGGGTTGGCGATGAAGCGTG
>NZ_JAEEAP010000777.1 GCF_016103465.1 Streptomyces sabulosicollis
GGGACATGGGCCTGGAGGCGTTCGTGCTCTACTCCTCCGTCGCCTCCACGCTCGGCGCCGGTGGGCAGGGGAGTTACGCGGCGGCCAACGCCTTCCTCGACGCCCTGGCCCAGCACCGCCACGCCCACGGCCTACCCGCCCTCTCCCTGGCCTGGGGGCTGTGGGCACAGGCCAGCGGAATCACCCAGAACCTCAATGAGACCGACCTCGCCCGTATGGACAGGTTGGGAATCGTTCCGATGGCTACTGAGGAAGCCTTGGCGCTGTTCGACCGGTCGATGCATGCGGACCGCGCCGCGGTGCTGCCGGTGCGGATGGACCTCAAGGCATTCGGGGACCGGCCGGTGGCCGTACCGACGGTGCTGCGTCAGCTGGTGCGCAGGCCGGTCCGGAAGGCAGCGGCCGCAAACGGTAGTGGCCCGGGCACCGAGTGGCGCGACTGGGTCGCCATGGTCGCTCCGGAAGAGCGGGAGCGGCTGGTGCTGGATCTGGTCCGTACCCACGTCGCCACCGTGCTGGGACGAACCGATCCGCACGGTATCGAGGAGAAGCGAGCGCTCAAGGAATTGGGCTTCGACTCCCTCACCGCGGTCGAGCTCCGAAACCAGCTCAGCAACATCACCGGGCTACGTCTGCCGACCACTCTGGTCTTCGACCATCCGACCCCGGCGGCCATTGCCAACGTTCTGCTCAAGCAGGTCGACGGGGCTCCGCAGACCACCGCGCAGGGCATCATGAGCGAGATCGACAAATTGGAAGCTTCCCTTGCCGGCATTGACTGGGCGGATGCCGAGGCGGCCGTCGTCTCCACGCGCCTACGCGGGCTCCTCACCAAGTGGGGCAGGAATTCCGGGTCGGATACCGAAGACCTCGGAACTGCCTCGGCCGATGAGCTATTCAGCATTCTCGACGGCGAGCTGGAACGTTAAGGATCTTCGGGCGTAAAGGAAGGCGGGATAGAATCATGTCGGTTGACGAGAAGACTCTCGATTATCTGCGGCGTGCTACGGCCGACCTTCGCGATGCCCGTGGGCGTCTGCGTGAGTGGGAAGACCGTGCGCACGAACCGATCGCCATCGTCGGCATGGCCTGCCGGTACCCGGGGAATGCCGCGTCGCCGGATGAGCTCTGGACTCTGCTGGCCAACGGCACGGACGCGCTCTCCGGCTTCCCTGCCGACCGTGGGTGGGAGCTGGAGGACCTGTACGACCCGGACCCGGGCCGGCCGGGGAAGACCTATGCCGTGAGCGGGGGGTTCCTGCATGATGCGGCGGATTTCGATGCGGAGTTCTTCGGTATTTCTCCGCGTGAGGCGTTGGCGATGGATCCGCAGCAGAGGTTGCTGCTGGAGACATCGTGGGAGGCCATAGAGGCTGCTGGAATCAACCCTTCCGAGCTGAGCGAAACACCAGTCGGGGTATTCATCGGCGCCAATGGTCAGGATTACCTTTCACGATTCCAGGAGGACACTGAAGACGGCGATGGGTACCTTCTGACGGGTAACACGGCGAGTGCCATGTCCGGGCGCCTTGCCTATGTGTTCGGCCTTGAGGGTCCGGCGGTGACAGTGGACACGGCGTGTTCCTCGTCGCTGGTGGCCCTGCATCAGGCGAGTGTGGCGCTGCGCAGCGGTGAGTGCTCGATGGCCCTGGCTGGTGGCGCAACGGTGATGTCGACACCCATCGCGTTCGTGGAGTTCTCCCGGCAGCGTGGCCTGGCGGCCGATGGGCGGTGCAAGGCGTTCGCCGATGCTGCGGATGGCACCGGCTGGGGTGAGGGTGTCGGTGTGCTGTTGCTGGAGCGGCTGTCGGATGCGCGGGCGCATGGGCATCGGGTGTTGGCGGTGGTGCGTGGTTCGGCGGTGAATCAGGATGGTGCGTCGAATGGGTTGACGGCGCCGAATGGTCCTTCGCAGGAGCGGGTGATCCGGCAAGCGCTGGCCAATGCCCGGTTGTCGGTGACGGATGTGGACGCCGTCGAGGCTCATGGGACGGGCACGAAGCTCGGTGACCCGATCGAGGCGCACGCGCTGCTGGCCACCTACGGGCAGGGTCGGGAAGACGGTCGACCGCTGTGGCTGGGAGCGTTGAAGTCGAACATCGGTCACACGCAGGCGGCTGCGGGTGTGGGTGGTGTGATCAAGATGGTCATGGCCCTGGACCGGGAGGTGCTGCCGCGCACGTTGCATGTGGATCAGCCGTCGTCGCATGTGGACTGGGATGCGGGTGCGGTGGAGCTGTTGACTGAGGCGGTTGCTTGGCCGCGTGGGGAGCGGGTGCGGCGGGCTGGTGTGTCTTCCTTCGGGGTGTCGGGGACCAATGCGCACGTCATCCTCGAGGAAGCGCCCATGGATGAGGCCGCGAGTGCGGGGGCGGGTTCCGCTGGTGGTGGTGTGACACCGGGGGTGGTGCCGTGGGTGGTGTCGGGGCGTAGTGCGGGGGCGTTGGCGGCTCAGGCCGGTCGGCTGCTGGAGTACGTCCGCTCAGCTCAGACCGGCGGCATGGATGTGGTGGGTGT
>NZ_JAEEAP010000778.1 GCF_016103465.1 Streptomyces sabulosicollis
CCCGCAGCCGACGGCTCCTCCCCCGCTCCCCGCGCCACCAGCAGCGCCGACGGCACCCACACACTGCCCGTGACCCCGCCGCCCGGCGTACGGCTGAGCGTGACCCGGATGCCCCAGCGCCGGGCCAGGCTGCCGACCACGAAGAGGCCGAGCACCTTGGTCGGTACGAGGTCGAGCCGCTCGCGGCGCACCAGGCGGGCGTTCTCCTCCTCGAGGCGTTCCGCGGCCATGCCGAGGCCGTGGTCGATGACCTCGATCAGCGCTCCGCCGTCCGCCGTGACGTCGGTGCCGGGCCGGACGACGACCTCGACGGGGGTGGCGGACGGGGAGAACGAGACCGCGTTCTCCAGCAACTCGGCCAGCATCAGCGTGAGGTCGCCGATGATGTCGGGCGCGATGGCGACCTCGTTCTCGGACCGCAGGGACACCCGCTGGTACCCCTCGATCCGGCCGAGCGCCGCGCGGACGACATCGGCCAGCGTCATCGGCCGGGCGTCCAGCTCGGTCTCCCGGATTCCGGCGAGCAGCATCAGGCTGTCGGCGTTGCGCTGGAGGCGTACGGCGATGTGGTCGATGCGGTAGAGCCGCTCCAGGATCTCGGGGGCGGTCTCCTCGCGTTCGACGGCGTCGATCAGGCTGAGCTGGCGGGTGGTGAGGTTGCTGACCCGGCGGCCGACGTTGCCGAACATCTCGCCGACGTTGCGGCGGCTGAGCACCTGCCGCTCCAGCAGCGCCGCGGCGGTGACCTGCACCTGGTTGAACGCCTCGGCCAGCTCGCCGATCTCGTCGCGCACCGGGACGGGGATCGGGCGGGGCCGCAGCGGGGTGGTGTCGGTGGTGTCGTCGTCCTCGACCTTGGCGAGTTCCTCGTCCGCCACCTGGACCACCTGGTGGGCGGCTCCGGTGAGGGCCACCAGGGGGCGCACGACGGAGCGCCGGACCAGGAAGGAGAAGGTCAGCCAGGCGGCGAAGCCGAGGACGGCGAGGGCGAGCAGGGCCAGCGCCTTGTACAGGGCGTCGCGGGAGACGCCCTCGGCCCGGTCGGCGATCTCGCCGATCAGCGATCGGGCGATCTCGAGGCGGGCCTCGGCCTGCCGGTTGCCCTCGGCCATCGCCGTGCGCAGCTGCCGTGGCGACTGGCTCTGCAGGGAGCCGGGGTCGATCTGGAGCTCGGCGAACCGGTCCTCGATGCCGTTCTCCTCGGCGTGCCGCTCGATGCCGTCGAGACGCAGGACCTGGTCGGGGTCGGCGATCCTGGCGAAACGTTCCGACTGCTCCTCGTAGACCCGGTGGGCGCCGACCGCGCGGGTGTACTCGGTGAGGCCGTTGGCGTCCCGGGTCTGGGCGGAGAACACCCCGCCCTCGAAGGCCGCGTGGGCGGCGTCGGCGCGCATCACGGCGTCGACCAGCTCGATGACGGAGGACGAGGGGCTGTCGGAGAAGTGGTCGAGCCCGAGGCCGTCGATGAGATAGCCGACCGCGGCGGCGTACGCGGGGTCGATACCGGCGGCGGGCACCGAGCCCCGTTCGACCTTGTCCCGCAGCACGCTCAGGCGCTGGACGTAGTCGAGGGCCTGGGCCTCGTCCTCCGGCAGTGCGGAGCCGAACGCCGAACGCACGTCGGCGGCCCGCTCATCGGTGACCCGCTGCGCCCGGCGGTAGTCGGCGGTGGACGGGAGGGTGGCCCCGGGGCGGACGGACTCCTGCTGGACGGAGAGCAGGAGCGCCTCCCGGTGCTCGGTCTGCACATCGTTGATCAGCCGGGCCACCTGGCCGCTGTCGCGCACCCGCTCGGCGACCCGGTTGGCGTCCATGGCCTGTCGCACCTGGCCGTTCACGGCGAGGCCGAGGAGGGCGCCGACGACCGTCAGCGGCACGATCACCAGGACGTTGAGCTTCCGCCGGAACGGCCAGCGGCCGAGGAGCGCGCCGAGGGCCTCCGTCTTACCACCCGTCTTACGATCTGCCTTACGGCCCGTCAGGCGACCCGCCGTACGTCCCGTCGCGCCTCCCGCCCGACGGCCCGTCATGCGCCGGGACCGCGGACTCGGCGGCGCGTGCCCGGACGGCTCCTGGTCGGCTGGCGGGTCCGCCGTGTCCACAGACACCCAGGTCCTCCTTCGATGTGCTCCTGAGCGGTGACCGAGGTGTTGTTGCCGCCGATCGCCGGTACCGGGAAACGGGACGTCGGCGAAGGCGATTCCGGCCGGAATGCGAGCGACGGAATCACGCCACATGCCTGGCCGGGCGTGAACACTACCGCCTGCGCGCACACGCGCAAGGGATGGCCTCTCAACGACCACGGAATTTCCACGGTTTGCTGGGTTTGGGCCATCTACCTATCCTCCGGCGCCCCGCCGACCGCCCAACCGGTGGCCGGAAGGTGGCCACCCGGTGGTCATGAGGTGGAGGCCGAGGGCGGCGCGTGGACTGGCTTGTTCATGACTGTGCTCGACGGGACCGCGGGGACCGAAGGGGGCTGCCCGGCGCGGTGCCGCCACCCGTAACCTGTCTCC
>NZ_JAEEAP010000779.1 GCF_016103465.1 Streptomyces sabulosicollis
GGGAGGGAGAGCGCTCTTCCGGGGCCGCCCGTGCGACGGACCGATGATGTTGCAAGATATGCCCGTGCCTCACGTTGACTCGGAGCCCTCGGCTTCCTCCGCGCGTACGTACGACCCGGCCGCCATGCGCGAGCACTACCGCGCGGCCGGCTTCGACGAGGCGGACCTCGCGGATGATCCGTTCCGGCAGTTCACCCGGTGGTTCGAGGACGCCGTCGGCAGCGGGCTCTTCGAACCGAACGCCATGGTCGTCTCGACGGCCGACGCGGCGGGCCGTCCGAGCTCCCGCACGGTGCTGATGAAGAGCTTCGACGAGCGCGGCTTCGTCTTCTACACCAACTACGGCTCCCGCAAGGGCCGTGAGCTGGGCGAGAACCCGCATGTCGCCCTGCTCTTCCCGTGGCACCCCATCGCCCGGCAGGTGATCGTGACGGGCACCGCGCGGCGCACCGGCCGTGATGAGACGGCGGCGTACTTCCGCACCCGGCCGCACGGCTCGCAGCTGGGGGCGTGGGCGAGCTCGCAGTCCACGGTGGTGGGCTCCCGTGCGGAGCTGGACCGCTCGTACGAGGAGCTGGCGGACCGCTATCCGCCGGGCGAACAGGTGCCGGTGCCGCCGGAGTGGGGCGGGTTCCGGGTGGTGCCTGAGGCGGTGGAGTTCTGGCAGGGCCGGGAGAACCGGCTGCACGACCGGCTGCGGTACGTCCGGCTGCCCGAGGAGGAGGGCGGCTGGCGGGTGGAGCGGCTGTACCCGTGAGCGGAGCGGCCGCGTCCGTAAGGAAGCCGCCGCGTCCGTAGAGGGAGCGGCTGTGCCCGTATGGGGAGAGTGGCCGTCCCGTCAAGGGAGTGGCCGTGCCCGGAAGGGGAGAGTGGCCGTGCCCGTAAGGGTGCGCCGACGGCCCTAAGGGCCTCGTGCAGGGCCGCCTCGTTCTCAGGAACCGGCCCTCAGAACGCGGACAACCCGCGGGTCTGTCCCCTGACGCCCTGAGGCGGAAGGGGGCCGGTCGGACGTACCGGCGACCCGCGGGTCGGGTGACTGCTTGGGATTGGCCGGCTGCGCACCTTTCGTGCGCCGGTCCGGCGAATGCGCTGAGCGCGACGACGGACTGCTAGCCCGCAGCCACCTCACGCGTCCGGATTTCATACATCTGCCGAACCACCTCCCTTCTCGTGTACCGACACCCTAAGAACCCCCTCCTGCCACACACAAGCGAATTTCCGTGAGGCAACGATTTCGGCGAATGCGGTGTGGCGCGCGTCACGTTCGAGTTCAATGTCCGACGTGCCCCACCACAGACAGCCACGTCCAGCAAGGGGTGTCAGGTGAGCGCTTCACAACGTTCCGAACCCGCACGTCCAGCGCGCTCCGCCCGGTCCTCGCGGGGGGTCCCGGGACAGCCGGGCGCGGCCCCGCCGGCCTCCGGTCGCCCCGACCGCCCGGACGGCCCCGAGCGGCCCGACTCCGAACTGCTCGCCGCGCTGCTCGACGGGATGGACGCCGCCCTGTGCGCGTTCGACGCCGACGGCAGGGTGACCCACTGGAACCACGAGGCCGAGCGCATCCTCGGCTGGACGGCGGCGGAGGCGGTCGGCCGCAAGGGGCTGGGCGGCTGGGCGGCCCGCCCGGGGGACGCCCGGGACGTCGAGGCGCGCCTTACGGAGGCCATGGGCGCCACGGGACGCCGGGTGCACGAGTTCGCGCTGCTGACCAAGGACGGCGGCCGGGTCCTGGTCCGTACCCAGTCCTCGGGGGTGCCGGGCGCGGACGGCCGCCCGGCCGGGGTGTACTGCGCCTTCAGCGAGGTGCACGCCCAGGTCGACCTGGAGCGGTCGATCGCGCTGAGCGAGGCGCTGCTGGAGGACGCGTCGTGGAACGTGGTCCTGGTCGACGCTGATCTTCGGGTGGCCGTCGCCAACGCCAACGCGGCCGACGCGCTGCGCACCGCCCGTAAGGCCGCGCCCGGGCGGCCGCTGGGCGACTTCCTGGACCAGGGCGTGGAGGAGGCGGAGGCCGCCCTGCAGCACGTCCTGGCGGAGGGCGCGCCGCCGGCGCCCACCGAGCTGTGGGTGACGCTGCGGCAGGCCGACGCCGCGGAGGGCTTCGAGGACACGGAGGGCATGCGCTACGAACTGCTCGACGACGACGAGGCGGTGCGCGGCGAGGGCGCCGACCGCGGCGAGGGCGGGGCGGCGGGGCGGCGCCGCTGCTGGCGCAGCGGCTTTCTCCGGCTGGCCTCACCGCTCACCGAGGAACCGGCGCCGCTCGGGGTGGCCTGGATCTTCCAGGACGTAACGGAGATGAAGAGCCAGGAACAGGAGAGCGCCCGGATGCGCTTCCGGGGCAACCAGCTGCACCGGGCGGCGCGGGCGGCGGCCGAATGCGAGGATCCGACGGAGGCGGCCTCGGTCCATCTGGACTTCGCGCTGGCGGGCTTCGCCGACCACGCCCTGATCGACCTGGTCCTGGACCCGCCGCCGGGCACCCCGGCCGACCGGATCCGGCTCGTC
>NZ_JAEEAP010000077.1 GCF_016103465.1 Streptomyces sabulosicollis
CCCCGAAACCCCGCCCGGCGGCAAGCGCGCGAACACGCGAGCCGGGGCGGGCTCCGAGGAGGCCACGCAGTGATCCGCTTCGAGCAGGTGTCGGTCCACTACGACGGTGCGGCGCGGCCCGCGCTGACGGGGGTGGAGCTGACCGTCCCCGAGGGCGAGCTGTGTCTGCTCGTGGGCCCGTCCGGAGTCGGTAAGTCGACACTCCTCGGGGCCGTCTCCGGTCTCGTACCGCATTTCACCGGCGGCACCCTGCGCGGCCGCGTCACCGTCGCGGGCCGGGACACCCGTACCCACAAGCCGCGCGAACTCGCCGACGTCGTCGGCACCGTGGGGCAGGATCCGCTCGCGCACTTCGTCACCGACACCGTCGAGGACGAGCTGGCGTACGGCATGGAGTCGCTCGGCATCGCCCCGGACACCATGCGCCGGCGGGTGGAGGAGACGCTGGACCTGCTGGGGCTCGCCGAGTTGCGGGACCGTCCCATCGCCACGCTCTCCGGCGGGCAGCGGCAGCGCGTGGCGATCGGCTCGGTGCTCACCACCCACCCCCGCGTCCTCGTCCTCGACGAGCCGACCTCCGCGCTCGACCCGGCCGCGGCCGAGGAGGTGCTGGCCGTGCTGCAGCGGCTGGTGCACGACCTGGGCACCACGGTCCTGATGGCCGAGCACCGTCTGGAGCGCGTGGCGCAGTACGCGGACCAGATGATCCTGCTGCCCTCCCCCGGCGCCGCCCCGCTGACCGGCACCCCGGCCGAACTGCTCCCGGTGTCGCCCGTGCGGCCGCCCGTGGTGGCGCTGGGCGACCTCGCCGGGTGGCCGCCGCCGGTGCCGCTCTCCGTACGGGACGCGCGCCGCAAGGCGGGGCCGCTGCGGGAGCGGCTCGCGCCGCTCACCCCGCGGTCGGTGGCCGATCCGCCGCCGGGCCGTCCGGTGGGGGAGGTGGCGCGGCTGTCCGTCCGCCACGGCCGGGTGGAGGCGCTGCGCGGGGTGGACCTGACGGTGCGGCCGGGCGAGACGGTGGCGCTGATGGGGCGCAACGGCGCGGGCAAGTCCACGCTGCTGGCGAGCCTGGTCGGGCTGCACGAACCGGCCTCGGGCGCGGTACGGGTCGGTCCCGACCGGGTCGTACCGCACCGCACCCGCCCGGCCGAACTCCTGCGCCAGGTGGGCCTCGTCCCGCAGGAGCCGCGGGATCTGCTCTACGCGGACACGGTCGCCGCCGAGTGCGCGGCGGCCGACCAGGACGCGGGCGCCGCCCCCGGCACCTGCCGTGAGCTGGTCGGCCGACTGCTGCCGGAGGTGGCGGACACCGCCCATCCGCGCGACCTGTCGGAGGGGCAGCGGCTGGCACTGGCCCTGTCGGTCATCCTCACCGCCCGCCCGCCCCTGCTGCTGCTCGACGAGCCGACGCGCGGGCTCGACTACGCCGCGAAGGCGCGCCTGGTGGAGGTGGTACGGGGGCTGGCCGCGGACGGCCACGCGACCGTACTGGCCACCCACGACGTGGAGCTCGCGGCCGAACTCGCCCATCGGGTCGTCATCCTGGCCGAGGGCGAGGTGGTCGCGGACGGCCCCACGGCGGAGGTGGTGGTGTCCTCCCCCGCCTTCGCCCCACAGGTGGCCAAGGTGCTGGCACCCCTGCCGTGGCTGACGGTGCCGCAGGTGCGCGAGGCGCTGGCCCCGGAGGAGGCCCCATGAGCGGGACAGCGCCGAGCGGACCGCACCGGACGGAGCCGGAGCACGGCGGCAGGACGAAGGCCATACGCCTCGGACCGCGCTCGGTGGCGGCGCTCGCGCTCGTCTCCGCGATCGGTGTCGTCGCCTTCGGCTGGCCGCTGTTCGCACCGGGCGACTCCGGGATCACCACCCACGCCGCCGACGCGCCCTGGCTGTTCGCCGCGCTGCTCCCGCTCCTGCTGGCCGTGGTCGTGGCCACCATCGCGGACACCGGTCTGGACGCCAAGGCCGTCGCGATGCTCGGGGTACTGGCGGCGGCGGGCGCGGCCCTGCGGCCGCTGGGCGCCGGGACGGCCGGGATCGAGCCGATGTTCTTCCTGATGGTGCTCTCGGGACGGGTGCTGGGCCCCGGTTTCGGCTTTGTCCTCGGCGCCGTCTCGATGTTCGCGTCCGCGCTGCTCACGGGCGGGGTGGGCCCGTGGATGCCGTTCCAGATGCTGGCGATGGGCTGGGTGGCGATGGGCGCGGGGCTGCTCCCCGGTGCCGCCCGGCTGCGCGGCCGGGCGGAGTCGCTGCTGCTCGCGGGGTACGGGGCGGTGGCGTCCGTGGCCTACGGAACGGTCATGAACCTCCAGGGCTGGACCCTGATGCAGGGCATGGCCTCGGGGATCTCCTACGTCCCCGGCGACCCACTCGGCGAGAACCTCGCCCGCTTCGTGGCGTACTGCCTGGCCACCTCGCTGGGCTGGGACCTGCCGCGTGCTCTGGTCACGATGGCGCTCACCCTCGCCCTCGGCGGACCGGTGCTGCGAGCACTGCGCCGGGCCACGCGCCGGGCGGCCTTCGAGGCGCCGGTGGCGTTCGAGGACGGGTAACCGAGCGGGCCCGGCGCGTTGTCCGCACCGGGCCCTTGATTGCCGCTGTGACGCGTCAGTTCTGGTGGAAGACGCTGGCGTCCCACTGGGCGACCCACCTGCCGTCACCGAACCGCAGGTTGGCCGTGCACGTGTAGGTGTCCCCGTCACAGTTCAGGGCGGTCACCGGCACCGGGGCGGCGGCTTCCCGCGGAGCCTTGACCGTCTTCGCCGAGGCGGCGGACACGGCATTGGCCATGGCCTGGTGGAACACATTGGCGTTCCACTGGGCGACCCACCTGCCGTCACCGAACTGCAACCCGGCGGTGCACTTGTAGGTGTCCCCGTCACAGGTGAGGGTCGTGACCGGGACCGGGGCCGCGGCGGTGCGCGGCGCATCCGCCGACCGGGTGACCCGCTGATGACTCGCCGCGCTCTGGTGGAATACGTTCACATTCCACTGGGCGACCCACCTGCCGTCACCGAACCGCAGGTTGGCCGTGCACGTGTAGGTATCGCCGTCGCAGTTGAGGCCCGTCACGGGGACAGGCGCGGCGTTGGCCGCCGGGGCGACCGCCGTGGCGGCCAGGGCCAGGGCTCCCAGACCCAGGAACGTACCGGTGATCATTCGGCGAGCTGACATGTCGTCGCTTCCCTTCGACTCCGGCCACGCAAGGCGTGATTCATGACAAATCATCCCAAGCGGCCAATCCGATGACATCCCAGAGGTTAGCTGTCCTTAAAGGCTTTTCATCTACTCGTCCTACATGAACTCATATGCGAAACAGTCCCCGCTACAGCGAAGGCGGTCATCGTGGATTGACGATTCCAGGCATACGAAAACGGCGGCGCCCCAAGGGGCACCGCCGATGAATCGATACCGCCGAAATCCAACCCTAAGATTCCGGTCGATCAGCGCTCGACCATCACTACAGCCGCTGAATGATCGTGCCCGTGGCCAGCGCCCCGCCCGCGCACATCGTGATGAGCGCGAACTCCTTGTCCGCGCGCTCCAGTTCATGCAGCGCCGTCGTGATCAGGCGCGCCCCCGTGGCCCCCACGGGGTGCCCCAGCGCGATCGCGCCGCCGTTCACGTTCACCTTCTCCAGGTCCTGCCCGAAGACCCGCGCCCAGGACAGCACCACCGACGCGAACGCCTCGTTGATCTCGACCAGGTCGATGTCCTTCAGGGTCATCCCGGCCTTGCCCAGGACCGCCTTCGTGGCGTCGATCGGCCCGTCCAGGTGGAAGTGCGGGTCGGTGCCGACCAGGGCCTGGGCCACGATACGGGCGCGGGGGCGGAGTTTGAGGGCGCGGGCCATGCGTTTGGAGGCCCACAGGACCGCGCACGCGCCGTCGGAGATCTGGGAGGAGTTGCCCGCGGTGTGCACGGCGGTGGGCATGATGGGCTTGAGCCCGGCCAGCGCCTCCATGCTGGTGTCGCGGAGCCCCTCGTCCCGGTCGACGGCCCGCCACATGCCCTCTCCGGCCGTCTGCTCCTCGTCCGTCGTGGGGACCTGGACCGCGAAGGTCTCGCGCTTGAACCGCTCCTCGGCCCAGGCACGGGCCGCCCGCTCCTGGGAGAGCAGTCCGAGGGTGTCCACGTTCTCCCGGGTCAGACCGCGGTGGCGGGCGATCCGTTCGGCGGCCTGGAACTGATTGGGCAGATCCACGTTCCACTCCTCGGGGAACGGTTTGCCCGGGCCGTGCTTGGAGCCGCTGCCCAGCGGCACCCTCGACATGGCCTCGACGCCGCAGCCGATGCCGATGTCGATGACACCGGTGGCGACCATGTTGGCCACCATATGATTGGCTTGCTGCGAGGAGCCGCACTGACAGTCCACCGTCGTCGCCGCGGTCTCGTACGGCAGCCCCATCGTCAGCCAGGCGGTGCGCGCCGGGTTCATCGACTGCTCCCCGGCGTGGGTGACCGTGCCGCCGACGATCTGCTCGACGCAGTCGGGCTGAATGCCGGTGCGGGCGAGGAGTTCGCGGTAGGTCTCGCCGAGCAGATAGGCGGGATGGAGGTTGGCGAGCGCTCCTCCGCGCTTGCCGATGGGCGTGCGTACGGCTTCGACGATGACGGGTTCGGCGGCCATGGCTGTCTCGTCCTCCTCATCGCATCCGCGGGGCTCCCGGCAGCGCCCGCGCCGAACCAGCACGCGTCGCGGAATCATCCGCGTCCAGAACTAGTACGCGTTCTAGTTCTTTCCGCTCAGTCTGCTGAGGCCCGGCCCGGTGGCGCAAGGGTTGTGCAGGGGTTGAGCGGACCAGGAGGGACACCACTCCCCCGAAACAATGGCCGCGTTTTCTCTTGCTACTTGTAGAACCCGTTACTACCTTGCGGACACTTCTGATAGGCCGTCAGATATCTGGAGTGGCCGATGTCCTGTCCAGCGCTCCCCGAAGGCTTTGACCTCACCGACCCCGACCTGCATCAGCATCGGGTGCCACTCCCGGAGCTCGCCCGGCTGCGGCAGACGGCCCCCGTGTGCTGGATCCCCCAGCCACACGGCGTCGCCGGCTTCGACGACGACGGGTACTGGGCCGTTACCCGCCATGCCGATGTCAAGGAGGTCTCCACCCGGCCGGAGATCTTCTCCTCCCACGCCAACACCGCGATCATCCGCTTCAACGAGCACATCCAGCGCGATCAGATCGACGTCCAGAAGCTGATCATGCTGAACATGGACCCGCCCGAGCACACCCGGGTCCGCCAGATCGTCCAGCGCGGCTTCACCCCGCGCGCCATCCGCGCCCTCGAGGACGCCCTGCGCGACCGCGCCACCCGTATCGTGGCCGGGGCCAGGGAGAGCGGCAGCGGGGACTTCGTCACCGATGTGGCCTGCGAACTGCCGCTCCAGGCGATCGCCGAGCTCATCGGCATCCCGCAGCAGGACCGGTCCAAGATCTTCGACTGGTCCAACAAGATGGTCGCGTACGACGACCCCGAACTGGCCATCACCGAGGAGATCGGCGCCGAGTCGGCCATGGAGCTGATCTCGTACTCCATGAACCTCGCCGCCGACCGCAAGGCGTGCCCGGCCAAGGACATCGTCAGCCGGCTGGTGGCCGCCGAGGACGAGGGCAATCTGGGCTCGGACGAGTTCGGCTTCTTCGTGCTGCTGCTCGCCGTCGCCGGGAACGAGACCACCCGCAACGCCATCAGCCACGGGATGCACGCCTTCCTCACCCACCCCGACCAGTGGGAGCTGTTCAAGGCCGAGCGCCCCGCCACCGCCGCCGACGAGATCGTGCGCTGGGCCACCCCCGTGATGTCCTTCCAGCGCACCGCCACCCAGGACACCGAACTCGGCGGACAGCGCATCGAGGCGGGCCGGCGGGTCGGCGTCTTCTACTCCTCCGCCAACAACGACCCCGAGGTCTTCGACCGCCCCGAGGTCTTCGACATCACCCGCGACCCCAACCCCCACCTCGGCTTCGGCGGCGGCGGACCCCACTTCTGCCTCGGCAAGAGCCTGGCGGAGCTGGAGATCCGGCTGATCTTCAACGCCATCGCGGACACCCTCCCGGACATCCGGCTCGCGGGCGAGCCCCGGCGGCTGCGCTCGGCCTGGCTGAACGGGATCAAGGAGCTCAGGGTGACCTACACGTAAGCTGTTCGTGCCGCGCCAGGAGTCCCACAACCCCCCGGGCGGGGGCACACTGACCGCCATGAGCGAGATGGACGACCCGCACGGCCCGGCGGGGGATCGGCGAAGACTCTACGACTTCATAGCCCTCACCGCCCGCCTTCGTGAGATCGAGCGCGCCAACAACGCCACCCCGGAGCGCAAGGAGAGCGTCGCGGAGCACTCCTGGCACCTGGCGATGGTGAGCTGGATCCTGCACGCCGAGTTCGAACGCGAGGCCGGGCAGCGGCTCGACCTCACCAAGATGCTCAAGCTGTGCCTGATGCACGACCTCGTCGAGATGGACGCGGTGGAGCGGGGCGCCGCGGGCGGCGAGCCCCCGCGCTTCGCCTCGCTCCCCGCGCCGCTCGGGGCCGAACTCCTCGCGCTGTGGCGGGAGTACGAGGAGGGCCGTACGCCCGAGGCGTGCCTGGTGCGCGGGGTGGACCGGCTCAATCCCACCCTGATGCGCTGTCTGACCGGCCAGGGCTGGGGCGACATGGCCACCGACAGCCACGCTCCCGTGGACTCCGAGGCGCTGGACGGGCTGCATCTGCCGCGGGTGGCCGTGAGCGAGACGCTGCGCGCGCTGTACGAGGAGATCAGGGACGCCTCGGTGGAGGGCGGCCTGCTGCCGCCGTGAGCCCTGCCCGCCCTCCGCAATGCCGAGACGTCCCCGGACGTGGACGCCGCTACTTGAACGGCACGTTCACACACGCCACCCGGGCGCCCGCCTGCCCGGCCTTGCCCGACGTGGTGCCCGTCGCATGCTTGTGGATCACCACCGAACGGGCCTCGCCGGACCGGAAGTTCCACTTCACCCAGGACTTGGCCCAGCCCTTGCCGTTGCCCCTGGTGGTGAGGTCCAGCCACACCTCGTTGTGCGGATTGGCGTACCTCGGGTTGGTCGAGGGCTGCTTGGGGTCCCGCTTGTTCTGGTAGTGCGGCCCCGACGAGTCGGGCTTGGTGCCACACGGCTTCGTATGGACGTGGATCCCGAAGTGGTGGTCGGGCTCGAGGCCACGCACGCTGATGAACACGAACGTGCCTTTGTGCATCTTGTGCTCGCCGCGGCCCTCCCCACCTTCGCGGTGGTGCTTCATGCCCTTGCCGCTCAGCCGCGCCTCCGCGATGAACACCGACGCGGACGTCGGCACCAGCGACCTGTCGTACGTCACCGCGCCGGCGGTCTTCGCCTGCGCCGCCGGCTGGAACTTGTCGTGGACGAAGACGAAGGGGTGTGGCGGTGCGGCGACCGCGGGTGTCGCGATGGCCATCGAGGCGCCCATCGCGACCGCCGCGGTGACTGCCTTCACCAGGGACATCCTTGATCCCTCCTCGGTCGGGGCCCCCGCTCCCCGTCTCGATTCCCGGATCCCCCCGTTCAACGCGTTTTCACGCCTTTGCGCCCCCTACCTCACCCACGCTAGACCCGCTGGTCATGCCGCTCAACGCGAGGTTGATCCCCCTTTTGGGGTCCGTCCGCCGTGGGCTGGGCCTTCTCCGCGGGCTCGGCGTCGTCGTGCTGTCCGCCGCGCTGCCGTACCAGCCCCGGGACCAGCCCTCTGGCCCGGGCGAGGGCGGCGCCCATCGTCGCCGACAGCGGTGGCGCCTCCTCGTGCGGGCGCCTGCCCACGCCGAGGAACACGTACTGCAGTGCGAACCCGGCCGTGACGATGGCCGCGCCACCGATGGCGTCCAGCACGTAGTGGTTCGCGGTGCCCACGATGACCGCCGTCGTCAGCAGCGGGTACAGGATGCCGAGCACCTTCGCCCAGACGTACGGGGCCACGATCGCGATGACCACCCCGCACCACAGCGACCAGCCCACGTGCAGCGACGGCATGGCCGCGTACTGGTTGGACAGCTTGGTGAGCGCCCCGAAGTCCGGGTTGTTCAGGTCCTGCGGGCCGTGCGCGGTGTCCACGTAACCGAGCCCCATCAGCCGTGGCGGGGCCAGCGGGTAGAGCCAGAAGCCGACCAGGGCGAGCAGCGTGGCGAAGGCCAGCGGGGTGCGGGCCCAGCGGTAGGTGGCGGGGCGGCGCAGATACAGCCAGCCCAGCAGGGACAGCGGAATCAGGAAGTGGAAGGTGCTGTAGTACCAGTTCATGAAGTGCTTGAGCCATCCGGTGTCCGCCACGATGGCGTTGAACCAGTGCTCGATGTCGATGTGCAGCCAGCCCTCCAGGGTGAGCACCTGGTGGCCGTGGCCCTCGGCCACGCTGCGCTCGTCCGGGGCGTGGCCGCGGATCCAGGAGTAGGCGAAGTAGCCCACGCGGATCAGCATCAGTTCGAGCATCAGGTTCGGGCGGGACAGCGGCCGCTTGATCAGGCGCAGCAGCGGCACCCAGGCGAAGCGGCTCCCGGCCGGTTCGGCGACCGGCGTCGGCTCGGGGTCGTTCCACCGCGGCGATGTGCGGGAGAGGAACGGCACCACACAGGCGGCGGCGAGCGCGGCGAGCAGCGGCGCATTGTAGCCGATATGGCCGAGGATCTCGATGTCGGGCAGCAGCGCGGTGCGGTTGAGCGACATCGCCAGTACCACCAGAACCGGCCACACCAGCCGGTCGGAGGCGCGCCGCCCCACCCGGCCGACGACGGCCAGCAGGATCCACAGCTGCTGGTGCTGCCAGGAGGTGGGCGAGACCGCGAGCGCCACGCTGCCGGTGATGGCGGCGGCGAGCAGCGGCTGCCCGTCCCCCGCGTAGCGCACCGCGCGCCGCAGGCCGATCGCCGCGACCGCGATCGCGAGCACGGCCAGCAGCGCCAGCTCCGCCGGGCCCTCGAGGCCGATGCGCAGCAGCAGTCCGTGCAGCGACTGGTTGGCCAGGCTGTCGGCGGGGGCGCCCAGCCCGGCGCCGCCGATGTGGTGCCCCCAGTACGTCCACGAGTCGTGCGGCATGGCCGCCCACGCGAGCGCGGTGCACGCGGCGAACGTGGCGCCCGCGAGCGCCGCGGCCCGGCGCCGTCCGATCAGCCACATCACGACGGCGAACAGCAGCAGCGCGGGCTGCAGCGCCGCGGCCACTCCGATGAGCACACCGGCCTGCCGCCCGGAGGTCCTGGGCAGCACGGTGAGGACGACCAGGAGCACCGGGATGATGCTGGTCTGGCCGAGGGTGAAGGTGTTGCGCACCGGAAGCGACAGCACCAGCAGGCTGATGGCCAGCGGTGCGGCGATCAGCGAGGTGCGGCGGGAGACCGGGCCGGGCAGCGACCGGGCCGCGACCAGTCCGAGGACGACGACCAGCAGCAGGGTGCCGAAGGTCCAGGCGACCCCGAGGCTCTGCTCGGCGGCCCGGGTCAGCGGTTTGAGGACGAGCCCGGAGAACGGGGTGCCGGTGAAGGAGTCCCCGTCGTACAGCGACCCCCTGACGTGCAGCACGCCCTCGTCGCCGATCCAGGTCTCCAGGTCGGTCAGCCGCTCATCGGGCGGCAGCCGCAGAACCGCCGCCGCCTGACGGACCGCCAGCACGCCCGCCAGGAGCCACAGGGCCGCGAGCCCCATTCTGGTCCGTGACGTCCGCGCCCCTACGGCGCCGGGGACCGGCCCCGTGTCCGGGCTTCTCCCCAGTCCGCTCCGCTCCACGTTCGCCACGCCGTGCCGCTCCCCCACTCGCCCTCTTCATCTGTCCCGGATGGTTGGAGACCCTACTGAGCCCACTACTCAGACGCCGAACACCCCCGCTTCACCTGACTGTCGTCCCGGGTTGTCCGAAAGATGTCAGGCTTTGGCAGGGTCCTTGCGCTCCGCGTGGGTCCTTACGGTCCGGACCAATTTCATCAGGGCCGCGGGGTGCGCCGCGAATCGGGACCCGCCGCGTGCTGAAATGTCCCCGGCGTCACTCCGAAGCACCGCACGAACCAGCGGTGGAAGTGGCTCTGGTCGGCGAACCCGGCCTGGGCCGCGGCCTCCGCCGCGCTGCTGCCCGCCACCAGCAGCCCGCGCGCCCGGCGCAGCCGGAGCTGCCGCTGGAAGTCGCTGGGCGCCATTCCGTACGCGGCGCGGAACGCCCGGTAGAGCGCGAAGCGGCTGCACCCGGCGGCCTCCGCGAGCCGCGTCGCCGGGATCTCCTCCGCGTACGCCTCCTCCAGCAGCGCCCTGGCCCGCCGCGCCGCCCGAACCTGCTCGCCGCTCCCGTCCGGAAGCTCCCGGGCCCGCAGCGGCCCGGTGGCCCCGCGCCGCACCATCGCCCCGACGGCCGCGGTCAGCCGCTCGTCCCGCACCAGCGGACCGGCGCCGCCGATCAGGGCGGTGTGCAGCCGCAGCAGGGCGCGGGGCAGCACGGGATCGGAGACCACGGGCCGGTCGAACAGCGGCAGCGCCGCCGCGCCGTCCGCGCTGTCCGCCACATCGGCGAGGACGTTCCGCACCACATCGGGACCGATGTGGACGATGCGGTACTTGTAGCCGAGCTCGGCGGCCGCCTCCCCGTCATGCGGATCGTCGGGATTGAAGACCATCACCATCCCCGCCCCGCTGGTGCGCAGCGCACCCCGGCACCGGAAGCGCTGGGCGCCGACCTCGGTCACGGCGAAGGAGTAGGTGTCATGGCTGTGGGGATGGAACCGATGGCTGAAGAAGTGCGCGTGCATGGCCTCCACGGGCCGGTCGGGATCGCGCCAGTACCGGGCCCAGTCCTCCCGGCCCCGCTCCCCTTCTCCGACGGCGTGCACGGATCCATTGTGCCGTGGCGCACGAGCGTTCAAGACCGCAGGTCGCGGCAGTGGCGAGAGTGGCGGCATGCGCTTCGACACCAAGATCGCCGTCATTGTCCGCACCGACCTCGCCGACTGGCAGAAGCTGAACGTGACCGCCTTCCTCTCCAGCGGTCTGGCGCACGCCTCGGACGAGATCGTCGGCAAGCCGTACGAGGACGCCTCGGGCAACGTCTACCTCCCGATGTTCCGCGAGCCCGTCCTCGTCTACGCCGCCGACGCCCCCGCCCTCACCCGCACCCACGCCCGCGCCCTCTCCCGCGACCTGCCGATGTCCCTCTACACCGAGGAGCTCTTCGCCACCGACAACGAGGACGACAACCGCGCGACGGTCCGCGCCGTCGAGGCCGACACGCTGAACCTGGTGGGCCTCGCGGTCTACGGGCCGCGCGGCCAGGTGGACAAGGTGACGAAGGGCCTCAAGCTGCACGGCTGAAGGGCGGCCGGGGCGAGGCGCCGCCGACGGGCGGCAGGGGCTGCGGCAAGATGGGGCCATGAGCGTCGTAAAGATCAATGTGCTGACCGTGCCGGAGGAACAGCGCGAGGTGCTGGAGAAGCGCTTCGCGTCCCGCGCCGGGGCCGTGGAGGGCTCCGACGGCTTCGAGTGGTTCGAGCTGCTGCGCCCGGTCGAGGGGACCGACCAGTACCTCGTCTATACGCGCTGGCGCAGCGAGGAGGACTTCCAGGCGTGGATGGAGGGCCCCATGAAGGCGGCCCACCAGCGCGGCGGCGAGGACGCCCCCCAGCAGAAGCCCGCCGCGTCCGGCTCCACGCTGTGGTCCTTCGAGGTCGTTCAGCAGGCCGCGCCCAAACAGGGCTGACGAGGGCGCCTTGCGACCCTCGCCGCCTCCTGGCAGGAGGCAGGCGAGGGTCGCCCCCGTCACAAGGGCCGACGGGTCGTCACCCGTGCCGACACACATCGGGGGCACTGGCAGGGCGGCCAGACCGATGTCTCCAACGGCCTCAGCGGCTCGGTGGACCTGACGACGCGCGTCGGCCCGTAGGTCTTCCCGCCGTCCCGCGAGACGCGCAGCGTCATCATCGCGCGGCCGCTCACCGGGCCGCCTGGCCGTGCAGCGGGCCGGGCGGAGTATTCGTGGGTGGGGTGGCTGGGTTAGTGTCCGACACGTTGTCGCTCCCGTTAGCGATGGCCATGCCCCCGGGCCGGTCGCACGGTCGCGGGGGTCCTTGCGTACGCCCAAGACAACCGTGAATGTGCGGTCGCGGATGGTGACTGGCTGGTGACTGCGTGGTGACAGCCGTACTCTGGTCCCCATGAACAGCGGGGAGTTCAGTCAAAGAGTCCGTGACCTGCTCCGCGACCGGGACATGAGTGTGCGGGCGGTTGCCCGTCATCTGAACTACGACCACGCCTATCTGTCCCGCGTGCTCTCCGGGAAACAGCAGCCGTCGACGCAACTGATCACGGCGTTGGACCACCTGCTCACGACAGACGGGGAACTCGCCGACATCGCGGCACGAGTGGCACCGCCGACGGCTTCGCCGGAACCAGCTGCCGAATCACCGGCCATCACTGACCGGATACTCAAACTCAACGAGGCACGTGGAGCTGACCTCGTACAAGCCATCCGGGAGACGTCCCATCGGCTGGTCGTCCTGGACAACGAACTCAGCGGGGTATCCATCGCCGAGCCCGCAGGTCGTGCGTTCAAGGTCGTACATCGGCGGCTCGGGGTCGGAGACTATGATCCCCGGTACGAGCGCGACATTCAGGCGGCCGCCGCGGAACTCGCCGAAGTCGCCGGATGGGCTCTTTGGGACGCGGAAAGAGATGAGGCCGCCCAACGTTTCAACCATGAGGCGCTGTTGCTCGCGCGTCTCTCGGGGGATCGCTCCATCGAATTGCTGACGCTGCAGAACATGGCGATGCAGAGTGAATGGCGCGGGCGATACCAGGAGGCGCTGTCCATCGCCCGGTCGGTACTCAACCGTAGACGGCTGTCCCCGCGTGTCGAGGCGATGTTCCGCATCCGCGAGGCCAAGGGGCTGGTCGGTACGGGACGTACGTCGGATGCCATCGAGTCGCTGCGACGTGCCCGGTCGCTCATCGAGGACCGTAACGATATCGCCGAACCGGACTGGGCATGGTGGGTGACCCACGGGGAGATTGACCGCCAGTGGGGTCACACCCTTCAGATCGCCGGTGACGTAGAGGAAGCCATTGAGCTACTGCTCCAATCCGTACAACCAGGGCGTGACGTCACGACAGGCTACTCAAGCGAGCGAGTCGCACGGCTCGCACAATGCCTACTGGACGTCAACGCCTGGCGCGACGCGGAAGACATTGTCAGCTCCCTGGCCACCGCCGCACCCGGAATCTCCTCGGGACGGACCCTCCGCCTCATCGGTCACGTCGCCAAGCAGCACGAAAGGCTGGACGGTGCACCGCCAAGCCTTACGGACGCTCTTGAGCACCTGGCAGAAAAGCTCGATGAGGATCCGTTCGCGCTGTGATACATGAACCGGTCCCGTCGACGCCGCCGAGACCGCGCCCGCCTTACGGCGACTGCTCGTGCCGGGTGAACGCGGCGATCAGGTCGTGGACCGTGTTGGTGTCGGAGTCGGTCCTGTGGGCCTCGGCCCCTTCGAAGGTGGCAGCCTCGGCGCTGCGGGGGAACATGGCCCGCTCGTACGCGGTGAACGCGGCCTCGACGTCGTCGGGGTGCGTGGCGAGGGCCTGGCCGAGTTCGGCGCCGTCGAGCATGGCCAGGTTGGCGCCTTCGCCGTTCGGGGCCGCGAGGTGGGCGGCGTCGCCGACGAGGGTCACCCCCGGCACCCGGTCCCACCGGTGCTCGATCGGCAGGGCGTAGAGGGGGCGCAGGACCGGCGGGGTGTCGCCGTCGGTGATCAGCGCGGTGAGCTCCGGCGCCCAGCCCTCGAACTCCCGCGCGATCCGGGCGGTGGCCGCGGCGGCGTCGGTGAAATCGATGGCGGCGAACCACTCCAGCGGCTCGGACAGCCCCACGTAGGCGTGCAGAGTGTCGCCTCTTTCCCGGTGGGCGAAGATCTCCCTGTCCGGCGTGAGCGCGATCATCGCCCCGCCGCCGACCGTTTTCGCGGCCGCTGGGTGCCGGGTGTCGGCGTCGTACAGGTAGGTCTCGACGACCGACTTGCCGGTGTACTCGGGGGTGGCGGTGGAGAGCAGGGGCCGGACCCGTGACCATGCGCCGTCGGCGCCGACCAGCAGATCCGTGGCGACGGTGCCGCCGCCCGCGAACGTCACCTCGTGGCGGCCCTCGCCGAGGGAGCGCGTACCGCTGACCTTGTGACCCCAGCGGACGGTGTCGGCCGGGAGCGAGTCGAGCAGCATCTGCCGCAGCTCGCCGCGCTGCACCTCGGGGCGTCCCCCCGTGCCGTCGTCGGCCTTTTCGAACAGCACGGTCCCTTCCCGGTCCAGGAACCGCATCGCCTGGCGGCCTTCCAGGATGAGCCCGTGGAACTCGTCCATCACGTCGGCTGCTTGCAGAGCGAGTTGGCCGTCGTAGTCGTGGATGTCGAGCATCCCGCCCTGCGAACGCGCCGTTGGGGAGGACTCGGCCTCGTAGACGGTGGCCGGGATGCCGTGGATGTGCAGGACGCGGGCGAGCGTGAGGCCGCCGAGCCCGGCGCCGATGATCGTGACGTCGGTGTTCATGGGGGGCTTCTTTCCTGATGTGGACCGCCGGGCGGGCTCCCGGCAGGTCAGGCCGGAAGCGCCGTTCCCGTGAGTCGCGACGGAAGCGGTGCTGGTGGCCGGGCCGTTGATGGCCGACGCCCACCAGCTCCAATGTCCCGGCAGCCATCGACAGATCGCCTATAGATCACCGACCACGTCACCTACAGATCGCCGATCACCGCCGACGACCACCCGACACCGCTCTTCGAGGACGTGGTCGGGCACGGGGGCGAAGGTCGTGAGGGCTTCGCGGCCCTCACCGCCGCCGCCGCCGTCCCGCTGTGGCTGCTCCTGCCCAGCCTCCCCCGACCAGGGTCCCCGGCGACGCCGCCGAGGCGGAAGCCGCCGCCGGGCGCTGAGGGCCGGAGTACGGGGGCCGCGGACGGCGCGCACCCGATACCGGCCGGTCACGCCGCACTCGCGTCGGCCCGGTCGCGCCCCGTCGCGCCCGGTCGCGCCCGGCCGCGCCCGGCCGCGTGACCGGGTGCGGGTCATATGCCGTCGGTGGCGTGGTACGGGCGGCACACTCCCCCGTCGTAGTCGGTCGCGATCTCCAGCACCTCGCGCCCGTCGGCCGAGGGCAGCAGGCTGGAGCTGTAGTTGGGGCAGGAGTCGAGCTTGTCCGACGTCACGGCGACGGGGGCCGGGATCTCGCGCCAGACGCCTTCCCCGCCCTTGCTGTTGGTCCAGATCGTGCGCCCGCTGCCCTCGGCCCTGCTGCCGTCCGCGTTGTACATCGCCTGGCCGACCAGCAGCAGCCTGCCCTGCGGGTTCCCCGCCTCCGGCGCCCAGGCCAGGGTCGGCGCGTGCTTGACGTACTTGCCGTCCGCCGTCTGGGGCCGGATGCCGAGGTCGGGGGGGTCGCCCCAGTCCCATCCGTCGGAAGAGGTGCGGTAGTGCACGACGCAGGCGAACTTGGGGTCGTCGGAGCAGATCTCGTACGTCATGACGTACGTGCCGGTCGGCAGCTTCCGTACGACCGCCATCCCGGGGCGGTCGGAGGCGGGAGCACTGGCGACGGTGTCGTGGAGGCCGCTCCACGAGACGCCGTCCCGCGAGCGCACGGCGACGAGCTTCTGGCTGTGGCGCGGATCGGTCTCGTCGGAGTAGTGGCAGACCAGGTTGCCCTCCGCGTCGATGGAGAACTCCGGCTCCCACAGCCCCTTGGCGTCCGTCGCGGCGGCGACCGTGGAGAGGTAGCTCCAATGACGGCCCACGTCGGTGCTCTTGAACACCCGTATCGACATCCGGGGGGCGGGCTTCTCGTCCTGGCCGAACGAAGCCGCCCACAGCAGCGTGCCCGCCGGCATGTCGCCGACCCGCCGCGGCAGCTCATAGAGGGTCGCGCAGCACAGCCCCCGGCCGTCGGCGGACCCGGCGTCGGCGATGGTGCCCACCTGGCTGAAGCTCGCTCCGCCGTCGGTGCTCTCCTGAACGGCGCCGATGCCGTCGCCGCCGTCGTGGACGACGGTCGAGGCGAGTACCCGACCGTTGTCCTTACCGCTGTGCTCCAGACGGATCGCCCGGGGGTAGAGGGCCCCGCCGTCACGCAGCGGCGTGGCGGCCGTCTTCCGCAACGGCTCCGCGGCGTCGCCCGTCCCGCTCTTCGCGGAGGCGTCGGGGGAACCGGAGCCCTGGGTACCGGAGCCCTGGGCGCCGGAGGCGGTGGAAGCGGTGGAGGACGCGGCTTCGGTGTCCCCGGTGCTCTGGCAGGCGGCCAGCCCGAACGCGGCGACGGCGGCCACCGCGGCGGCGGCGACCTTGCGAGCGTGGCGATGTCCGGTGCGGCGTGACATGAGACTCCCCCCTGTGTCGCGGGTGGCCCCCGTTCCTGTCCTCCGGGGGCCCGTGACACCCAGGCTGTCCGCCGCCGCTGATGATCCTCTGCCGATCGGCTAACGCGTCGCTAACCGCCGCCTGGTCACCAACCGCGCCTGGGCAACGCGCGGTCGGCACGGCTCACACCAGTTCGGGCCGTGGTTCCGGCTGCAGCGCCGGTGCGGCCTTCGGCTCCCACAGCCTGGTGGTGCGTACATAGCCGTGGATCACCGAGCCCATCGCCAGCAGGAGCAGTGGTCCGAACACCCATGGCTGCCTGGCCATCTCCACCGGCAGCCAGCGATAGGCCGCCAGGAGTGCGGCGAAGACCGCCGTACCGTGGATGACCAGCTGGGTTCCCGATCGGTCCCAGCCACGTGCGAGCGAGCGCAGCGCCGCCTCGACCGTGAGCGCGAACACCACACCGGCGACGAGATCCACGCCGTAGTGGTAACCGAATCCCAGCGTCGCGCCGAGCGTGGCGATCAGCCAGAACGTTCCTGCGAACCGCAGGACACGCGGGCCCCGGCGAGAGTGGATGAAGATCGCGGTGGCCCATGCCGTGTGCAGGCTGGGCATGCAGTTGCGTGGTGTGACCTCGTCGAACGGCATCGTGTGCGGGGCGGTGACGGGCGGCGGTGTGTGCGGCCACAGGTCGGCCAGCGCCCAGTGCTCGCCGCCGGTGCCGAAGGCGCCGCCGCCGTAGGCGAAGATCGGTCCGACCACGGGGAAGACCATGTAGACGGCCGGTCCGAGGAGGCCGATGGCCAGGAAGGTACGCACCAGATGGTGGGCCGGGAAGCGGCGTTCGACCGCCACGCCGCGCAGTTGATAGATCGAGACGACGACCGCGGCCACCGGAAGCTGAATGTAGACGTAGTCGAGGACATGGGCGCCGATCGGGCCCATGGCCTCGACGATCCGGCCCGCCAGCCACGACGGGTTGCCCAGCGCGTGATCGGCGGTCGCCAGGTACGGGTCGAGCACCGCCGGGCGGGTCTTCGCCGTGATGAGCAGCCAGGTGTCACCGGTCTTGCGGCCGGCCACCAGCAGCAGGCCCAGCCCGACGCCCTTCAGCAGCAGGGCGCGTTCCCGGCCGGTGCGGCGCGTGACCGCGATGACCGCACAGCCCAGCATCACCCACAACGCGCCGTTGCCGAAGGGGTGCCCTTCGGTCACCCTCGCGTCGGCCACCCACCGCGCCAGGAAGATGACGATGTCGGCGCCGATCGCGGCACCGGCCGCGATGAACCGCTGCCGCCAGGTGAGCACCACCATCATCAAGCCCATACCGGCGTACAGCAGAAAGCCCGATTTGGGGGCGAACACCACCTCTTGCACCTGGGTGGTCATCGGCCCCGGCAACTCGTAACGGCGCGCGGCGATCTCCAGCGCGACGAGGAACCCGAGGACCGCCACACCAGCCGCCGCCCACAGCACCGCCCGTGGTCGGCGCCACGCGGCGGACGTTGTTCTGCTGTTTATTCGCGAAAACACCCGCGATGCTATAGGTATCAATTGTCTGGCCGATTTGCTCGATGTGGGCTGTAGGTCACTCTTCGCACCGGATAGCGCGGTTTTCCGGTGAAGGGCGGGCGATGGGGGCGCTCGTCGTGAGTTCGGATCATGTTATCTGAGCGGCGCGGGTGGGGCTCCGCCCAGGACGGGCGACAGGATGAGCAGCGGATCCTGGCGCGGGCGCGGGCTGCCGTCGCGACCCCCATCACCCCCAGCCGGTCACCAGTCGATCCCCAGCCGGTTTTTCAAAATTCCCTGAAACACGTTCTAGTCAAGGGGATCGCTCGCGGCCCGGGGGTAGGGTCGATCGGCAACCCAGAAACGTTCAGGCCGGACGAAAGAACGTGCAAAAATGATGGCATCCCCCACTGCCACCGAGAGCGGCACCAAACGATCGTTCACCGTACGCGCCGAAGCGGCGAACGGTGAACGCATACGCTTGAGCGTCTACGACATGCTCATCGGCTTGGTCTACACCCCGCGTACCTTTTTCTATCGCGAGACGCTCGACGGCGCGGCGCTCCGCGCCTCCCTCAGCAGAACACTGCTCAACTTCCCGATGGTTTCCGGCCGCATGAAGAAGGATCCCGACGGCCGCCTCAGTGTGCTCTGCGACGACGCCGGTGTGCGCTTCATCGAGACGACCTCGTCCGAGCCCATGCCGGACCACGGGCCTCATCACACGGCGAAAAAGGGCATCAACCGCTATCTGAGCCATGTCAACCCGCTCCAGGTGACCGACCACGACACGCCGCTTTTCACGGTGAAGCTCACCCATATGAAAGGCGGCGGCTCCGTCCTGGGCTTCACGATGAACCACGCGGTGGCCGACGGATCCGCCTATATGAGGTTCCTGGAGAGCTGGTCGCGTGAGCATCGGGGGCTCGGGTACACCGGACCCGGCCACGACCGCGGCGTCATCGACGCGCTCGCGGCGCCCGTCACCCATGACCCCCGGTCGGGAAACCCCCATTTCACGGTCACCCGGCGGGGTATGAAGTCCGTCTTCGTGGGCCGCATCCTCCTGGGCAGCGTCGCCAAGACGACGACGATGGTGACCACCCGCTTCACGGCCGCCGAACTGGCCGCCATGAAGGACGCCGCGATGGCCGACCTCGCGGGCACGGAGCGGTGGGTCTCGACCAATGACGCACTGACCGCCCATCTGTGGAAAGTGCTCGGCACATTGCGCGCCCGCCCCGACACGAGCGAGGAAAGGCTCGGCCTCCTCGCCGACTTCCGCACGTTCGCCGGTGGAGTCGTACCGGACGACTACTGGGGCAACACCGTCACCAACACCCGGCCCGGGATGACCGCGGCCGAACTGCGTTCGCGCCCGCTCGGCGAAGTCGCCATGGCGGTCCGCTCGGGCTATGCCGCGAACACGGAGGAGAAAATCCGCCGGGAAGCGGCATTTCTCTGTGCCGAATACGAGGCGGGACGCCTCAAGCGCATCCTCCCCACCATGACACTCGACAAGTTCGAGAACACCATCGTGATCAACAACTGGTCCAGGCTCCCCTTCTACGACCTCGATTTCGGGCAGGGCACCCCCTTCTGGTACGACGTCCCGGCGCTTCCCACTCCCTGGACCGTGCTCATAGCGCCGACTCCGGCGGATGCGGCCGGTGGCCGCGATGTGCACATGGCCGTGCCCCGCGCACTGGTCCGGACCCTTCGGGAAAAGTCCTGGACCGACCGGTTCCACCGATACGCGGATTCCGGCGGGGTATCCCCGCTCGCTTTCGGATCGGCCAAAGCCGAACGCTGAGGAAGCCGGAAAGCCGTGGGCCGTGGGGCCGACCCCACGGCCCAGGCTCGTCCTGTCCGGATCTCATCGGTCGCGGTCAGGGCCCCCGTGCCCCGGAACGGCCGGTTCACGTAGTGTCATGGCGTGTACGGGAGTGTCAGCGAGAAACCAGCGCCGGCCCGTGGCGACGGACAGCACATCCTGGTCGTCGACGATGAATCCAGAATCGCCGAACTGCTCTCGACCACCCTCGAGCTGGCCGGTTACCGGGTCGGCACCGCCGCCACCGGCGGGGAGGCGCTCGACCGGGTCGGGCGGGACCGGCCCGACCTGGTGATCCTCGATGTGATGCTGCCCGATCTGGACGGCTTCACGGTGTGCCGACGTCTGGTGGCGGCCGACGAGAACCATCCGCCGGTGCTCTTCCTCACCGCGCGCGACTCGCTCGACTCGCTGGTCACCGGCCTCGGCATCGGCGGCAACGACTACGTCACCAAGCCGTTCCGGATCGCCGAGGTGCTGGCCCGGGTGCAGGCCCTGCTGCGCACCCGCGGCCGACGGCGGGAGGAGCCGTCGCCGCGCTACGCGGATCTGGCGCTGGACGACACGACCCGTCAGGCCCGGCGCGGACGGCGGGCGCTGGAGCTGACCCCCGCGGAGTTCCGGCTGCTGCGCTATCTGCTGGTCAACGCGGGGCAGGTGCTGTCCAAGGAGCAGATCGGCGAGCACCTGTGGGTGGCGGACCACCGGCGTTACGGCGACAACGCCATCGAGAAGCTGGTCTCCCGGCTCCGTCACAAGGTCGACGGAGCCGGGCCCGCGCTGATCCACACCCGCCGTGGCTTCGGCTACTGGCTCGGCCGGCTCGCCTCCGAATGAACGGGGCCCGAATGAACGAGGCCGTATGAACGAGCGCCACGGGGACGAGCGCCACAGGGACGAGCGCCATGGGGACGAGCGCCAGCAGCGGCTGGAGGTGCTGCTGCACGAGCTGCGCACCTCCCTCACCACCATCCGGGGCTGGGCCGAACTCCCGCTGCAGGGCCTCAGCGACGACCCCGAGCTGATGGTGCGCGCCCTGCGCCGGATCCAGGACGAGGCCGACCATATGCACCAGGCGGTCCAGCAGGTGTTCCCCCGCGCCGACTCCTCCTGGGTACGGCCGCTGGAGACGGAGCCGGTGGACCTGCGGGCCGTGGCCGACGAGGCGGTGGCGGATCTGGGGCTGCTCGACCCCGAACGCCCCATCGCCCGCGAGAACTCCGGCTGGGCGACCGTCGTGGCCGACAACCGCATGCTGCGGCACGCCGTCCGCAACCTGCTGGGCAACGCGCTGCGCCACACCCCCGCCGGGTCCCCGGTGACCGTGGCGGTGCGCGGCCCGGTGACCGGGGCCGGGGGCACGCCGCACGTCGAGCTGTCGGTCAGCGACCAGGGGCCGGGCATGGGACCGCGGGAGATCGCCCGGCTGACCTCCCCGCGTTCCGACGACGGCCGGATCGAGCCGGGCGGCGGGCTCGGCCTGACCATCGTGCGGCGGGTGGTCGAGCGGCACGGCGGCGAGGTGAGCGTGAGCAGCGCGCCGGGCCGCGGCACCACGGTCACCGTGGCCTTCCCCACGGTCAGCGTTTCGTCAGGAAACTGACCGGAGGGAGTCAGGTGGAGCGGGTTCGCTGGTCATCACGTCCCCGCGACGCGAAGGTTCGCGTCCCCTGTAACGCCGAGACACCCGTCCCCACCGACGCGAAGGTTCACGCTCCGCTCCCATCGGAACCCCCACCCGAGGAGAGACATGACCGAGACGCTGGCAGAGACCACGACCGAGGCGGAAGAGCCGCTTCCGGAGTTCCCGATGCCGCGGGCGGCCGGCTGCCCCTTCGACCCTCCCCCGACCGCACGGGCGCTGCACGCCGAACGGCCGGTCGCGCGCGTACGGCTGTGGGACGGCAGCGCGCCCTGGCTGGTGACCCGGTACGCCGACCAGCGCGCCCTGCTCGCCGACCCGCGGGTCAGCTCCGAGTCCACGCTGCCCGGGTTCCCGCACGCGAGCGCCGGCTTCCGGGAGAACGCCGCGCGGCGGCGGTCCTTCATCACCATGGACGACCCCGAGCACGCCCGGATCCGCCGGATGGTCACCGCACCGTTCGCCATCAAGCGGATCGAGGCGATGCGGCCCGAAATCCAGAAGATCACCGACGAGCTGATCGACTCCATGCTGGCCGGGCCGACCCCGGTCGACCTGGTGCGCGCGTTCGCGCTGCCGCTGCCGTCGCTGGTGATCTGCCGGTTGCTGGGGGTGCCGTACGAGGACCACGACTTCTTCCAGCGCAACAGCTCGCTCCTGATCAACCGTCACTCCTCGGTCGAGGAGGTGGTCGGTGCCAACGAGGCGCTGACCGACTATCTGGACGGGCTGGTCGCCGCGAAACTCGCCGACCCCGCCGACGACATGCTCTCCGAGCTGGCCGCCCGGGTCAGGGCCGGAGAGCTGACCCAGCGCGAGGCCGCCAACATGGGCGTGCTGCTGCTGGTCGCCGGGCACGAGACCACCGCCAACATGATCGCCCTCGGCACCGTGGCCCTGCTGGAGAACCCCGACCAGCTCGCCGTCCTGCGGGAGACCGAGGACCCGAAGGTGGTCGCCAGGGCCGTCGAGGAGCTGCTGCGGTACCTGTCCATCGTGCACAACGGCCGGCGCCGGGTCGCGCTGGAGGACATCGAGATCGGTGGCGTGACCATCCGCGCCGGGGACGGGATCATCGTCTACACCGGCACCGGCAACTGGGACGCGGAGGTCTTCCCCGAGCCCGAACGGCTGGACATCGGCCGCGACGCCCGCCGCCATGTGGCGTTCGGCTTCGGCGTCCACCAGTGCCTGGGCCAGCCGCTGGCCCGGATGGAGCTGCAGGTGGTCTACGGCACGCTCTACCGCCGCATCCCCACCCTGCGGCTGGCCACCGGAATCGACCAACTACCGTTCAAAGACGACGGTTTGGTCTACGGCGTCTACGAGCTGCCCGTCACCTGGACGTCATGAGCGGCGATAAAGGCGACGGGGACGGCAGCGGCGAAGGCAAGGGAGTCACCATGCGTGTGGAAGTCGATGTGCCCAAGTGTGTGGCGTCGGGGCAGTGCGTGATGATCGCGCCCGATGTGTTCGACCAGCGGGAGGAGGACGGCATCGTGGTGCTGCTGGACGAGCGGCCCCCCTCCGAACTCCACGCCGATGTGCGGGAGTCCGCGGTGGTCTGCCCGGCGGCGGCGATACGGGTGGTCGAGAAGTGAGACACGTGGTGGTGGTCGGCGCCTCCGCCGCCGGTCTGGCGGCGGCGGAGACGCTGCGCCGGGAGGGCTACGAGGGCACGCTCACGCTCATCGGCGACGAGCCGTACCACCCGTACGACCGGCCACCGCTGTCCAAGCAGATCCTCGGCGGGCAGTGGGACCCCGACCGGGTGCCGCTGCGCGCCCCCGCCGATCTGGACGCGCTCGGCCTCGATCTGCGCCTCGGCGTCGCCGCGACCGGGCTCGACCTCGCGGACCGTACGGTCGCGCTGGCCGATGGGGCGCGGGTGCCGTACGACGGCCTGGTCATCGCCACCGGCGTCCGCCCGCGCCGACTGCCCGGCGACGGCGGGGAGCGGGCGCATGTGCTGCGCACCCTGGACGACGCCCTGGCCCTGAGGGACCGGCTGGGCCCGGGGCGGCGGCTGGCGGTGGTCGGCGCCGGGTTCCTCGGCGCCGAGGCGGCCGCCGTCGCCCGCGGGCTGGGCGCGGAGGTGACGCTGCTGGAACCGGCGCCGGTGCCGCTGGCCCCGGCGGTCGGCGAGCGGGTCGGCCGGATGCTCGCCCGGGCCCACCACGACCACGGCGTCGATCTGCGCACCGGGGTCGCGGTGGCCGAGGTGACCGACGGCGGGGTGCGGCTGACGGACGGCACGCTCGTCGAGGCCGACGAGGTGCTGGTCGCGATCGGCTCGGTGCCCAACACCGGCTGGCTGGAGGGCAGTGGCCTCACCCTGGGCGACGGCCTGGAGTGCGATGAGTACAGCGCCGCCGCGCCGGGTGTGTACGGCGCGGGGGACGTGGCCCGCTGGCACAATCCGCTGTTCGGCACGGCGATGCGGATCGAGCACCGGACCAACGCCACCGAACAGGGCATGGCCGTGGCCCGCAGCCTCCTCCGCCCGGACGAGCGGCGGCCGTTCGCCCCGGTGCCGTACTTCTGGTCGGACCAGTACGACTTCCGGATCCAGGCGCACGGCTATCTGCGCGGCCACGAGGAGGTCGCGGTGGTGGAGGGCGCGCTGGAGGAGCGGAAGTTCCTGGCCGTCTACCGCTCCGGGGACCGGGTGGCCGGTGTGCTGGCCGTCGGGATGCCGCCGAAGGCCGTGCGCACGTGGCGGCAGGCGGTCGCGACGCGGGCGGCGTGGCGGGACGCGGTGGGGGAACTGGTGCCGGAGGGGACGTAGCGGGTACCGCGCATGCGGGCCGTGGCCCGGCGCGGCATACGCCGGGCGTGGCGTACGCCCAGCGCGGCATACGCCCAGCGCGGCGTACGCCCAGCGCGGCATACGCCCGGGAAATTGCCGGGCGGGCCGCGCCGGGTCTTGCTACGGTGACCGGCATGAAGCGCGCCGCGATGACGACGACGCCGGAGAGTGTCCCGGCGCGCTGATCGATGTTCTGATCCGAAGCCCCGGGGCGAGTGCCCCGGGGCTTCGCCGTGCGGTCACTCGCCCGACCTCGACGAGGAGACCGCGATGTCCGACCACCGCAAGCTGGGCCGCGAACTGGGCCTGTTCGACACCGACCCGCTGATCGGCGCGGGTCTGCCGTACTGGCTGCCCGACGGCGCGACCGTACGGCACATCCTGGAGGAGTACATCCGCGACGCCGAGCGGCGGGCGGGCTACCGGCACGTGTACTCGCCGGTGCTCGGCAAACGGGAGCTGTACGAGCTGTCGGGCCACTGGCAGCACTACAGCGACGACATGTTCCCCCCGATGGATCTGGGCGCGGAGCAGGTCGTACTGCGCCCGAGCCTGTGCCCCCACCACGCGGTCATCTACCGCTCCCGAGGCCACAGCTACCGCGAACTGCCACTCCGCATGGCCGAGGTGGGCGGGATGTACCGCTCGGAGCTGTCAGGGGTGCTCGGCGGGCTGACCCGGGTCCGGGCCATCCAGCTGAACGACGCCCATATCTTCTGCACCCTGGACCAGGTCGCCGACGAGGCGGGGGCCGCCCTGGAGATGATCCGCCGGGCGTACGAGGCGCTCGGCATCACCCCGGTCCGCTATCGGCTCTCCCTCCCCGGCCCCGGCGGCAAGTACGTGGCCGCCCCCGAGATGTGGCGGCGGTCGACCGCCCTGCTGACCGACGTCCTGGACCGCTCCGGGCTGCCGTACGAGGCGGTGGAGGGCGAGGCGGCGTTCTACGGCCCGAAGATCGACGTACAGGTCGCCGACGGCGCCGGACGCGAGTCCACCCTGTCCACCGTGCAGGTCGACTTCCACCAGCCCGAGCGGTTCGACCTGCACTACATCGGCCCGGACGGCGCCCGGCACCGTCCGGTCATGGTCCACCGCAGCATCATCGGCAGTGTGGAGCGGGCCGTGGCCCACCTCATCGAGGAGCACGGCGGGGCCTTCCCCGCCTGGCTCGCCCCCACCCAGCTGGTGGTCCTGCCGATCTCGGAGGCTGAGCTGGCGCGGGCCGATGAGCTCGTCCGGCGGTGCGATGCTCTCGGCCTGCGCGCGGACCTCGCCGGGCCGGAACGCGGCAGCCTGGGCGCCCGGATCCGGGCGGCCCGCCTGGTCCCGTACCAGGCCGTGCTGGGCGCCCGGGAAGCCGCCGACGGCCGGGTGGCCCTGCGCCTGCGGGACGGCAGCCGCCTGGACCCGCTACCGGCCGAGGAGGCGCTGGCCCGGATCGGCGCGCAGGTGAAGGCACACAGCACCGAGCTGTGGGATGCGGCGTAGGGGCGTCGGACGGATCGTGACGCCTGCGGCGGGCTGTTCCCCTCCCCGCCCCTTCCCGGAAACCTTCTCTTATACACATCTCCGTACCCCCCGGACACCCCCTAAACTCGTATTCCCG
>NZ_JAEEAP010000780.1 GCF_016103465.1 Streptomyces sabulosicollis
GCGAATGACCCACCACCGCCGCAGGCACCACCCCGAACGACCGCCACACCTCCGCCAACGACACCATCACCGCCCACAACACCGGCTGCACCACATCCACCCGCCCCAACGCCATGGGATCACCCAACACATCCACCAACGACCACCCCACAAACGGCGCCAACGCCACCCCACACCGGCCCATCGCCCCCGCGAACACCGGCGACGACTCCAACAACTCCACCGCCATCCCCAGCCACTGCGCCCCCTGACCCGGAAACACCCACACCGGACGGGAATCGAGCGTGCGCACGGGCTGGTCCTGGGCGGCGAGCCGGACCAGGTCGTCCGGGCCGAAGGCCACGGCACGGCAGGCGAGATCGGTGCGCGAGGTGGTGAGCGACAGGCCCACGTCGACCGGGCGCAGGCCGGGGCGGTCACGGAGGTGCTCGGCCAGGCGGGCGGCCTGCGCCCGCAGGGCCTCAGGGGTGCTCCCGGAGAGCGGCCAGGGCACCCCGGTCGGCCCGGCGTCCACGGCGGACGCCTCGTCGGGGCGGTCGGGCCCCTGCTCGAGGATGACGTGCGCGTTGGTGCCGGAGACGCCGAACGAGGACACTCCGGCGCGTCGCGGCCTGCCGGTCTCGGGCCACGGCAGCGTTTCGGTCAGCACCCGGACCCCCGTCGGCCAGTCCACGGTGGGCGCGGGTTCGGTCACGTGCAGGGTGCGCGGCATGACCCGGTGCGCCAGGGCGGACACCGTCTTGATCACACCGCCGATGCCCGCCGCCGCGGCGGCATGGCCGATGTTCGACTTCATCGAGCCCAGCCACAGCGGCTCTTCACGGTCCTGGTCGTACGCGGCGATCAGGGCGTTGGCCTCGATGGGGTCGCCGAGCACCGTGCCGGTGCCGTGCGCCTCGACCATGTCGACGTCCCGCGGGCGCAGGCGCGCGTTCGCCAGCGCCTGCCGGATCACCCGTTGCTGGGCCATCCCGTTGGGAGCGGACAGGCCGTTGGAGGCGCCGTCCTGGTTGACCGCCGTACCGCGCAGCACGGCGAGCACCCGGTGCCCGTTGCGGGTGGCCGCGGACAGCCGTTCCAGCACCACGAGTCCGGTGCCCTCGGCCCAGCCGGTCCCGTCCGCCTCCGCCGAGAACGCCTTGCACCGGCCGTCCGCGGCCAGGCCGCCCTGCTGGCTGAACTCCTCGTAGGCGAACGGGGTCGCCATCACGGTGACACCACCCGCCAGGGCGAGGGTGCTCTCCCCGCTGCGCACGGATTGGGCGGCCAGGTGCAGCGCGACCAGCGACGACGAACACGCGGTGTCCACCGTGACCGCGGGTCCCTTCAGATCCAGGGTGTACGCGACGCGGCCGGACAGCACGGCGGACATCTTGCCGGTGAGGACCAGGCCGCCGAGTCCCGCGTTCTCCCCGTCGGCCGCGCCCAGGTAGTCCTGCTGGGAGGCGCCCACGAACACGCCCGTGGCGCTGCCGCGCAAGGTGCGCGGGTCGATCCCGGTCCGCTCCACCGCCTCCCACGCCGTCTCCAGCAGCACGCGCTGCTGGGGGTCCATGGCAAGCGCCTCACGCGGGCTGATGCCGAAGAACTCGGCGTCGAACCCGGCCGCGTCCTGGAGGAACCCGCCCTGCGTGGTCGCGCTGGTCAGCATCAGCTGGTCGAGATCCCAGCCGCGGTCGGTCGGGAACCCGGACACGACGTCCCGCTCGTCGACGACGAGACGCCACAGCCCTTCGGGGTCGGCGACGCCACCGGGGTACCGGCACGCCATGCCGACGATGACCACCGGGTCGCCGTCGTCCGCGGCGACCGTCCGCCGGATCGGGGTGTCGGCGGCCCCGGCCAGGAACGCGGCGACCGCGGCCGGTGTGGGGTGGTCGAAGGCGAGGCTGATCGGCAGGTCGAGGCCGGTCGCGTCGCTGAGGGCCGTGCGCAGTTGGGTCGCGGTCAGCGAGTCGAGCCCGAGGTCGGAGAAGGCGCGGTCGGCCGGGACATCGGCGGCCCGTCGATGGCCGAGCACGGCGGCGACGTGCCCGCGGACCAGGTCCAGCATGTCCTGGGGGCCTTCGGCCACCGGGGCGTCATCGACGGTGGCGACAGGATCGGTGGGCCAGAAGCGACTGCGCTGGAAGGCGTACGTGGGCAGGTCCACGCGAGTGGCGTCGGGGAAGACGGCTTTCCAGTCGACCGCTGCTCCGTGCACATGGGCGCTGCCCAGCGCGCGGACGAACCGGCCGAGACCACCTTCGCCGCGCCGCAAGGTGCCCAGGGCTGCGACCGTCACTGCGGCGGCTTCCGCGGTCCGCTCGACGCTCATGGTGAGTACGGGGTGCGGGCTCATCTCCAGGAACACCTGGTGGCCCGCTGTCAGCAGGGCCGACACCGCACCGTGGAAGTCCACCCGTTCCCGGAGGTTGGTGTACCAGTACTCCGCGTCCATCGCCGATCCGTCGACCTGGCCGCCCGTCACCGAGCTGTACACCGGGACCGTGCCCTCGGCCGGAA
>NZ_JAEEAP010000781.1 GCF_016103465.1 Streptomyces sabulosicollis
CCACCGGCCCGGCGCCCGGCGGCGCATCCCGCGCCCCGGCACCCCCTGCCCCGCTGCTCAATTGCACCGAAGGCGCGAGACGGCGCCGCGCCCGAGGCGAGCCGCGCGGCCCAGACCCGCGCGCGGAATGGGGACGCATTCAGCACGCATTCGGGACGCATCCCGGCCCGCTGAGCGTACGCTTGGAAAAAAGAGTCCCGCGTCACAGCCCGCACCCCGTGACCCTGCCGATACGTACGGGTAACTTCCCTCAGAGTCCAGCCCGCACCCCGCCCCCATGGAGCCGTGATGCCCGAAGCAGTGATTGTCTCTGCAGCCCGTTCCCCCATCGGCCGCGCCTTCAAGGGATCGCTCAAGGATCTGCGGCCGGACGATCTCACCGCCGAGATCATCCAGGCCGCGCTCGCCAAGGTGCCCGAGCTCGACCCCCGCGAGATCGACGACCTGATGCTCGGCTGCGGGCTCCCGGGCGGCGAGCAGGGGCACAACCTGGGGCGGATCGTGGCCGTACAGATGGGGATGGACCACCTCCCCGGCTGTACGATCACCCGCTACTGCTCCTCCTCCCTCCAGACCTCGCGGATGGCGCTGCACGCCATCAAGGCGGGCGAGGGCGACGTCTTCATCTCGGCGGGCGTCGAGATGGTCTCGCGGTCGAAGAAGGGCACCTCGGACGGGCTGCCGGACACCCACAACCCGCTGTTCGCGGAGGCCGAGGCGCGTACCGCCGCGCGTGCCGAACAGGAGGGCACCGACTGGCACGACCCGCGCGAGGACGATCTCCTGCCCGACCCGTACATCGCGATGGGCCAGACCGCCGAGAACCTGGCCCGGCTCAAGGGGATCACCCGCGAGGAGATGGACGAGTTCGGCGTGCGGTCCCAGAACCTCGCCGAGGAGGCCATCAAGAAGGGCTTCTGGGAGCGTGAGATCACGCCGGTGACCACCCCCGACGGCACGGTCGTCAGCACCGACGACGGCCCCCGCGCGGGCACCACCCTGGAGGCGGTGCAGGGCCTGAAGCCGGTCTTCCGCCCCGACGGCCGGATCACCGCGGGCAACTGCTGCCCGCTCAACGACGGCGCCGCGGCGCTGGTGATCATGTCCGACACCAAGGCGCGCGAGCTGGGCGTGACCCCGCTGGCGCGGATCGTGTCCACCGGCGTCTCCGGCCTCTCCCCCGAGATCATGGGCTACGGTCCGGTCGAGGCGTCCAAGCAGGCGCTGGCCCGCGCCGGGATGTCGATCGGCGACATCGACCTGGTGGAGATCAACGAGGCGTTCGCCGCGCAGGTCATCCCGTCCTACCGCGATCTGGGCATCGACCTGGACCGCCTCAACGTCAACGGCGGCGCGATCGCCGTGGGCCACCCCTTCGGCATGACCGGCGCCCGGATCACCGGCACGCTGATCAATTCGCTGCAGTTCCACGACAAGCAGTTCGGCCTGGAGACCATGTGCGTCGGCGGCGGCCAGGGCATGGCCATGGTCATCGAGCGCCTGAGCTGAGCCGGGCCGCGCCGAGCCGGGCGGATCCGAGCCGGGCGGAGCCGTAGCACGTCTGCGACACTGGTTCGGCCCGGGCCGTGACCGAATCTCCCCCAGGATGTGACAAAGGTCCTGGGGGAGAGCCGTCTGTCCAGCTCAGCACCGGTGACCAAAGGCCCCTCCGGTACCGAATCCTGCCCATTTGGTGATGGTATGTACTGACGTCGAGAGGCGATAAGCCTCAAGCTGAGGTAGGAATTCGGGGGATCAAAAGCCAACCGGGAGTACGTCAGTGAGCCCCACGACTCTTGCCCTCCTCCTGGCCGCGGTGACCGCCACGGCCGTAGGGGCGGCCGCCCTGCACACCGCGCGCGGTGTGCGCCGGCAGATCAGCGAGCTGCGTGCCGAGCTCGCGGCCACCGTCGCCGCCGGTGCCCGGACGGGCGGCGGAGGCGGCGGCGTGGGCGAGGAGCACGGTGCGACCGTGCCCGCGCCCCGTGCCACACCGGCCGCCGAGATACGCGCGGCCGTCGCCGACGCGCTGGCCGAGGAGCGGGAGCGCGAGCTGGCCGAGGCGCGGGCGTTCTGGGCCGCCCAGGAGGCCAGGGACTCCGCCGGCGCGGCCGACGCCCACTCGCTGCTGAGCGGACCGGGCGGGTTCGGTGAGGACGCCTCCCAGGACGCGCAGCTCTTCGTGCCCCGCCAGGCCGACCTGGCCGGGCTCGAACCGCTGCTCGGACTGGACGCGCTGGGCCCCGAGGCCCTGGACTCCGCCGGGGACCAGGAGCCCGAGGTCGAGTCCGAGGTGGAGCTGGAGCTGGGCGCCGGGGCGGAGGCCGCGGCCGAGCCCCGGGAGCCGCGGGAATCGGCCGAGCTGGCCGCGGCCCGCCGCCGCCATCCGCGGTGACCGCCACGGCCGTAGGGGCGGCCGCCCTGCACACCGCGCGCGGTGTGCGCCGGCAGATCAGCGAGCTGCGTGCCGAGCTCGCTGATCTGCCGGCGCACAC
>NZ_JAEEAP010000782.1 GCF_016103465.1 Streptomyces sabulosicollis
TGTCTCGTGGGCTCGGAGAGGTTTATAAGAGAAAGGGGGAAGAGAGACGCGCGCCGGGGCCGGGCCAGCGCCTGGCACGGGGGTCAGCGCAGGGCCACGAGGGGTCAGCCCTTGGCAACGGGCCAGCGCATGGCCACCGGGGTCAGCGCTTGGCCACCGGCGTCAGCGCATGGCCACCGGCGTCAGCGCTTGGCCACCGGGGTCAGCGCTTGGCCACCGGGGTCAGCGCTTGGCCACGAAGACGTGCGAGGCGATCTCCGCCTCCAGCTCCGCCGCCTCACCGCTGCTGCCGACCAGTACTCCGCCCGCCGACTCGGTGACGCTCACCACGGAGCCCGGCTGCACCCCGGCCCGCCGCAGGGTGTACATCACCTGGGCGTCGGCCTGGATGGGCTCGCCGATGCGGCGCACCACCACCGTCTTGCCCTCCGAACCCGGCTCCAGCTCACGCAGGCTCACCATGGACTCGTCCAGGAACGGATCGGCCTCGGCCTTCTCGCCCAGCTCCTCCAGGCCCGGGATCGGGTTGCCGTACGGCGACTCGGTCGGATGGCGGAGCAGCTCCAGCACCCGCCGCTCCACCGCCTCGCTCATCACATGCTCCCAGCGGCACGCCTCGGCGTGGACCTGCTCCCACTCCAGCCCGATCACATCGACGAGCAGGCACTCCGCGAGCCGGTGCTTGCGCATCACGCGCGTGGCCAGCCGGCGGCCCTCCTCGGTCAGCTCCAGATGGCGGTCGCCCGCGACCGTGACCAGCCCGTCGCGCTCCATCCGCGCCACCGTCTGGCTGACCGTCGGACCGCTCTGCTCGAGCCGCTCCGCGATCCGGGCGCGCATGGGGACCACGCCCTCCTCCTCGAGCTCGAGGATGGTACGGAGATACATCTCCGTGGTGTCGATCAGTCCGGACATGCGTGCCCCTCGAAGTGTCGTGCGGTGGCCCTCAACCAATTCTGACGCATCCCACCGACAACGGGGCCGAGTCGGCCCCTTCCGCCGCAAGGGACCGGGCTGCTATTGACAGCGTCATGATCGAAACCCCCCACAGGGAAGGCGGCGCGTTGATGAGCGAGTCCGAGTTGGCCGGGCAATTCTTCGACGCGGCCATCGGCCTGCTGCGGCAGGTGCGGGACGAGGAGGGCGAGCATATCGCCGCGGCGGGCACCCTGATCGCCGATACCGTCGCCGCGGGCGGCCGCCTCTTCACGTTCGGCGCCGGACACTCCTCCCTGCCCGCCCAGGACGTCGTCTACCGCGCGGGCGGCCTCGCGCTGATGAACCTGCTGCCGGTGCCGGGTGCCGTGGGCGTGGACGTCGTCCCCGCCACCCTCGGCAGCGCGCTCGAACGCGTCGACGGGCTCGCCACGACCGTCCTCGACAGCAGCCCGCTCCGGGGCGGTGACCTGCTGATCGTGATCTCGCTGTCCGGGCGCAACGCCCTGCCCGTGGAGATGGCCATGAGCGCGCGGGAGCGCGGGATCAAGGTGATCGGGGTGACCTCGGTCGGCTACGCGACCGGCACGACCTCGCGCAACCCCTCCGGCGGCTTCCTCAAGGACCACTGCGACCTGGTCCTCGACAACAAGATCGCGGTCGGGGACGCGGAGCTCACGGCGGACGGCGTCGGCGCGCCCTTCGCGCCCGCGTCCACCGTGGTGACGAGCGCGATCATGCAGTCCATGGTGGCGGCCGCGATCGGCGAACTGGCCGAGCGCGGGATCGAGCCACCCATGCTCAGGTCGGGGAACGTGGACGGCGGACACGAGTGGAACCGCAAGGTGATGACCGAGTACGGGGACCGGATCTTCTACCGGCGGTGAGACCTTGCCGGGGCCCTTACCGGCGGTGGGGCCCTACACCGGGGGCGTCTACCGGGGGCGTCTACCGGGGCGTCCTCCCGTGGTGGGCTCCGCCCGGCGAGGCCCTGTCAGCGGTGGGCTCCGCCCGGTGAGGCCCTGCGGGCGGTGAGGCCCTGCGGGCGATGGGCCCCGGTGAGCTCCTCCCGGTGGCGGTCCTCCTCCGCCGGTGAGCCGGTACCGGTCGGCCGCCCCCGTGGGCGGCGATCGCCGGTACGGCTGCCCCGGTGTCGCTGCCCCGGTACGGCGCCCTCCGTCGCGGCCGCGCCCCCGTGCGGCTCAGCGCCCGCCCACGGCCAGGTCCACCGAGGCCGCGACCCGGGCCGCGACGTCCTCCGCGTACGTCGCGTCCGTCCGGTCGAAGGCCCGGCGGCTGGAGGTGCGCAGGAAGGTGACCACGCCGAGGGTGCGGCCGCGGCTCCGCAGCACCGCGCACAGGCCGTGCACCGCGCCCTCGGGCCATTTGCGGGTCGCCGCCCACTGGGCCGCCGCCGACTCGTCCGAGCGTCTCGCGCTCGCCCGTACGGAACCGCAGCGCTCGACCGCCTGGAGCGCCGGATGGCCCTCCGGGTAGGCCAGCGGGATGCCGCCCGGGACGAAGGGCGGGCAGGGGCCGGGGG
>NZ_JAEEAP010000783.1 GCF_016103465.1 Streptomyces sabulosicollis
GTGAGGGCGAGGGCCAAGGGCAGGGCGGGCAGCCGGCCGGCGGATGGCATGGGCGGTCCCTTCCGGGTCAGAGCGGCAGGGCGTCCGTCGCGAGGGCGGCGGCCGTCATCACGAGCGTGGTTCCGAAGGCCCAGCGGAAGAGGAAGCGCTGGTGCTCCCCGAGCTGTACGCCGCTCATGCTGAGGAGGATGAAGGTCGCGGCGGTGAGCGGGCTCAGCGGGAAGCCGGTGGTCATCTGGCCGAGGACGGCGGCGCGGGCGATCTCGGCGTGGTCGGTGCCGAAGGCGCCGGCGGTCCCGGCGAGCACCGGCAGCACGCCGAAGTAGTAGGCGTCCGGGGTGAGGACGAGGCTCAGCGGCATGCTGGTGACGGCCACGAGCACCGGCAGATGTCCGCCGAGCCCGTCGGGGATGATGTCGACCATCGCCTCGGCCATCTTTCCGATCATTCCGGTGCCGTCGAGGATGCCGGTGAACACCCCGGCCGCGAAGATCATCGTGATGACCAGCACCACGCTCTTGCCGTGCTTCTCCAGCAGCTCCTGCTGGTCCTCCCAGCGGGGGTGGTTGACCAGCAGCGCGAGGACGAAGGCGAAGACGAAGAGCACGGGCAGCGGCATGGCCTCCAGCACCAGGCAGACCAGCAGGGCCACGGTGAGCAGCAGGTTGAAGACGGTGAGCGCGAGCCCGGGGCGTGCGGCGACCCGCGGTGTGCCGGGGCCGTCCCCGACCGGCACCTCGGTCCGTGGCGCGGGCTCGAGCGCGCCGAGCCGCCGCCGCTCACGGCGTCCGATGAGGTACGCGGCGAGCAGCACCCAGGCGATTCCGGCGGCGAGGGCGGGCAGCAGCGGTGTGATGATGTCGGAGGTGTCGATCTTCAGGGCCGCGGCGGCGCGGGCCGTCGGTCCGCCCCAGGGGATCATGTTCATCACGCCCGCGCCCAGGCCGACCACCCCGGCGAGCACCAGCCGGCTCATCCCGAGCCGCTGATAGACCGGGAGCAGCGCGGAGATGGTGATGAGGAAGGTGGAGGCGCCGTCGCCGTCGAGCCCGACGCATACGGTCAGAACGGCGGTGCCGACCGTGATCCGTACCGGGTCGTTCCTGGTGGCGCGGAGGATGCCGCGGATCAGCGGTTCGAAGAGCCCCGCGTCGGTCATCAGGCTGAAGTAGAGCACCGCGAAGGCGATCATGATGCCGGTCGGGGCGACCTTGGACAGCCCGTCGAGCGCCATCGGGCCCAGCTCGTCGCCGTATCCGCCGATGACCGCGGTGACCACGGGGGTGACGACGAGGGCGACCAGCACCGAGACCCGTTTGGTCATGGTGAGCAGCAGGAAGCCGCCGATCGTGCAGAACCCCAGTGCTGCCAGCATGGCCGCTCGCTTCCTCGTCCGGTCGGGTGCTGCCGAAGAGTTTCCGAGCGGGGAAAGATCCGCGTCCAGCATCGAACACAGATCTATCCATGCGTTTCGCGCAACAGTTCCCCTGCCCGGCCGCCGCGCCTACGCTCACGGACCATGGACGTCACCCTGCGCCAGCTGACCGCGTACGCGGCGGTCGCGCGCGCCGTGAGCTTCACCGCGGCCGCCGCCGAACTGCATGTGTCCCAGTCGTCGCTGAGCCGGGCGGTCGCCGATCTGGAACGGACGCTGGGGATGCGGCTGCTGGAGCGGGACACCCGCAATGTGCGGCTCACCCCGGCGGGCGCCGAGGCGCTGCGGATCGCCGACCAGATCCTCTCCGCGCACCGCGCGGGCCTGGCCCAGCTGGGGCGCTACGGCGCCGGGGAGCGGGGTGCGGTGGCCCTGGCGACGCTGCCCTCGGTCGCGGCCGTGCTGCTGCCGCCGGTGATCTCCGCCTTCCGCGCACGGCGCCCGGAGATGACCGTACGGCTGCTGGACGGGCTGGAGCGCTCGGTGCTGGACCGGGTGGTCGACGGGGACGCCGACTTCGCGGTCAGCACGGTGGCCCGGCGCGCCCCGGGCATCACGCTGCGGCCGCTGGTGCGGGACCGCTTCGACGCGGTGCTCCCGGAGCACCACCCGCTGGCCGAGCGGGCGGAGGTGACCTGGGAGGAGCTGGGCCGGGAGCCGTTCCTCGCGGTGGGCGCCGACTCCAGCGTGCGCCGGATGACCGACGCGGCCTTCGCCCAGGCCGGGATGGAGGCGCACCCGGCGGCCGAGGCGTCGAACGTGGCCACGGTGGGCGGTCTGGTGGCGGCGGGGCTCGGGGTCTCCGCGCTGCCCGCCCTGGTCCATCCGCTGGTGGGGCCGGGGCGGCTGGTGCGGCGCCCGCTGGTGGGGCCGGTGATGGAGCGCCGGCTGTATGTCGTCCTGCCGACGCGCCGCACGCTTCCGCCGGGGGCGCGCCGCTTCCTGGAGCAGCTGGAGGAGTTCCGCTCCGCGGCGGATGCCTTGCCGGCGGGGGTGGTGTGGGAGCTGTCTCTAATACACATCCCCGAGCCCAC
>NZ_JAEEAP010000784.1 GCF_016103465.1 Streptomyces sabulosicollis
GGAGCCGGGGCCGGGCCGGGGGCCGGAGGCGCCGGGCGGTTGCCCGCCCAGGGCGGCCCGGCGGGGCGTGTGACCGCCCAGGGTGCTGCTCATGGCCCCCTGGGCGCTCATGGCGCCCAGGGGGCCCAGGGGGCTCATGGTGCCCAGGGGGCTCACGGCGTCCACGGCGTCCACGGCCCGCAGGGCCGGGCCCCGCTGCCCCGCCAGCGGCGCCACGACCGCGACCGGCGCGGGCCGGGCTACCGGGTGACCACCGGCGACATCGCGGCCCTGCGCTCGGTCGGCGAGCTGTTCGCGGCGCTGGACCAGACGTACGGCGGCGGCCACGCCCGGCAGGCCCTGGTGCGCTACCTCGAGCACGAGGGCGAGCCGATGCTGCGCGGCTCGTACAACGAGGCGACCGGGCGACGGCTGTTCGGCGCGATCGCCGATCTGACCCGGCTGGCCGGATGGACCTCGTTCGACATCGCCGCCCACGGCCTGGCACAGCGGTACTTCGTGCAGGCGCTGCGGCTGGCACAGGCGGCCGGGGACCGCACGTACGGCAGCTATGTGCTGGTGACGATGAGCCGCCAGGCCGTCTATCTCGGCCATGGGCGGGAGGCCGTGCAGCTGGCCCGGGTGGCCCAGCAGGGGGTCGGCGGCGGCGCCCCGCCGGTGCTCCAGTCGCTGCTGCACGCGATCGAGGCGCGCGGCCATGGCGTCCTGGGCGAGGTGCGCGCGTGCACCGCCTCGCTCGCCCGTGCCGAACGGGCGCTGGAGGCGGCCCGGCCGGGGGACGAGGTGCCGTACTGGGCGCGGCTGTTCGACGAGGCGCAGCTGGCCGACGAGTTCGGCCACTGCCACCGCGATCTGCAGCAGTACCGCGCCGCCGCCCAGCACGCGGAGCGCTCCCTCCAGCTCCACGGCGCCGGGTTCGCGCGCAGCCGGCTGTTCTGCCGGGTGGTGCTGGCGACGGCGCGGCTGGGCCTCGGCGAGCTGGAGCAGGCGTGCCAGCTGGGCGCGGAGGCGGCGCAGCAGGCGTCGGAGATGCGGTCGGTGCGGGCGGCGGAGTACGTACGGGACTTCGAGCGCCGCCTGGAGCCGTACCGGGACGCGGCACCGGTACGGGGCTACCGGGAGCGGGTGGCGGCGCTGGGGTAGCGGGCTGCCCCCGCTGAGGCGCCGGGGCGCGGCTGAGCGGCCCGGGGCGGCTGGCCCCGGGATGGCTCTGCCCCGGGACGGCTGCCCCGGAACGGCTGCCCAGGGACGGCTCTGCCCCGGGGCGGCTGTCCAGGGATGGCTGTCCAGGGGCGGCTGTCCAGGGACGGCTCTGCCCTCGGCGGCTGTCCAGGGATGGCTGTCCCGGGGCGGCTGTCCCGGGGCGGCTGTCCAGGGATGGCTGTCCAGGGGCGGCTGTCCAGGGACGGCTCTGCCCCGGGACGGCTGCCCCGGGGCGGCTGGCCCCGGGATGGCTCTGCCCCGGGGCGGCTGTCCAGGGACGGCTGTCCCGGGATGGCTCTGTCCCGGGGTAGCTGCCCCGGAACGGCTGCCAGGGACGGCTGCTCAGGGACGGGATGGGCTCAGGCGTCCAGGACGACGCCGAAGGTGTGCTCCAGACCGGTGCGACCGGCATCGGTCAGGTTGATCACCCGGCGGCGGCTGCCACGGCGGATCCAGTCCAGCGCGAAGAGCCGGTCCGTCAGGGCGGCTCCCAGCGCTCCGGCGAGATGGTGGCGCTGCTCGGTCCAGTCCACGCAGTAGCGGATCAGCTGGCGGCGCCCGGCGAGCCCGTCGGCGTCCACGCCGAACGCCGCCAGCTCCGCGCGCCCTGGGGCCGTCAGCCGGTACGTGGTGTCCTTGCCCGGGGCGGAGAGCCGGTCCCCCTCCGCCGTCTCGGGGTGGAAACGCCCGTCGCCGCCCTCCAGGACGCCGCGCTCCAGCAGGGCCGCCATCAGGGCCACGCCGAGGGCGCCCGCGACATGGTCGTAGCAGGTGCGCGCCCGGCGCAGGGCGTGTGCGTGGGTGCTCTGGCGCAGCGAGGTGACGGGCAGCGGCGGGGCGATCCTGGCCAGCGCCTCCAGGGCCTCGCCGACGGCGGGACCGGTCAGCCGGTAGTAGCGGTGCCGCCCGTGCCGCTCGACCCGCACGACCCCGGCCTCCAGCAGCTTGGCCAGATGCCCACTCACCGTGGACGCGCTGACCCCGGCCTCACTGGCCAGCACGCTGGCGGGCAGCGCACGCCCCTCCAGCAGCGCCCGCAGAACGCGGGCGCGCGACGGATCGGCGATCGCGGCGGCCGCGCGAGCGATGTCGGCGTCACGGGCATCCGTGGTGGTGACCATGGTTCCAGCGTAGGGCGGCATCGCTTCGGCGCCGGACGAAGCGTGGCGGGCCGCCCGCCGCACCGTTGGCGGTCGGGCCCCGCCATGGCCCCTGCCCCTGGCTCTTTTACACATCTTACGCTGCCGACGACTAGTCGAGTGTAG
>NZ_JAEEAP010000785.1 GCF_016103465.1 Streptomyces sabulosicollis
CCATGGAGCAGACCCTCGGGCTCAGCCGCCTCGACATCATCGCCGTCGACGGCGGATCGGCCGACGGCACCGCGGAGGAGCTGGAACGGCTCGCCGCCGACTGCCCCTCGCTCCACGTGGTCCGCGACCCCCGCCCCCGCCGCGGCGGCGCCGGCGGCCCCCGCAACACCGGACTGGCCCGCGCCACCGGCGACTTCGTCTTCTTCCTGGACGCCGACGCCCGGCTCGCGCCCGACGCGCTGCGCCGCATGGTCGCGATGGCCGACCAGAACGGCACCGACGTGGTCCTGGGCAAGATGGTCTCCCCGGACGGGCGCGGCGTCCCCAAGGCGGTCTTCCGCCACAACCAGCTGCGCACCGATGTCCACAGCTCCCACGCCTACGCCAGCCTGGAGCCCTGCAAGCTCTTCCGCCGCTCCCTGATCGAGCGGCTCCGGCTGCGCTTCCCCGCCCACCTCCGGCACGGCGAGGGCAAGCCCTTCACCGCGGCCGCCTATCTCAACGCCTCCGGGATCTCCGTCGTCGCCGACTACGACTGCTACCACCTGGGCCCGAACCGGGGCCGCGCCGCCCCCGGTCTCGCCGAGCGCGTCGAGGCCATGCGGCCGCTGTTCGAGACCGCCGCCCGGTACACCCGCCCCGGCGCCCGCCGCGACGCGGTCATGCGCCACCACATCCGGCGGGAGCTGTGCCCGGCCCTGCGCGCGCTGCCGCGCGAGGACGAGGCCGAGGCCCGCGAGCGGTTCCTGCCCGAGCTGCGCCGGTGGGCGCGGGCCCACTGCTCCGACGCGCTCTTCCCCACCCTCACCGCGCCCGAGCGGCTGATGGTCCACCTGCTGCGCACGGGCCGCTACGAGGATCTGCTGTCCGTCGTGCGCAACGCCAAGCGGGACGCCCGGTGCGGCCATCTCGTCGAGAAGGGCAGCGTCTACTGGCTGCACCCCTTCTTCCGCGACCCCGACGCCGAGGTCCCCGACGCCTGCTTCGACGTGACCGACCGGCTGCCGGTCCGTCACCACCTCGCGGGCGCCGGGTGGCACGGCCGGAGCACCCTGCGGGTGCGCGGCCGGGCGGCCATCGACGGGCTGGCGGCCGACCCCGAGGAGGACCGCGCCGAGCTGGTGCTGCGCCGCCGCGAGGCGCGGGACGAGGTGCGGGTCCCGGTGGAGGCCACGGCGGAGGACGACCCCGCGCGGTTCGCGGCGGACGTGGACATCGCCACCGCCGACGGCGGCACACCACTGCGCCCCGGGGTCTGGGACGTCTTCCTCGACGTCCGCGCCCAGGGCATCAGCCGCACCGTGCGGTTCGGCAGCCGCCATGACGACGGGCTCGACATCGGCACCGCGCGCCGGGTGGTGGCCGCCGGACCCGGGCTGCGCGCCCGGGTCACGCCGTACTTCACCAGCCCGTACCGCAATCTCTCCCTCGACATCGGCCCGGCCCCGCGCGGGGCGCCCTGCGAGGTGACCGAGGCCGTGTGGCACCCGTCGGACAAGGGCACCCTCGTCGTCGCCGGACGGCTGATGCCGCCCGGCACCCCGGCGCGCGGGCGGGTGCTGCGGCTGCGCGCCGAGCACGCCGACGGCAGGGTCCACGACCATCCGGTGCGGTTCGCCGCGGGGCATCCGGCGGGCGCCTTCACCGCCCGGCTGCCGGTGCGGGACCTGGGCCGCGGCCGGTGGACGGTGACGCTGGCCGTCGTCGCCCCCGGCGACCAGGGCCCGGGCCGCACCGCGCCCGCCGCGCCCGTGCCGCCGCCCGCCCGGCTGCCCGGCGCCCGCTGGGTGCGCCGCGGCCGTCCGTACTACGCCAAGCCGCTCACCGGGCGCGGCGAGGTGACCCTGGAGCTGCGGGTGGCGCCGGTCCGGCTGCTCGCCGCCGTACGCAACCGGCTGCGGCCGACGAACTGACCGATTGCCGTACGCAACCGGCTGCGGCCGACGAACTGACCGGTCACGGCGGTGATCGCGGGGGCCCACGGCGGTGATCCCGGGGCGGCTCACCACCCCAGCCGCCGCCGTACCCCCGTGACGACCTTGATCGGAGCCACCTCCAGGCCCAGGGCCCGCGCCGGGCCCAGGGCCACCGGTTTGGCGTAGTACGGACGGCAGCCGAAGCGGAGCCAGCGGGTGGCGGCCAGCCGGTCGAAATACGGCACGACCGCGGTGCGGCGCGGCGCGTCCTCCCCGGGTCCTTCCATGATCAGCGTCAGCGTCCAGCAGCCCGTTCCCAGGCGGCCGATCGGCAGCCGGGCGGTGAAGACGGTCGTGGAGCCGCCCCGCTCAGTGCGCGTCGGCACCTCGTGCACCGCGCCCGTCCCCGTCTCGGCGCGCAGCCGCAGCTCCCCGCCGTCCCGCACCGCCTCCTCGGTCAGCCGTCCGCCGACCAGCAGCGTGCCGCGGGTGCGCCAGATGGTCCTGAGCACCTGGCAGGGCGGGTCGACGGGGTG
>NZ_JAEEAP010000786.1 GCF_016103465.1 Streptomyces sabulosicollis
GTGGCCTCCCGCAACACCTCCTCAAAGCCCAGATCGCGCGACGAGGCCCGATGGGCCGCATCGACGCCCATCTCCTCCAGCACCCCGTGCTTCGCCGGACTCGCCGTCGCATACACCTCCGCCCCCAGATGCCGGGCGATCCGCACCGCGGCCGTTCCCACACCCCCCGTCGCGGCATGGACCAGGACCCGCTCGCCCGCCTGGAGCCCGCCGAGCACCACGAGCCCGTACCAGGCGGTGAGGAACACCACCGGGACCGCGGCCGCCTGCCGGAAGGTCCAGCCGTCGGGGATGGGCACGACCGTACGGGCGTCCGCCACGGCCAGCGGGCCGAACGCGCCCTCGAACAGGCCCATCACCCGGTCGCCCACGGCGAGGCCGGTCACACCGGGGCCGACCTCCCGCACCACACCGGCGCCCTCACTGCCACCGAACACCGCGTCCCCGGGGTACATCCCTAACACGATCAGCGCGTCGCGGAAGTTGACCCCCGCCGCGTGGACATCGATGCGCACCTGACCCTCCCGCAGGGGCTCCAGCACCTCCGGGCACGCCACCGGCCGTACGCCGTCCACCGTCCCTGCGTCCTCGAGCCCGAGCCGCCACGCGGGCTGCCCCACGGGGGCGGCCAGGCCCCCGCTCGGGGCGGCGCGCACCAGCCGGGGCATCAGCGTCCGCCCCGCGCGCAGGGCCAGCTGCGACTCGTCCATCTCCACGCCGCGCGCCACGGCGTCGGCCACCAGGTGGGCGGACGCCTCGGCGCGCGGGTCGAGATCGAGCAGCAGGAAACGGCCGGGGTTCTCGGCCTGCGCGCTGCGCACCAGGCCCCAGACCGCGGCACCCGCCACATCCACGCCTTCGGCCATGGGATCGATGCCATCCGGGTCGCCGGTCGCTACGGCGCCACGGGTCACCACCACCAACCGGGCCTCGGCCAGGCGCGGCTCGGCCAGCCAGCTCTGCAACAGCGCCAGGACCCGTTCCGCCGAGGCCAGCCCGTCGGCCGCCATCGCGTCATCGCGCACATCGCCCGCCCCGGCGGGCTCGAGTGCCAGGACGACCTCGGGGGCGGGGGCGCCCGCGTCGAGTGCGCTGATCAACGCCTGCGGATCCGGATGGCATACGGCGGCGGACCCGGTCGGAGCCCGGTCCTCGGGCCCCAGGATCGCCCAATCGGCGTCGTCGGTCATGTGGCCCATGGACTGCCCGGCGCCGTTGGACGGCGCGGGCACCGGCAAGGGCACCCAGTCCATGACGAACAGCCCATCGGCTCCCGGCCGTTGGGCCGCACCGAGCTGGGCGGCGTCGGCCGACCGCAGCACCACCGCGTCGGCGCTCAGCACCGGGGCGCCCAGGGCGTCCGCCACGGTCACCCGCAGCGTACGCTCCGCCGCCGCGCTCGGCTCGTACGGAGAGATCCGCACCCGTACCGTGCTCGCCCCGGCCGCCCACAGCGACACCCCGTTCCAGGTGAACGGCAGCCACACCCGGCCAGCGGCCGACTCGGCGTCGCTCGGTGACCCATCGGTCAGCAGAACGGGATGCAGGGCGGCGTCGAGCAGCGCCGGGTGGATGCCGAACCCCGTCCGCTCTCCCGCCGCCTCGGGCAACGCCACCTCGGCCAGCAGGTCCGCGCCGTCCCGCCACACGGCGCGCAGCCCCTGGAAGGACGGCCCGTACGCGTATCCCGTGGCGGCGATGTGCTCGTAGAAGTCCATGGGGTCGACCGGCTTCGCACTCGCCGGTGGCCACGCCCCGGCCAGCTCCTCCACCGGCCCGGAACCGTCGTGAGGCGGGCTCAGCACGCCCTCCGCATGGCAGACCCACCCGGCCGCCGTGTCGCCACCGTCGTCGGGACGCGAGTACATCCGCACATCGCGTCGGCCATCGGCGCCCGGCCCGCCGACGACCACCTGCAGGCGCACCCCACCGCTGGGCGGCAGCACGAGCGGTACCTGGAGCGCCAGCTCCTCCACCCCACCGCAGCCGACCTCATCGGCGGCCCGCAGCGCCCACTCCACCAGGGCCGTACCGGGCACCAGCGCCGCGTCCGCCACCACATGGTCGGAGAGCCAGCCGTGGGACTGCGCCGAGAGCCGTCCCGTCAGCAGATGGCCCTGGCCATCGGCGAGCTCCACGGCGGCACTCAGCAGCGGATGCCCTGCGGCCACCAGGCCGAGGTCGGTGGGGTCGGCGCCCCGGCCGCTGAGGCCATCGAGCCAATAGCGCTGGTGCTGGAAGGCGTATGTGGGCAGATCGACGGTACGCGGGGTGGGATCGGTTGGGAACGCCGCCTTCCAGTCGACGTCGACCCCGGCGGTGAACGCCTGGGCGAGCGAGTGGAGGAGCTGAGCCCGACCACCGTGATCGCGGCGCAGGGTGGGCACGGCCACCGCCTCCACACCCACCTGCTCAAAAGTCTCCTGCATGCCAATGGTCA
>NZ_JAEEAP010000787.1 GCF_016103465.1 Streptomyces sabulosicollis
GCACACCCCCACCTGGGCCGGACCACCGCCACGCGAACCACTGGGCGTGGGCCCGCGCCCGTCCGAGGAGGGCGCATGACCACGCCTCCCGGCCCGTTCGATCCGGCCTCCTCCGACCGCCGCCTCTCCGCCGATCGTGGCCTCGCCGCCCTGTCCGGGGCCGCCCGGGTGCCGGTCTCCCGGCGGCCGGACGAGGCGTCCCCGCGCACCGGCGCAGGGAACGGGCAGGGGCAGGGGAAGGGTCGGCGGGGGCCCGCCGACCCGGTGCGGGCGCTGATGCACCGCCACCACGACCTGTGCGCCCGCGCCGTCGATCCGCTGGAGATCGCCGCCGGGCTGGAGGCCCACGGTGTGACGGACCGCACCGCCGCGCGCTTCCGGCACCGCGATGTCTTCTCGCTCGCCGAGGAGTTGTACGCCCGGGTGCCGCGCGCCGAGGAGCCCGCGCCCCCGGCCGCCCCCGCGCCGGGGCGCGCGCTGGGCGTGCGGATGACGCTCGCGGCGCTGTGGCTGTTGCCGGGCGCCTTGTGCGCGGCGACCGCCTCCGCGGCGCTCCGCGTCGGTGCCCTTCGTAAGGACCCCACCGTCGGTCTCGCCCTGGGCGGGGGCGGCGCCGTCCTGACGCTCATCGCCCTGTGGCTGTGCCTGCGCCGCGGCCCTCTGCGGGTCCGTGGGAGCGGACGCGGGGGGCGCGGCGCGCACGCCCTTGGCGCCGGCTGGCTGCTCGGCTACGCCGCCGCCGGGGACTGGCTGCTCACCGGGCTCCTCGACGGACGCCGTCCTTACGGGGCGGCGCCCGCGGCCGAGGCCGCCGTCCTGGTCGCCCTGGCCGCCGCGCCCGCCGCGTGGTGCGCCCGCTGGTTCGCCGTCAGGGCGCGCCGCAGGCTGGCGGTCAGCCGTGGTCGGGAGGAGTTCGCGGCGGGGGTGCGCCCCCTGTTCGCGGGCGTGGTGGCGGCCTTCCTCTGCGCTCTGGCGGCCCTGGTGCTCGCGGCCCGGCTCACGGTGCCCGGATCGCCTCCCGTCACCGCGCCCCTCTCGACGGCCGAGGCCGCCGTCGTGGCGCTCTGCGGGCTGCTGTTCCTCGCCCGGCTGCTCGCTGTCCACGGCTTCCGCCGGGCCGCGCTCAGCGGCGTCGCCGTGGCCTGCGCGGTCCAGGCCGTGGCCCTGGCGACGGCGGCGGCCGCCCGGCTGCCGGGCGCCGCTCCGCTCGGGGAGCCCGTGGCACGGCTGACCGCCGCCCAGGGCGCGGCCGCCGTCCCCGCGGCCGCCTGCGGCGCCGCCGCGCTCGCGCTGCTGCTCCACGCGTTCGGCGCCCTGTGCCGGGCCTCCGCCCACGGCGACCCCGGTGCGCCTGCCACCCGGGCCGCCGGTGACACCCGTACGACCCGCACCGCCCCGAACCGCGCCCCATAGCCCCGGAGGCATCCCAGCGCGCTCCGTAAGGCGCCACGAGCCCCATAAGGGGCCACGAGCCCGCAATGGGGCCACACGAGCCCCGTAAAGGGCCCACCGAACCCGCCACCCCCCGTCCTTCCCCCCTCAATGAGTCCGAGGAGCAACGACATGAGCTGCGACGTGACCGATCAGCGCGCCGGTACGGGGAGGCGCGACCGATGAGAGTCCTGTTGCTCGGATCCGGCGGATTCCTTGGCCGCTATGTGGCCGAACACCTGCTCGCCGACCCCGCCGTCCAGCTCACCGCGCTCGGCCGCGGCGACGACGCCGATGTGCGGTTCGACCTCTCCAACGGCAGCCCCGGCGCGCTCACCCGCTTCCTCAACGCGGTCCACCCCGGTGTGGTGATCAACTGCGCCGGGGCGACCCGTGGCGGGGCGCGCGAGCTCACCCGGCACAACACCGTCGCCGTGGCCACCGTCTGCGAGTCGCTGCGCCGCAGCGGCTGCGGCGCCCGCCTCGTCCAGATCGGCTGCTCCTCCGAGTACGGCCCCTCGCAGCCCGGCTCGTCGACCGCCGAGGACGCCGTGCCGCGCCCCGGCGGACCGTACGGCGTGAGCAAGCTCGCCGCGACCGAGCTGGTGCTGGGCTCCGGGCTGGACGCGGTGGTGCTGCGGGTCTTCTCGCCCGTGGGGCCCGGCACTCCGGCCGGTTCGCCGCTCGGGCGGCTCGCGGAGGCGATGCGGCGCGCGATGCAGTCCGGGGAGAGCGAGCTCAAACTGAGCGGCCTGGGCGTGCAGCGCGACTTCGTGGACGTACGGGACGTGGCGCGGGCGGTCCACGCGGCCTCGCTGTCGGCCGCGCAGGGCGTGGTCAACATCGGCAGCGGGCGCGCCGTACGGCTGCGCGAGGCGGCCTCCGTGCTCGCCAGGGTCGCGGGCTTCGGCGGTGCCCTGCACCTTTCTCTTATACACATCT
>NZ_JAEEAP010000788.1 GCF_016103465.1 Streptomyces sabulosicollis
GGGGAGGGGAACAGCCCGCCGCAGGCGTCACCTAGATGGCGAGGGGTTGCGCGGCCGTGGCCCGGCCGGTGATGGCGAGGAAGGCGTCCTGGAGGCTGGCGGCCGGATCCCCGGCATAGCGCCTCTTGAGCTCGGCGGAGGTGCCCTCCGCGACGATCCGCCCGGCGTCCACGACCACGATCCGGTCGGCGAGCGCGTCGGCCTCGTCCAGGTAGTGGGTGGTGACGAACACCGTGGTGCCGTGCTCGGCACGGACGCGCCGCACCAGGTCCCACAGCTCGGCCCGGCTCCCCGGGTCGAGACCGGTCGTGGGCTCGTCGAGGAAGAGCACCTCGGGCCGGTTGACCAGGCCCAGCGCGATCTCGACCCGGCGGCGCTGACCGCCGGACAGGGCGGCGGTCGGACGGTCCATCAGCCCCGACAGGCCGAGCTCACCGGCGAGTTCGGCGGCGCGCCCGGCCGCCGCGCCCCTGGACATCAGGTGCAGCCGCCCCTGGGTGACCAGCTCCTCGCGTACGGAGCACCCGGGGTCCAGGCCCCCGGACTGGGCCACATAGCCGATCCGCCGACGCACGCCCGCCGGATCGCGGAGCAGATCGCGCCCGGCGATCTCGGCCTCGCCCCCGCTGGGCGGGAGCAGGGTGGTGAGCATGCGCAGGGTCGTGGTCTTACCGGCCCCGTTGGGGCCCAGGAAGCCGAGGATCTCGCCGCGGCCGACGGTCAGATCGATCCCGCGGACGGCCTGCACGGGGCCGCTGGCCAGCGAGAACGTCCGGGTGAGGCCGCGAACGCGGATGACGGATGAGGACATGCACCGATCAGAGCACAACGCACCGCAAACTTGCAATCGGCTTAAATCTTTTAGATGCATCCAAGTTTGCAACGGGCTACACTGACCGCCATGAGCGAAGGACTGCGGGAGAAGCACAAGCGCCGTACGCGCCGACGGATCGCGGACGTGGCCACCGGCCTGTTCCTGGAGCGCGGCTTCGACCGGGTCACGGTCGCCGAGGTGGCCGAGGCCGCGGAGGTGTCCGTCAACACCGTCTACAACTACTTCCCGGCCAAGGAGGATCTGGTCCTGCCGCCCGACCAGGCGTCCCCGCGGCGGCTCGCCGACATCGTGCGCGAGCGCCCGCCCGGCCGGTCCGCCGCCCAGGCGGTGCTGGACCGGCTGCGCGAGGAGGTGGAGCGCCGCGACCGCTCGCTGGGGCTGACCGAGGGCTTCGGCCCGTTCTTCGCGATGATGCAGGCCGCCCCCACGCTGGTGGCCCGGCTGGAGGAGCTCGGCCACCGGATGAACGACGAACTGGCCGCCGTGCTCGCCGAGGAGACCGGCGCGGCAGCGGAGGATCCGGTGCCGCGCGTGGTGGCCGCCCAGATCAGCGGCTACCACTCACTGATCTTCGGCGAGATCGGACGGCGCATCACGGCGGGAGAGCGCCCCGACGCCATCGCCAAGGCCGTGACGGAACTCCTGGACGCCATCGAGGAGATGCTCGGCGCGCCGATGCTCGGCTATGCCGTGCGGGAGGGACGGGAGGAGCGACCGTGTTCCGAGTGACGATCCGGGGCGCCTTCGAGGAGTTGGGCGAGGACGATCGCGAGGCGCTGCGCAGCGCGGTCGACTCCGTCCAGGTGGGCTTCACGGCGGCGGGCACGTTCACCTGCGACCGGAGCCTTTCGGCGTTCACCTTCCGCTGCGAGGTTCCGGCGGAGCCGGAGGACGGTGAGCAGGAGGCGACCGAACGGGCCATCGCGGCGCTGACCGCGCACGGTTACCCCCATCGGGTCCTGCGGATCGGCGTGACGGACATGCGGCACATCAAGATCCGCCGCAAGGCCCCCAGGCGCTGAACGCCCGCGCGGCGGGGAGGAGTTCGACGCGGAGCCGCAAGCCCGGCCCGGGGCCGGGGCCCAGCCCGGAGCCGGGGCCAGCCCGAAGCCGAAAGCCCAGCCCGGGGCCGGGGCCAGCCCGAAGCCGAAAGCCCAGCCCAAGGCGTGGGACCCAGCCCGGAGCCGGGCTCGTCCTGGAGGCGAGGCTCAGCGATCGGCGGACCTTCCGCACCAGCGGAACTGGGCGGGGCCGGACCCTGGCGGATCCGGCCCCCGGATAGCGCCCCGGGCCGGGCCGGCCCCGGCAGCCGACCTCGGCCCTTTATCGTTACCCAGGCGTAACTTACCGCGCTATTACCGCCGGTAAACCCCCGAGTTACCGTCAGGTCACAAGCACCGGTGCTCCCTGCCCCCACGGCATCCCCCACCAGGAGCCACAGTGACCCCTGCCCGAAAAGCCCTGCGCCCCACGACCGCCGTCGCCATCTCCGTCACCGTCATGGCCGGTGCGGCCTTCGGCCTCGCCCCCTCCCCCGCCGCCGCGGCACCGGCCCCGAGCGCCACCACAGC
>NZ_JAEEAP010000789.1 GCF_016103465.1 Streptomyces sabulosicollis
GCCACCCGCAGATCCGGCATCTGGACACCGTGCGGAGCATGACACCACCAGCCGAGCCACCCGCGACCACACCACGAGCCACACGCGGCCAGGACCCGCCGCGATCAGCGTCGGCACCGCGAGCATGATCGGCATCACCACCGCCGCCGGCCTCCTGGCGGCCCTGCGCTTCTTCCGCTTCTACCACAACCGATCCCGCCGACCCAGCCTCGAGGCGCAGCCCCCGCCGCTGAGCCCCGTGATCGAAAACGCCGTCGCGGCCGCCCGCGAGGCCGCCCTGCCCCGACCCACCAGTGCCGACCCAAACAGGCTCATCACACGCCGTACACCACCCAAACCTCCCCAGCCCGCCGCCACGGTGACCATCGGCACCGCCAACGCATCCGAGATCTCCCTGGACGCTTTGGCAGGAGGATGCGCATGGACCGGACCCGGGGCCGAGGCAGCCGCCCGCGCACTGCTGATTGGCATCCTCACCGCGGCTGAACGCCTCCGGCCCCGAACACCACGCGTCCATGGGCTCCTCACCCCCGACCTCAGCGACCGACTCCTTCCGGAGATGCCACCCGACTTCAGCGCCCTCGCCACGGCCGAGGACCTGGAGGACGCAATCCGCCGCGCAGAAGCGCACCTCCTCGCACACGCCCGCCATCACCAAGACACGCAGGAGGCGGCACACGGCACGCTTCCAGCGACAACCAACAGCCCGGGGGAGTCCACCGGACCAGGCACCCTCGTCCTCCTCACTGAACCGAACACCGCGCAGAGCAGCCATCTCACGGCACTGGCCAGCCGCGCACCGCACGGTGCCCTCATCGTCCTGGCCCTCGGCGACCTGCCCGGCACCGCGGCCTGGCGCATCGCATCGGACGGCACCGTCCACCAGCAGACAGACGAAGGCAACCGCGCCAGCACCCTCCAGCTGTTCCACCTCACCCCCCAGGCCGGCCAGGACGTCCTGGACATGCTCCTGACCGCGCACGACGAGCGTCCGCGGATGCGTAAGGTCCCAGGCGCCCGAGCAGCCGCCGACCAACCGCAGCACCCGGCCGAGGACACTGACCGCGGCCCGGAAGACGACCCACCCTCTGCCCCACCAGAGCCTGCAAAGCAGGTAAAAACGCGGGAAACAATCGAAAACAAGCCGGTTCGCCTGAACGTCCTGGGCCCAGTGACGCTCTACGCCCACGGAAACCCAGAACCTGTCGGACTCGGACTCCGCAGCGAAGTACGAGAATTCCTCGCCCTCCTCGCCGCCCACCCCACCGGCCTGATCGCCGACGACATCGCCCGCCACCTCAGGCTCAGCGAAGACCCCGACCAATCAGCCAAAGAAATGAAAAACTTGCGCCGCGCCGTAAGACGCGCACTCCGCTCAGCCACCGGACACAGCAAAGCCGAATTCATCCAGCTCCACGGAGAACTGCACAAACTCCACGCCGGACTGATCGAAACCGACCTCGCCGCCTTCACCGAAGCACTCCACCACGCCGCAGCCGCCCCCGACGGGCCCGCGCGCCTCACCGCCCTCCACCACGCTGTAGACCTCTACCACGGGCCCTTCGCCCACGGTGGTGACTACCCGTGGTGCGACAGCATCCGCGAATCACTGGCGAACAAAGCAGCCGACGCCGTCGCCCACATCGCCCACCACGCCGAGCACACCGGCACCCGCCAGGACGCCGACGCCGCAATCGACCGGCTGGAGAAGGCCATCGGCCTCAACCCCACCCACGAACTCCTCTACCAGCACGCCATTCGCCTGCACCAAGCCGCCGGACGACACGACACCGCGCGTCATACCCTCGACCTCCTGGAACGCAACCTCGCGGAATTCGGCCTCGAACCAGATCCCGCCACCCGCGCCCTGCTCACCGCCCGCCCCCGCTCCGCCCACCTGGGATAACCAGCCTTCCGGCCAGCAGTAGACCAGGCAGTATCACCTGCCGAATGGCTCGATCGCTCGATGGCGTACCCCCGTCGTTTCGGGTGTCGTTTCGGGGGCCGTTCCGGGGGCCGTTCTTGGATACGACACCCCCATGTCCCGGACCGCCGCAGGTCAGGGGCAAAAGAGCCGGGAGCCAGCGAGGGCGACTGTATATCGGTGTAGGAACGCATCCCGATCTACCTGACTCCGGCGGCCCGGCTACAGCCTCACCCGCATGCATCCGCTGCTCGCTCAGCCGACCGCATCCTGGCGTCTGTAGCCAACGCTCATTTCTGATTCCTGCCGGCAAGCCGACGAGTGAGGCGCGGCGACACCCAGGCGCAGCCGAGGGTGTCGCCGTGCCGGGGGCCGTGCCGGGGCCGTCCCTTATACACATCTCCGAGCCCACCAGACACTCGCTAATCTCGTAATCCGGCT
>NZ_JAEEAP010000078.1 GCF_016103465.1 Streptomyces sabulosicollis
GGGTGAGGGCGGGCAGGCCCGTGAGGGCCGTACCGGTGGCAGCGGTGGTGGCGAGCAGGTGGCGTCTGCTGATCACGGGCTTCCTCCGCGGACGGCTGGATGGGACGGACGGCTGAATGGGAACGATCGCGGACAGCTGGATCGGAGCGATCGATGAAAACGATTCAACTTAGGGCGCCTGGAACGTAGGGCCGGGGCTCAGGGTGCGTCAAGGGGGCGGAAACGATGTCGGTATATCCCGTGCACACCCCCTTGACGGGGGCATGGGGCAGGGCTAGCTTCCCGGAATCCGGCATTGAAACATTTCATTTATTGCCCCTCCATCCGCGTCAGGAGACTCCGTGAGCCAGCCTGCTTCGACCGGTGTGCCGGTCCTCGCCCTCGAGGGGGTGAACAAATCCTTCGGCGCCGTACGGGCCCTTCGTGACGTCTCGCTCGAGCTCTTCGCCGGTGAGGCCCACGCCCTGGCCGGTGAGAACGGGGCGGGCAAGTCGACGCTCATCAAGATCCTCGCCGGGGTGCACCGGCCCGATTCCGGCCGGGTGCTGCTGGACGGTGAGCCGGTGGTCTTCCACGGCCCCGCCGGCGCGCGTGACGTCGGCATCGCCGTCATCTACCAGGAGCCGACGCTCTTCCCCGATCTGTCCATCGCCGAGAACATCTTCATGGGCCGTCAGCCCCGCCGGGCCCTCGGCCGGATCGACCACAAGGCCGTACGGACCTCCACCGCCGCCCTGCTGGCACGGCTCGGCGTCGAACTCGATCCGGACCGGCCCGCCCGGGGCCTGTCCATCGCCGACCAGCAGATCGTGGAGATCGCTAAGGCGCTCTCCTTCGACGCCCGGGTGCTGATCATGGACGAGCCGACGGCGGCGCTCACCGGGAGCGAGACCGCCCGGCTCTTCTCGGTCGTCGAGACGCTGCGCGCCGAGGGCGCCGCCGTGCTGTTCATCTCCCACCGCCTGGAGGAGATCTTCGAGCTCTGCCAGCGGGTCACCACCCTGCGGGACGGCCGGTGGGTGGCCTCCGAACCGCTGACCGGGCTGACCCAGGACACCCTGGTCCGCCGCATGGTGGGCCGGGACCTGGCCGAGCTCTACCCCAAGCAGGACAGCCGGGTCGGCGAGACCGCGCTGGAGGTGCGGCGGCTGACCCGTGAGGGCGTCTTCCGGGACGTCTCCTTCGAGGTGCGGCGCGGTGAGATCGTCGCGCTCGCCGGACTGGTCGGCGCCGGGCGCACCGAGGTCGCCCAGGCCGTCTTCGGCGTGGACCGGGCGGACGCGGGCGAGGTGCGGGTCGGCGGGGCGGTGCTGCGGCCCGGTTCGCCGACCGCCGCCATGGACGCCGGGCTCGCGCTCGTCCCCGAGGACCGGCGCCAGCGGGGCCTGGTGATGGAGATGTCCATCGAGCGGAACATCGGGCTCACCGGCCTGGACCGGCTGGGCCGCGCGGGACTGGTGAAACGGGCGCTGGAGCGCGGCCGCGCGGCCGACTGGGCGGTCCGGCTCCAGCTGAAGTACGGCAGCCTCGCCGACCACGTCGGGGTGCTCTCCGGCGGCAACCAGCAGAAGGTCGTACTCGCCAAGTGGCTGGCGACCGAGCCCACGGTGCTCATCGTCGACGAGCCCACGCGCGGGATCGACGTCGGCACCAAGGCCGAGGTGCACCGGCTGCTGTCGTCGCTGGCCGCCGACGGCCTCGCGGTGCTGATGGTCTCCTCCGACCTGCCCGAGGTGCTGGGCATGGCCGACCGGGTCCTGGTGATGCACGAGGGCCGGCTGGTGGCCGAGATCCCGCGCGCCGAGGCCACCGAGGAGTCCGTCATGGCCGCCGCGACCGGGCTCACGGATGGCGCCGATGGCGCCGGTGTCGCCGGTGTCGCCAGTGTGGCCGGTGAGGCCGCCGCGACCGCGCTCCCTGGTGAGGCCGCCGCGAGCGGGCCCACCGATGCCACCGGCGCGAGCGGGCACCCCCACGCCACCGGGCCCACCGGCGCCGAAGGCGCCACGGCAGAAGGGACCCGCACGTGAGCGTGACCATCGAGAAGCCCGACACGTCCGCCGCCGCGCCGGAGACGGCGCGCTCGGCGCGCTCGCTCGTCGACGCCGTCTTCCGCGCGCGGGAGATCAGCATCGCCGGGGCCCTCGCGCTGCTGGTGCTGTTCACCTGGATCGCCGAACCGCGCTTCCTCGACGGCCAGGGCATCAAGGACCTGCTGCTCAACGCCGCCATCCTGGTGCTGCTCGCGGTCGGGCAGTCGGTGGTGGTCATCACCCGCAACATCGATCTGTCGGTCGGCTCGGTGGTGGGCCTGTCCGCCTTCGCCTGCGGGAATTTCGTCTCCGGCACCGACCACGGGGCGCTGACGGTCCTGGCTCTCGGCCTCCTCGTCGGCGCGGGCTGCGGCATCGTCAGTGGTGCTCTGGTGAGCTTCGGGCGGGTGCCCGCGCTCGTGGTGACCCTCGGGATGCTCTACATCATCCAGGGCGTCGACTACTGGTGGGCGCAAGGGGAGCAGATCAACGCCGCCGATGTGCCGCAGTCCGTGCTGGACCTCGGCAGCGGCAGCGTGCTGGGCCTCCCGTACCTCCCGCTGATCGCCTTCGTGGTGCTCGCCGGAACCGCGTACGTCCTGCGCACCTATCGCGGCGGCCGTGAGCTGTACGCCATCGGCTCCAGCCCGGAGGCCGCCCGGCTGGCCGGGGTGCCGATCCGGCGGCGGGTGCTCGCCGCGTATCTGTTCTCCGGCGCCGTCTCGGGCTTCGCGGGCGCGCTGTGGCTGGCCCGCTTCGGCACCGTCGTCGCCGACAACGCCCACGGCTGGGAACTCACCGTGGTCAGCGCGGTGGTGGTCGGTGGCGTCGCCATCGTCGGCGGCACCGGCACGGTGTGGGGCGCGGCGCTGGGCGCCCTGCTGCTCACCACCATCGGCAGCGCCCTGGCCGTGCTGAAGGTGGACTCCTTCTGGCAGGACGCCATCGCCGGTGCGCTGCTGCTGGCGGCCATCAGCGTGGACCGGATCGTGCGGGTGCGCATGACCCGCGCACTGAGGAAGAGGAGCGCGCGATGAAGCTCAGGTGGGACACCGCCGTCGGGGTGCTGCTGGTGGCCGTCTTCCTCACCGGCCTCGGCACCACGGACGGCTTCGCCAGCCGCGACAACCTCGCCTTCGCCTTCAACGACATCGCCGAGGTGGCGCTGATGGCGCTGCCGATGACCCTGCTGGTGGTGGCCGGGCAGGTGGATCTGTCGGTGGCCTCGATGCTCGGCCTGTCCAGCGCGCTCACCGGCCAACTGTGGGACGCGGGCTGGGCGTTCGAGACCATCGTGCCGATCGTGCTGCTGGTCGGGGTGGCCGGCGGACTGCTCAACGGCTGGCTGGTCACCCGGGTCGGGCTGCCGTCGCTCGCCGTCACCATCGGGACGCTCGCGCTCTATCGGGGGCTGGCGTCGGTGGTGCTCGGCTCCAATGCCATCACCGACTTCCCCGAGACGTACGCCAAGTGGGCCGTGGACACCACCACCGTGCCCGGAACCTTCCTCACCTATCCGGTGGCGCTGTTCATCGTGCTGGCCGCCGTGGCCGCCGTGGTGCTGCACGCCACGGGCGTGGGCCGGTCGCTGTTCGCCATCGGTGCCCAGGAGGACGCCGCGTACTTCGCGGGCATCCGCGTCAAACGCGTCAAGCTGCTGCTCTTCGTGGTCAGCGGAGTGATCTCGGCCTTCGCGGGGATCGTGTTCACCCTGCGGTACGGCAGCGCGCGGGCCGACAACGGCCAGGGCTTCGAAATGCTCGTCATCGCCTCCGTCCTGCTGGGCGGCGTCGACTTCGACGGCGGCAAGGGCACGCTGTTCGGCGCCGTCGCCGGGGTGCTGCTCATCGGCGTCCTGAAGAACCTGCTGACCCTCAACGACGTGGCCAACGAGGTCCAGGTGATCGTCACCGGGCTGCTGCTGGTGGCCTCCGTCCTCACCCCCCGTCTGATCACCACCGTGAGCGCCCGGCGTCACCGGCGCGCCGCCGCCTCGACCAGCTGATCCGCCCACGCACCGCGAAAGGTCACCCCATGTTCCCGAGTTCTCCCGCGCGCCGCCGCGCCGCCGCCACCGCCGCAGCGGCCTGTGCCCTGGCCGTGGCCCTGGCCGGCTGCGGCGGCACCACCAAGAAGGACAACGACAACAGCGGCGCCGCCAGGAGCGACGCCAAGGCCGACCCCGGCGCCCCCCTGAAGAAGGGCCTCAAGCTGGCCTTCCTGCCCAAGCAGATCAACAACCCGTACGAGAAGCTCATCGACGAGGCGGGGATCACCGCCGCCGGGGAGTTCGGCGGCAAGGGCAAGGAGGTCGGCCCGTCCGACGCCAGCGCCTCCTCCCAGGTGTCGTACATCAACACCCTGGTCCAGCAGCGACAGGACGCCATCCTGATCGCGGCCAACGACCCCAACGCGGTGTGCGGCCCGCTCAAGCAGGCCATGAAGAAGGACATCAAGGTGGTGGCGTACGACTCCGACACCGCCCCGGCCTGCCGCCAGCTCTTCATCAACCAGGCCGGCTCCGAGGAGATCGGCCGCAGCCAGGTCCAGCACCTGGCCAAGCAGCTCGACTACAAGGGCCAGATCGCGATCCTCTCCGCCACCCAGAACGCCACCAACCAGAACACCTGGATCCGCTTCATGAAGGACGAGCTGAGCAAGCCCGCCTACAAGAACATGAAGCTGGTCAAGACGGTGTACGGGGACGACGACGACCAGAAGTCCTTCCAGGAGACCCAGGGCCTGCTCAAGGCGTATCCCAAGCTCAAGGGCATCATCGCGCCCACCACGGTCGGCATCGCCGCGGCCGCCCGCTACATCAGCGGCTCCTCGTACCAGGGCAAGGTGGTCCTGAACGGGCTCGGCACGCCCAACCAGATGCGCAAGTACGTCAAGGACGGCACCGTCGAGCAGTTCGCGCTCTGGGACCCCAAGAAGCTCGGCTACCTCGGTTCGTACGCCGCGGCCGCGCTCGCGTCCGGGCAGATCACCGGGGCCGAGGGGGAGAAGTTCAAGGCCGGGAAGCTGGGCGAGTACACGGTCGGCAAGGACGGCGAGGTCATCCTCGGCCTGCCCACCGTCTTCGACAAGTCCAACATCGACAAGTACCACTTCTGAGGCGGCCGGCGATGCGGCGGGTGTGTTTTCTGCTGAAGGTCCGCCAGGACCGGCTCGAGGAGTACCGCGAGCGGCACGCGGCCGTGTGGCCCGAGATGCGGGCGGCGCTCTCGGAGAACGGCTGGCACAACTACTCGCTCTTCCTGCGCGAGGACGGGCTGCTCGTCGGCTATCTGGAGACCGAGGACTTCGAGGCGGCCCAGGCCGCGATGGCCGCCACCGAGGTCAACGCCCGCTGGCAGGCCGAGATGGCGCCCCTCTTCGAAGCGCTCGACGGCGCCACGCCGGATGAGGCGATGAGGCCGCTCACGGAGGTTTTCCACCTCGCCTGAGGAAAGGAACGGACATGAGACCACTGGCCATCGCCGTCCTGGCCACCGCTCTGCTCGGCGCCACCACCCCGGGCGCGGGCGCGGACACGAGCACAGACGCGGGCTCCGCCGCCGCTCCCGGCCCGGCCGTGCGTCAGCTCGCCGACACCCAACTCGACGCCAGGGCCATCTACTTCGTGTCGTACGACGGCCTGGTCAACAACAACGCCTTCCAGAAGAACGGGCTGCTCACCTACAAGGGCTATCAGTACGCCGTCTGGTACACCGCCGACCGCAGCGCGGTCATCGGGCGCCGCGCCCTCACCCAGAAGAGCTGGCAGACCGTCACCCTGCCGCACCGGCTCACCGCCGACGACTCCCACAACGTCATCTCCATGGGCATCTCGCGGACCGACGGCCGGCTGCACCTGAACATGGACTCCCACAGCAGCGGCTTCTTCTATGTGAAGTCGGTGGCCGGACTGGTGGACGACCCCGCCGGGCACCCGTGGACCAGCGGCCAGTTCGGCGCCGTCCAGACCACCCTCGACGGCCTCCCGCTCACCTCCCAGTTCACCTACCCCCAGTTCATCGCCACCCCCGAGGGCCGGCTCCAGCTCAGCTACCGCGTGGGCGTCTCCGGCAACGGACGCAACGCGCTCGCCGAGTACGACGGCACCACGTGGCGGGCCCTCGGCGAGTGGTCCTCCGCCACCGGCACCTACACCAGCGAGCACGGCTCCAGCACCGCCCGCAACATGTATCTGCACGGCATCGACTACGGGCCCGACGGACGGCTGCACGCCTTCTACACCTGGCGCGAGCAGAACAACGCGGTGATGTGCGCGAGCGGCGGCCTCACCAACCACGACACCGGCTATGTCCACAGTTCCGACCGCGGCCGCACCTGGCGCAACGCGGCGGGCACCGTCGTCGGCACCACCGGTGGCTCCGACACGGTGGCGGTCGGCGACGCCGGAACCGTCGTCGATCCACTCAACCCCGACCACTCGCTGATGAACCAGGAGAGCCAGGCCACCGACTCCACCGGCGCGCCCCACGCCCTGATCAGCTATGTCCCGGGCCGCTTCGGACAGTGCACCACCGACTATGTGGCCGACCGGACCCGATACGGCCGTACCTTCCACGTCTTCCAGGACGCGGCCGGCACCTGGAAGAAGACCGAGATCCCGGTGGCCCCCGGCTCCACCCAGCGCAGCCACCTGGTCTTCGACGCCTACGACAACGCCTACGCCGTGATGCCGTACGGCCGGATCGTGGCCGCGTCCAAGTCCTCGGGCTGGACGGACTGGAAGACCCTCTACGACGGCGGCGGTCTCAACGCCTTCGGCGAGGTCGTCGTGGACGACACCCGGCTCGCCCAGGACGGTGTCCTGTCGTATCTGTACCAGCGGAAGTCCAGCGGCACCACACCCTCCGCCCTCCGCGTCGCCGACTTCGCCCTCCCCTCCTGACGATGGCACCAGGGGTGGGCATCAAGGAGGTGGCGCGCGAGGCGGGGGTCTCGGTCGGCACGGTCTCCAACGTCATCAACCGCCCGGAGTCGGTGTCCGAGGAGACCCGGGCCCGGGTGCTGTCCACCATCGAGCGCCTGGGCTACGTACGCCAGGAGTCCGCGCGCCAGCTGCGGGCCGGTCACAGCCGCATCATCGCGCTGCTGGTGCTGGACATGGCGAACCCGTTTTTCGTGGACGTCGCGCGGGGCGCCGAGCGTGCCGCGCGGGAGGCGGGTCTTGGGGTGATGGTGTGCAACAGCGCGCAGAGCCCCGAGGAGGAGGCCGACTACCTCGGGCTCTTCGCCGAGCAGCGGGTGCGCGGAGTGCTGATGACCCCGGCCGACATGACCGGGCGCAACCTCGCCTCCTTCCGGCGGCAGCCCATCCCCTTCGTCCTCGTGGACCGGGTGCTGCCCAGCGCCGAGGGGTGTTCGGTGTCGGTCGACGACGTCACCGGCGGTGACCTCGCCGTCCGCCACCTCCTGGGCCTCGGCCATCGCACCCTCGCCTATGTGAGCGGGCCGATGCGGCTGGCCCAGTGCCGCGACCGCCGCGAGGGCGCGCTGCGCGCCCTGCGCGAGCGGGGGCTCGGCGAGTCCGCGCTGCGCCATGTCGAGGTGGGCCGGCTGGACGTGGCCTCGGGCCGGGACGCGGGTGCCCGGCTGCTGGGCATGTCCCCGCGGCCGACGGCGGTGTTCTGCGCCAACGACCTGCTGGCGCTGGGCGTGTTGCAGTCGCTGTACGGGGCCGGGGTGTCGGTGCCGGGGGAGGTGGCGCTGGTGGGGTACGACGACATCGAGTTCGCGGCGGCGGCCGCGGTGCCGCTGACGTCGGTGCGCCAGCCGGCGTTCCGGATGGGGCGTACGGCGGCCGAGTTGCTGATGGAGGAGACGGGGGAGCGGGCCGGGGACCACCGCCACCAGCGGATCGTCCTCCAGCCCGAGCTCGTCGTCCGCGGATCGAGCCTGGTGCGCTCGCGAGGCTGAGCCCGGGGCCGCGGCCCGTGGCGGCCCGGTCCTGCCCGACCGGTCGAACAGCGCACTACCATGTTCCCGCGACCGCGATGGGTCGCGGGAAGGCGGAGGGTCCGGGTCGTGGGACGCATGGTGGGGATCAAGGACGTCGCGCGGCAGGCGGGAGTGTCGGTCGGCACCGTCTCGAACGTGATCAACCGGCCCGAGATGGTCGCCGAGGCCACGCGCGACCGGGTGCAGGCCGTGATCGAGCGCCTGGGCTACGTACGCCAGGAGTCCGCGCGCCAGCTGCGCGCCGGGCGCAGCCGCATCATCGCGCTGCTGGTGCTGGACATGGCGAACCCGTTCTTCGTGGACGTGGCGAGCGGTGCGGAGCGTGCCGCACGGGAGGCGGGTCTCGGGGTGATGGTGTGCAACAGCGCGCAGAGCCCCGAGGAGGAGGCCGACTACCTCGGCCTCTTCGCCGAGCACCGGGTGCGCGGAGTGCTGGTCACCCCGGCCGATGTCACCGGCGCCAACCTGGAGGGCTTCCGGCGCCACGACATCCCGTTCGTCTTCGTGGACCGCGAGGTGCCCAGCGCCGACGGCTGCTCGGTGTCGGTCGACGACATCGAGGGCGGGGCGCTCGCCGGGCGCCATCTGATCGCCCAGGGACACCGCTCCGTGGTCTACGTCAGCGGCCCGATGCTGCTCCCGCAGTGCCAGGACCGGCGCACCGGGCTGCTCACCGCGTTCGCGGCGGAGGGGCTGCCGGAGGAGGCGATGGTGCATATCGAGGCCGAGCGGCTGGACGTGGCCTCGGGCCGGGACGCGGGCGCCCGGCTGCTGGGGATCTCGCCCCGGCCGACGGCGGTGTTCTGCGCCAACGACCTGCTGGCGCTCGGAGTGCTGCAGGCCCTCTTCGCGGCCGGGGTGTCGGTGCCGGGGGAGGTGGCGCTGGTGGGGTACGACGACATCGAGTTCGCGGCGGCGGCCGCGGTGCCGCTGACGTCGGTGCGCCAGCCGGCGTTCCGGATGGGGCGTACGGCGGCCGAGCTGCTGATCGAGGAGACCGGCGACGAGGCCGCCACCCACCAGCACCGGCGGATCGTGCTGCAGCCGGAGCTGGTGGTGCGGGACTCGACGTTCGCGTCCAGACCGGGCGCCTGACGATCGGGTTCGCTGATCCCGGCGGCGTCAGGGAAGGCGCCGGTCCGTGGCGGGGAGGGCGCCGGTCCGTGGCGGGGACACGTCAGACCGGGGGTTTGACCGCGACGACGGGGACGGGGCTCTCCAGCAGCAGCCGCTGGCTCACGCTGCCCAGCAGCGCCTTGCCCACCGGCGACCGGCGGCGGATGCCGACGACCAGCCGGTCGACGTCGGGCCGGGCCTCGATCTCGTCCAGAACGGCGTCGACGGGGTCGCGGTCGCCGGGGCCGCTCCGCTCGACGACCGTGGTCTCCAGGTCCTCGGGCACGCCGGAGCGGTCCAGCGCCGACAGACGCAGATTGACCAGGACCAGATCGGTGCCCAGCAGCCGGGCCTCGGCGATCCCCGCGGCCAGCGCGTGGTCTCCCTCGCGGCCCTCGGCGATGGCGGTGATGACGGTCATGGTGCGTTGGCCCTTCTCTCGGGGCAGGGCGGGTCAGGAGTAGCGGGCGCGGAAGTCGTCTTCCAGCTCTTCCAGCGAGCGGCCCTTGGTCTCGGGAACCCAGGTCGCGATGAAGAGGAGAGCCAGCACACCGAAGGCGGCGAAGGCGAGGAAGGTGTTCGAGATTCCCAGCGCCTTCACGACGGGCGGGAAGCCGAGCGCGACCAGGGCGTTGGCCATCCACAGCACGAAGACGCTGATCCCGATGGCCAGGCTGCGGATCTTCAACGGGAACATCTCGGAGAGGATCAGCCACACCAGTGGGCCGATGGTGGCCTGCATGGAGAAGACGAAGAGCACGACGAACACGAGAATGAACCACGCCTTCGCGCCGCCCTCGGGCATGAGCATCGCCGAGAGCCCGACGAGCAGGTGGAACGTGGTGGTCAGGGCGAACCCGCCGAGCAGCATGGTGCGTCGCTCGAGCTTGTTGATGACCGACACGCCCACCGCGATGCCGATGACGCTGAAGGCGCCGTTGAGGGTGTTCGCGATGATGGCGGCGTCGCCCGAGAACCCGGCGTCGCCGAGCAGCTGCGTACCGTAGTACATGACGGAGTTGATGCCGGTGAACTGCTGGCAGATGCCGAGGCCCGCCCCGATCAGGATGAGCAGGCGCACCCATCGCACCCCGAGGTCCACCCGGCCCGCGGTCTTGGCGACCCGCTCCTCCTCGGCGAGCCGGTGGACCTCGGCCATTTCCGCCTGGGCCCGCTCGGGCGCGCGGACCTGGGACAGGACCGCGAGCGCCTCCTCGTCGCGGCCCTGGGAGACCAGCCAGCGCGGGCTCTCCGGTAGTCGCAGCATGCCGATGAACAGGCCGATCGCCGGAAGGACGGCGACCAGCAGCATGAGCCGCCAGATGCCGTTCGTCTCGCCCCAGAGGTTGAAGATGACGGCGTTGATGACGAACGCCGCGAACTGGCCGGTCACGATCATCACCTCGTTGCGGGTGACGATGGAGCCGCGGCGTTCCACCGGGGCGATCTCCGCGAGATAGACCGGCACCGTCGCCGAGGCCCCGCCCACGGCGAGGCCGAGGATGAACCGGAAGAGGGCGAGGACCTGCCAGCTCGGCGACAGTACGCAGCCCAGGGTGCCGAGCATGAACACCAAGGACAGCAGCAGGATGTTGTGGCGGCGGCCGTGCCGGTCGGACAGAACCCCGCCGATCATGGCGCCGAAGGCGGCGCCGAAGACGAGGTTGCTGACGACGACCCCCTCGGTGAACGCGGTCAGCCCGAGGTCGGTGGTGAGCGGATCGAGGGCGCCGTTGACGACGCCGGTGTCATAGCCGAACAGCAGTCCGCCGAAGGTCACGATGACGGCGACCAGCCCGAGCCGTCGTGAATGGGGACCTTTGGTGTCCTCCGGCAGTTCGAGGAAGGTCGGGTGCGAAGGGGTTCCGGTCATGGCTGGTGCTCTTCCACGCTCTCGGTCATCAGGTCGATGTTCCTCGTCGTGTCGTGCGGCTGCGGGTGACTTTGTCCGGTTGTCAGTACAACTAATGAGGTGCAAGTGCTCCGTACTATGGGAGCGGCGTGTGACGCATGTCAAGACATGGAGCGCGGGGGTCTGCATGGGGGATTCAGGGGTCACCGACCGCGCGGGCGGGCCGGGTACCTCGGCGGGGCGCCCTCGTGGTCCGGGGGAGCACCGGACCGCCCCGCGCCCGGTCAGCGCCGGGCGGGGACCTTCTCCGGTGACCACCGGCCGTCCGGCGGCGCCGGGCGCGGACCGGCGTCCAGCAGTGCCCGGATCTCCCGTACGGCGGCCCGGCCCGCCCGGTTGGCGCCGACCGTGCTGGCCGACGGCCCGTAGCCGACCAGATGCACCCGCGGATCGCGGACCGCCCTGGTCCCCTCGACGGCGATCCCGCCACCCCGCTCACGCAGCCGCAGCGGGGCCAGATGGTCGATCGCGGCGCGGAATCCGGTGGCCCAGAGGATCGTGTCCGCCTCGACATGGCGCCCATCCGCCCAGGTCACCCCGTCCGGGGTGATCCGCTCGAACATCGGCAGCCGGTCGAGGATCCCCTTTTCCCTGGCCCGCAGCATCGGCTCCGTCAGGGGCAGCCCGGTCACGGACACCACGCTCTGCGGCGGCAGTCCCCGCCGCACCCGCTGTTCGACCAGCGCCACCGCCGCCCGCCCCTGCACCTCGCCGAACGGCCTCTCGCGGAACACCGGCGGGCGCCGGGTCACCCAGGTGGTCGCGGCCGCCACCTCCGCGATCTCCAGCAGATGCTGCACCCCGGAGGCACCGCCCCCGACGACGATCACCCGTCGCCCCGCGAACGCCTCGGGCCCGGGGTACTGCGCGGTGTGCAGCTGCCGCCCCCGGAAGGTCTCCTGCCCGGGGTAGCGGGGCCAGAACGGCCGGTCCCAGGTACCGGTCGCGTTGATCAGCGCCCGCGCGGCCCAGGTCCCGGCCGAGGTCCCGACCAGCAGCCGCCCGTCGTCCCCGTCCCGTACGGCGTCGACATGCACGGGCCGGACGACCCGCAGATCGAAGGCGCGCTCATAGCGTGCGAAGTAGGCCGGGACCACCTCGGACGAGGGCCGCTCGGGATCCGCGTCGTCGCTGGTCAGCCGCATGCCGGGCAGGTCGTACATCCCGTGCACCTTGCCGTACGTCAGCGACGGCCACCGGAACTGCCACGCCCCGCCCGGCGCGGGCGCGTGGTCGAGCGCCACGAAGCTCGTCCCGGGTTCGTACCCGGCCCGCCGCAGGTGATAGGCCGCGGACAACCCCGCCTGCCCGGCACCGATGACCACGACGTCCACGCTGTTGTTCATGCTTCTACTAACTCTGCCCGGGTGCGGTCTCTTCCCCGTCCTGCCGCCGCCCACGGCTCTTCGCCACCCGCAGCGCGTCATGCAGCGCCTCGGCGAGCCGACGCCCCGCTGGACCGCCCCAGAGGACCCCGGCTGACCCGACGTCGCATGCGATCCCGCCCCTCCCGGGTACTTCCCCTCAAAACGCTTGATCTGACGCAACTGATGTGTCAAACGCTTTCCAGGGATACCCCACCCCCCGCCGCAGTCCGGACCGGTCCTCAACACGGGCCGACGGGGGCCGCCCCACCGGCCCGGTGGTCGGCGACGGAGCCCGGCCAGGGCACCCCCGGACCCATGCTCAAAGGCGCCGAAGGCGCGAACGGCGCCGCACCGAGGCACGAAAACCGTTCGCGGTGCGCACCCGCCCCCAACTACCGTGCCCAACCGTGGACATCGACGATCCCAAGGACGTGGTCAGGCGCGGATACGACGCGCTCTCCCGCCACTACGAACAGTCCTATGCCACCGAAACCAAGTACCAGCCATGGCTCGGTGCCCTCCAACAGCGCATCCCGCCCGCCGCCACCGTGCTGGACCTGGGATGCGGCTGCGGCATCCCGGTCGCCCGCGCACTCAGCGCCGCAGGACACCGCGTGACCGGTGTCGACATCAGCGGGGAGCAGATCCGCCGGGCGCGGGAGCTCGTGCCGGAGGCCGAGTTCCACCAGGCCGACGCCACGGCCGTGGAGTTCCCGGCGGCCTCCTTCGACGCCGTGGTCTCCCTCTACGCCCTGATCCACATCCCCCTGGACGAACAACCACCCCTCCTCGCCAGGATCGCCACCTGGCTCCGGCCCGGCGGCTGGTTCCTGGCCACCGCCGGGCACACCGCCTGGACCGGTGCCGATGACAACTGGCTCGGCGGTGGCACCACGATGTGGTGGAGCCACGCCGACGCCGCCACCTACCGGGACTGGCTCACCCGGGCCGGACTCACCGTCGAGGAAGAGGAGTTCGTCCCCGAAGGCGACAGCGGCCACGCCCTGTTCTGGGCGCGGCGGCCGTGATGTGTCCCGGATCCCGTCTCAGCCCACGGGGCCGTCCCCACCGGACTTCTGTAACCCCCTCCGATGCAGAAGACTCCGACCGGAGGGAAGCCAGTCGAGGCGCTCGACCACAACGAACGGGCGCTGAGGCTGTACCGGCGGGCTGGTCACCGGGGCGGACAGGCCATGGCGCTGAACAACGCCGGGTGGTTGCACGCCATGCTCGGTCAGTACCAGCGGACACTCGATTACTGCACCCAGGCGGTGGCCCTCAACAGGGAGATCGACGACCGGCACGCGGAGGCGGGGGCGTGGGACAGCCTCGGCTACGCACATCACCACCTGGATCCCGCGCGGGACCTCTCCGACGACCCGTCGCAGTGTTGACCCGCGGCGCCCGGCGCATCTGGCAGGTCTCCGAAGAGCTCACGAAGGTTTCCTTCACCTAGGCGGTAGAGGTCATGAAGTCTCGTGGCGCCAGGGGCCGTTTGACGATGCGGGTGTCGCCGATCCAGCCGTAGAAGCCCTGGCCGAACTTCTCCTCGAACTGGGTGGCACCGATCACGAAGGGTTTGCCGAGGGTGGCGATCCCGGTCGATGGCTGGCTCGGATTGCGGGCGATCTTCGAGCCGTCGACGTACACCACGGTGTGGTGGCCGTCGTTGACGACGGCGACATGAGTCCACCGGCCCACCGGCAGGGCGTGGCTCCAGGAGGTGGGATCGGCGTCCTGCACCTGCGGATAGACCACGAACTGGAGGAAGCGTTCGGGGGTCACATTGAGGCTGCACGTCGGCTCGTCGGGCGACCAGCCGGTGGTCTTGCCCGCGTCGCCGTTGCGGCCCTCCCAGCTGAGTATGCCCATCCAGGCGTGGTCGCCCTCGAAGGGGTCCGGGAGCTTGAGATAGGTCTCGATGGTGTAACCGCCGGTGAACTTCTCGGAGTTCAGCGGCGCCGTGCCGGAGGTGGTCAGGACCGCGCCGCGGTCGGGGGCCTTGCCGCCGTCGAAGCGCAGACTGGCATGGGCCGGCTGGTCGCCGTGGTGCTCACCGGACCACGTCAGGATCTCGGGCGCGCTGTCGTGCAGCCGCGTCACCCGGAGGTCGTTGCCGTGGCCGGACAGATCGCGGATCACCGTGTCCGTACCGACGGGCGTGCCCGCGCCCGTCCCACGGGGAGCGGTTCCCGAGGCGTCGAAGCGCCAGTACGCGAGGGTGCCGCGCGGCATCACCGCGGACGCCGGGCGCGGCTTGCGCGGCACGACCGGCGAGAAGCCGGAGAAGCGCCGCTCGAAGTCGATGCTCAGGCTGAACCGGTCGGCGGGCCCGGTCAGCTCGATGGTCTCCGCCTCCAGAGGTGTGCGCTCCTCCGGATCGCGGCTGAGAAACCAGGGGGAGAACGTCTCCACGTCGATCACATCGCGGACGAGGTCGAAGGCGTAGCGGCGGATCATCCCGGCGCCGCCGTAGTACCGGTCCTGGTAGTTGGTGATGTGGACGTGGACGTCGTGACCCGCGTCGTTGGTCAGGACGGTGCGCCCCGGGGGCCAGTAGTGCCCGCCCAGCGCGAGGAAGATCTGGTCGTTGCCGCGGATGAGGCCGTTCCACAGCCGGCGGCCGTTGTCCGAGAGCTGTGCGGCGCCGTCGTCGTCGGCCCAGGCCAGGTCGTGGGTGGTGAGGATCGCGGGCAGGGTGGGGTGCGCGTCGAGCACCTTCTGCGCCCATCCCAGCCCGGAGGCGGAGACCCGCCAGTCGAGCGCGAGGACCAGCCATTCCCGGCCGCCCGCGCGCAGCAGGTGGTAGCTGTTGTAGCCGTCCGCCGAGGCGCCGCCGAAGGTGGGCATGGACGAGAACCGCCGGGGGCCGAAGGCGTCGAGATAGGCGCTGTCGCCGCGCTGGTCGTCGGTCCCGGAGTCGATGTCGTGGTTGCCGGCGAGCACACTGTAGGGGATCTTGCCGTGGATGGTCCCGAACGTCCGCGCGGCCAGCGAGATCTCCGCCCGTGAACCGTGCTCCGTGACATCGCCCAGGTGCGCCATGAACGCGATGTTGGCGTCCTCGCGCCGGGACACCAGGTACCGGAAGGTCGCCCGGAGCGGTTCCGGGTCGGAGCTGTCGGCGTCGAAGAGGTACTGCGTGTCCGGCAGGATCGCGAGGCTGAACCGCGGTGACGCGGAGTCGTACCGGTGGCCGTCCACCGTCGGGGTGGCGGCGTGACCGGGTGCCGTCCCCGCCGCGACGGCCACCGTGCCCGCGGCCGGTAGTACGGCGGTGGCCCGCAAAAGGGTCCGTCTGCCCAGGTGGTTGCGGTCCGCCGCGTCCATTCGCCCTCCCGCGCGTCATGTGGGGCATCGGTGACCCCGGCCCGCACTGTGGTCAAGACCTGTGACCACGCGGGGGCGGTCAGATGAACGGCGCCTGATCCGTTGAGGGCGGAACGGGCGGACGGTGGAGCCGACTTGGCGGGCCGCGCTGGTGTCACCCGCCCGGCGCCGGACCCTCTCCGGGGCGGTCCACGCCGTGGCCGAAGACGAACGCGGCCGCGGACATCGACGCCGACCGTACCGCCGCCTACCGCGACGCGGTCACCGCCTTACTCACCGCCCCGGCCACCGTTACCCGTGAAGAGCGTGCGGCGCCAAGAAGATGGGTGACGCCTATTTTCGGACGGTCTCGGGTCGGATTCAGCGGTTCATCCGCGAAATTCAGCCGAATGTACTTCCGGAAGCAACCCCCGATAGATCGTGGGCATGTCAGTTTACTCAAGGCGTGCCCTGCTCCCGGGGGCTCTGCATGGTGGTGGAGTGGCGGTGACATGGGGTGTTGATCAGGCCACGCGTAAGGGGGCTTTGTCTTTGCTTTGCCCTGGCTATGTTCGGGCTTTATTCGTTCGTGGTGCATGCCATTCCTAGGGAATTCCGGGTTTTCGGGCCTGGCATGCTGGTCGGGAAAGTCGCTCCCAGGGAAGGGTTGAAAAATGCAGCGTTCTTTCATCGCGGAGTTAGGCGCGCCGGGGCGCAAGGTGCCGGTGCGGGCGTGCGATGTCGAGTCGAGCCCGGTGTGGCTGTTCCCGTCGATCGGCGAGTACCCGGTGTACGACGACGTCGTGTACGAGGTGATGATCAAGGACGAGCGCCGGATGAGCGCCTACGCCGAGGCCGTCCGGCGCTATGCCCCCGGCCGGACGGTGCTCGATATCGGCACGGGGCAGGACGCGGTGTGGGCGCTGGCCGCCGCCCGCGCCGGGGCGCGGCATGTGTGGGCGGTGGAGGTCATCCCCAAGTCCGCGCGGATCGCCCGGGCGAACATCGAGCGGGCCGGGTTCGCCGACCGGATCACGGTGGTCGAGGGGCTGTCCACCGAGATCGAGCTGCCCGAGCCCGTCGAGATGTGTGTCTCGGAGATCATCGGCACGCTCGGTGGCTCCGAGGGCGCGGGCTCGGTGTTACGGGACGCGCGGAAGCGGCTGGTGAAACCCGGCGGGGTGTTCATCCCGTACCGCAGCGCCACCACGGCCGTCGCCCTGGACCTGGACGGCGTGTCGCCGGGTCGGCCGCTCGGCTTTCCGACCGTCGTCTTCCGCTATGTGGAGGAGGTGTTCGCCTCGGTGGGCCGTCCCTTCGATCTGCGGGTGGTCATCGAGGGGCTGCAGGACAACCCGACGGTGCGGGAGCGGTCGTATCTGTCCGGCCCGGTCGAGGTGGAGCCGCTGGAGTTCAACGGTGACCTGGAGCCGGAGGGCGTGGACGGCGCCGAGCTGACGTTCACCCGGCCGGGCAATTTCTCCGGGCTCGCGCTGGGCATGCGCCTGTGGGTGGCCGAGGGCGACGAGCCCATCGATTCGCTGGTGCAGACGAGCAGCTGGACGCCGGTGTACGCCCCGCTGTCGGTGGAGGGCCTGCCGGTGCGGCCGGGGGACCGGTTCGAGTTCGACTTCACCACGACGCTGAGCGACGACGGCGTACACCCCGACTACGCGCTCACCGGCGAGCTGCACCGGGCCGGTGGTCCGGCGGTGCCGCTGAGCTGGAGCTCGACCCACCACGGGGACGGCTTCCGCGCGACGCCCTTCTATCGCTCGCTGTTCCCCGGGCCGGACGGGCCCTGACGCCACGCCATCGTCAGCCGCCCGCCACCTCGGCGGAGGCGACCGCTTCCCGCACCAGCCGGGCGAACTCCTCCGGCCGCTGCTCGGGAACGGCACACCGGCTCCGGGCACGATGTGCCCCTTGGCCGACAGCGTCCGCACCATGGGCTCGAAACTGGGCATCGACGGGTCGTCCTCCTGTCCGCAGATGACCGTGGCCGGGGCGGTGATCCGTGGCAACCGCTCGTCCATCGCGAACAGCCGGATGGCGATATGGCCGTCCTCCACCCGGTCCAGCACCCGCAGGGCGTCGGCCATGAACCGGTTGAGCGCGGCCTCCTGCCCCGGCTCGTAGAAGTGCCTGCGCCGGTTCCACAGCTCCAGCAGGTGGGAGCCGTCCGGCTTCGGCTGCACCCAGTCGACCGGGCGTTTCCACGCCGCTCGGGCGCGCTTCTCCGGGGTGATGAACGGGGTCGCGGAGAGCACCAGGCTCCGCACCCGGGAGCCCAGGCGGGCCGCCACCTCCACCGCGATCACTCCGCCGGTGTGGTGTCCGACCAGGTGGAACGTGTCGAGCCCGAGCCCGGCCGCAAGGTCCTCGACCCCGTCGGCGAACATCTCGATGCTCTGGTCGTCCGCGGGTTTCGCCGACGCGCCATAGCCGACGGTGTCCATCGCGATCGCCCGGTGCGTGGCGCCGAGCAGCGGAAGCACCTTGCGGTACTCGGCCCAGGACCGCGGGGTCTGGTGGAGCAGCAGCACCGGCTCGCCCTCGCCGCACTCGACGTAGTGCAGTTGGCCGAACCGGCTGGGGACGTAGTGGGCGGTCAGCATGCGCACTCTCCTGACGTGGCGGGATGGCGAGCGCGCGGTTCTGGTCGTACTTCGTACGGAACTCCTCGGGTGCCGTCAAGAGGGGCCCGGCGGGGACATGTTCCTCACTCGGGGCGTTCCGTCAGGCGGTACGGCCTCCTGGACGGATACGGGTGCGCGAGGTCAGTGTCACCTCGCCCGGCACGTCACCACGCGCCCCGTTCCGTGTAATGGAACAAAGGTTGGCTCGTGGTGGGCGGCGCGTCTATACCGGAGGCCACATCGGGAGCGCCGGGCCCCGGCCCGTTCTTCTCCAGGAGGTAGCCCGTGCCGAATGTCCCCGACCACGTCCCGACGGATTCCCTCCCCGGGGCCGTGGTCAAGGCCGCCGACGCCCTCGCGGGCGCCGCCCGCGACGGGATCGCCTGCGCGCCGGTGCGCACGCTCCTGGACGACGGCGACATCGAGGCCGCCTACGCGGTGCAACGACTCAACCTGCGACGTGAGCAGGCCGCCGGCCGCCGGATCGTCGGCCGGAAGATCGGCTTGACCTCACCGGCCGTACAGCGCCAACTCGGCGTGGAGCAGCCGGACTTCGGCGCGCTGTTCGCCGACACGGCCGTGCCGGAGGGCGGTGAGGTGCCCGCCGGGCGGCTGCTCCAGCCCAAGGTGGAGGCCGAGGTCGCGCTCGTGCTCGGCAGCGATCTGCCATACCGCCACTGCACCGTCGTGGACCTGCTGCGCGCCACCGACTTCGCCCTGCCCGCACTGGAGATCGTCGACAGCCGGGTGCGGGACTGGGACATCTCCATCGTGGACACCGTCGCCGACAACGCCTCCTGCGGGCTGTACGTCCTCGGCGCCTCCCCGGTGCCACTGTCCGGGCTCGACCTGCGCTCCGTACAGATGACCATGACGCGCAACGGCGAGATGGCCTCCCACGGGGCCGGCGCCGACTGCCTCGGCGGCCCCCTCAACGCGGCCGTCTGGCTGGCCTCGGCCCTCGCCGAGCGGGGCGATCCGCTGCGCGCGGGCGACCTCGTCCTGACCGGGGCGCTGGGGCCGATGGTCCCGGCCGCCCCGGGCGATGTGTTCCACGCCCGTATCTCGAACCTGGGCACCGCAGGAGTCGGGTTCGCCGCGGAAGGAGACCACCGGTGAGCAGCGAGACCAACACCCGCACCAAGGTGGCGATCATCGGCTCCGGCAACATCGGCACCGACCTCATGATCAAGGTGCTGCGGCTCTCCGACACCCTGGAGATCACCGCGATGGCCGGGATCGACCCCGCCTCCGACGGCCTGGCCCGCGCCCGCCGCCTGAAGGTGGCCACCACCCACGAGGGCGTGGACGGGCTGGTGGCGATGGACGAGTTCGCCGACGTGGACATCGTCTTCGACGCGACCTCCGCCGGTGCCCACCAGCGCCACGAGGAGGTGCTGCGCCCCCTCGGCCGCACCCTCGTCGACCTCACCCCGGCGGCCATCGGCCCCTATGTGGTGCCGCCGGTCAACGGCGACGCCCACGTCGACGCGCCCAACGTCAACATGGTCACCTGCGGTGGCCAGGCCACGATCCCGATCGTCGCCGCGGTGGGCGCGGTCACCCCCGTCCACTACGGGGAGATCGTCGCCTCCATCTCCTCCCGCTCCGCCGGCCCCGGCACCCGCGCCAACATCGACGAGTTCACCGAGACCACCGCCGCCGCCATCGAGCGCGTCGGCGGCGCCACCCGTGGCAAGGCCATCATCGTCCTCAACCCCGCCGAACCGCCCCTGATCATGCGCGACACCGTGCACTGCCTGGTCTCGGGCTGCGCCACCGAGGAGGTCACCGCCTCCGTCGAGGAGATGGTCGGCCGCGTCCAGGCGTATGTGCCCGGCTACCGCCTCAAGCAGAAGGTGCAGTTCGACCAGGTCGGACCGGACGACCCGGTGCGCTCCCTGCTGCCCGCCGGGGCCGCGCACACCGACGCGGTGAAGGTCTCGGTCTTCCTCGAGGTCGAGGGAGCCGCCCACTACCTCCCGGCCTACGCCGGGAACCTCGACATCATGACCTCGGCCGCGCTGCGCACCGCGGAGCGCCTGGCCGCACACCGCTCCGGCGAGGAGGCCGCACGATGACCACGACCGACGCCGGCGCGACCGCCGACACCCCGTCGGCCCCGCCCGCCCTGTACGTCCAGGACGTGACCCTGCGGGACGGCATGCACGCCATCCGCCACCGCTACACCGTCGAGCAGGCCCGCGCCATCGCCGCCGCCCTGGACGCCGCCGGGGTGGCCGCCATCGAAATCGCCCACGGCGACGGCCTGTCCGGCTCCAGCATCACCTACGGAATCGGTGCCCACACCGACTGGGACTGGATCGAGGCCGTCGTCGGGGCCACCGGCACGGCGGTCCCCACCACCCTGCTGCTGCCGGGCATCGGCACCCTGCACGACCTGAAGCGGGCCCACGCCCTCGGCGTCCGCTCCGTGCGCGTCGCCACCCACTGCACCGAGGCCGACATCTCCGCCCAGCACATCTCCGCCGCCCGCGAACTGGGCATGGACGTGGCCGGGTTCCTGATGATGTCGCACATGGCGGAACCGGCCGAACTCGCCCGCCAGGCACGGCTGATGGAGTCCTACGGCGCCCATTGCGTGTACGTCACCGACTCCGGCGGCCGGCTCACCATGGACGGTGTCCGCGACCGTTTCCGCGCCTACCGCGATGTGCTCGACCCGCACACCGAACTCGGCATCCACGCCCACCACAACCTCGCCCTCGGCGTGGCCAACACCGTGGTCGCGGTGGAGAACGGCGTCACCCGCGTCGACGCCTCCCTCGCGGGCCAGGGTGCGGGGGCGGGCAACTGCCCGCTGGAGGCGTTCATCGCCGTCGCCGACCTGATGGGCTGGAAGCACGGCTGCGACCTGTTCCCCCTCATGGACGCCGCCGACGACCTCGTACGGCCCCTCCAGGACCGCGAGGTCCGCGTCGACCGCGAGACCCTCACCCTCGGCTACGCGGGGGTGTACTCCAGCTTCCTGCGCCACGCCGAGGCCGCCGCGGTCCGCCACGGGCTGGACACCCGCGCGATCCTGGTCGAGGTCGGCCGCCGCAAGATGGTCGGCGGCCAGGAAGACATGATCACGGACATCGCGCTCGACCTGGCCGCCCGCCCGGACAACACCTCCTGATCGCGGCCCGATCGCCGGGACGCAGGTCTTCCCGGCGCGGCTGAGGTTCACCGGCATGTCGATCGGCTTCACCGTCGGGCTGATCGCCGGGAACGCGTTCTCTCCCGACATCGCCACCTATCTGCCGCACACCACCGGCGGATGGGTGGGCATCGCGGTGTACATGGCGGGGATGTCGGTCATCTCGGTGGTGGCGGGCGTGTTCCTGCGGGAAGCGGACGACCCCACGGAGCCGCCCCGCGTTCCGGCGCCGCACGCGGCCGACGGCGGTACCGCGCAGATGCGTTGACCGCCACGACACGCCGTCCCAAGCACTCACACCAAGCCCGAGGAGGAGACCGTGAACGAGCGGAGCGGGATACGCGTCGGCATCCGCATACCGCCGTGCGACCGGGTGGACCGGCTGGCCAGGACCGCCCGGCGGGCGGAGGAACTGGGCTTCGACCAGGTGTGGTTCCCCGACTCCCAACTGTTGTGGCGGGATGTGTTCACGGCCCTGACCGCCGCCGCGCTGGGTACGGAACGGATCGGCCTGGGCAGCGCGGTCACCAACCTCGTCACCCGGCACCCGGCCGTCGTCGCCTCGGCCGCGCGCAGCGTCGCCGAGCTGGCCCCCGGGCGGTTCACCCTCGGCCTCGGGGTGGGCAACAGCTCGGTCGGCCCCATCGGCATGCGCTCCAGCACCGGGGCCGAGTTGCGCGAGGGGGTTGCCACGCTGCGGGCGTTGCTCCAGGGGCAGGAGTGGGACTTCAACGGCGTACGGACCCGGCTGCGGGACCCGGATCCGGACGTGCCGATCCACGTGGCCGCCAGCGGCCCCCGCAATCTGCGGCTCGCCGGGGAGATCGCCGACGGTGTCATCCTGCTCAGCGGGGTCTCGCGGACGACGCTCGCCAGTGCCACCGCCCGGGCGCGGGAGGGCGCCGTGGCCGCGGGCCGCACCGCGGCGGCGATCCCGCTGACGGTCTCGGCGTTCTGCGCCGTGACCGACGACGTGGCGGCCGAAGCCCGGCTGCTCAAGCCGATCTGCGCGTCGATCGCCCAGAACGGCGGGGCGCCCTTCCTCGCCCTGGCCGGGATCGGACTGGACGTCCCCGCACGGGTGGAGGGGGTCTATCCGGACCTCGTGCACGCCGAGGACTGGGAGGCGGCCGTCGAGATCTGCTCGGCGTGGGTGAGCGATGAGGCGGCCCTGCGCTTCGCCCAGGAGTTCTGTCTCTTCGGGACCGCCGAGGAGATCGCCGAACGGCTCACCGCGCTGCACGCCGACGGGGTGACCGATGTGTTCCTCCAGCACGTCGGTTCCTACGACCCGCCCAGCGAGCTGATGGAAAGCGTCGGTTCCGCGGTGCTGCCCGCCCTGCGGCCAGACGTCAGCCGGTGAGGGTGCCTGGCCCGGGACCGCCGTCGGCCGGGACGATCAGATTGAGCACGGTGATGTGCTGACCGCAGTTCGGGCACTCATGGTCGGTGCTGAGCGGGGGCACCGGCGACCGGTGGCGCGTCCGGTCCGCGGTGTCCGCGGCGGCCCCGCCGCGCCGGTGGGCCCGCCACCACCGGTTCTTGCATCTGGAGCCGCAGAACCTGCGCGTCGGGTTCCTGCTGGTCCAGGTGAACTCGGCGCCGCATTCGGCACACCGCCGGGCTGCGGTGTCCATGTGACCTCCTCTGTCGGCTCGCGGTGAGACTGGTTCCGCATGCATGCGCCCAGTAGATCGGTGCGGGGGTTTCGGCACCGTAACGCCCTCGGCCGCCCGGGCGTCAGATGCTTCCCGGCCGCCGGGAACCGGCCAGGCGCGATGAAACCTCGCCGAAACCCACGTCTGTGGAGGATGGGCGCGCCGATGACGAGGGCAGGTGAGGTGTGCACGATGTCCATCCCCGCGAACGGGCGGACGACCACCCGGCGGACGGGATTGTCACTCCCTCCCGATCTCCCGCTGGCCGAGTGGCGCCACCTCGGGCAGCAGATCCACGTCATCGCCGATTCCTCGGCGTGGTGGCTGGGCGATTGGCTCGTCTTCGGCCAGGAGCACTACCCCGACCGCTACCGCCAGGCGCTGAAGCAGACCTCGCTCGACTATCAGACCCTCCGCAACTACGCCTGGGTGGCCCGGAAGTTCGAGCCGGACAGGCGGCGGGGCAAGCTGAGCTTCCAGCACCACGCGGAGGTGGCCGCCCTCCCCGAGGCCGAGCAGGAGGAGTGGCTGACCCGGGCCGAGGAGGGCGGCTGGACCCGCAATGCGTTACGCCGGCGGATACGGATGCGGCGTCAGGCTCCGGAAGCCCCGGCTGAGGCGGGTGTCGTGCAGGTGAGTGTCGTCGCCGAGCGCAGGAACCGCTGGGAGCGCGCGGCGGAGACCGCCGGGCTCGGGCTGATGGACTGGATCATTCAGATGCTGGACGAGGCGGCCGACGACCCGGCCCCGCCCATTCCCGGCACCGCCTCCGGCCCGCCTGCCTTGGGGGCGTAAACAGCGCTCCGTAGAACCTCTAGCCAATGCTTTCTGTCCCGCCGGCGGGACGACGGCGTGCATTCCGGAGCGGCATTCCCGCGATTCTCGCGCTGTGGCGTTCCTGCATGCCCTGTGAAAGGATTTCATGTGCGCTCCGGGGGCATCGGGAAAGAACACGAAAGGCCGGGTCGGAGGCTAAACGGAGCTGCATTCACCTCATGTGATACGTCTCGCCCCGCTGGTATCAGCAAGCACGTACAGAACGCCATTGCTTCCCTGGTGAACGCCCGGTCCGAAACCATGAGTCCTCGTTGGGTAACCGTGGCGCGCCGCGCGTGGATACGGGGTGTCAAACCGCCTGACCGCTGTTAGAGTCTGCGTCGAAAGATTGAACGGCCTTTCGCGCTTTCGCGAAGTGGAGCAACGGGGGGTGGTCGATATTGATCGGCCACGATCGGCGATCTTCGATGGGGTGTCCCAAGCGCGCCTGCCATCCCCCGGATAGAAATTCCTTTCGAGGCGAGCTCGCCTTGGAGCGGGGGGGTTGGCGATGTTCGAGCAGCAACTTGAGGAAGTGGTCGTCGAAGTCGACATCGCGTCGATTTCGACAGCGGAATCACCGCGGAGTTCAGGGGAGGACCCGGAGCACATCCAAGCGCTGGCGGAGGCGGACGTCACGTTACCGCCCATCATCGTTCACCGGTCCACGATGCGGGTGGTCGACGGCGCCCACCGGCTACGGGCCGCGGAGCTCCGCGGCGACGAGAAGATCAAGGTCACGTTCTTCGACGGCAGCAAGGCCGACGCGTTCGTCCTCGCCGTCGGCTCGAACATCACGCATGGACTGCCGCTGTCGATGGCGGACCGGAAGTCCGCGGCCGCCCGCATCATCGTGTCGCACCCCCAATGGTCGGACCGCATGATCGCGTCAGTCTCGGGGATCTCGGCGGGCACCGTCGCGGAGATCCGCCGGCGGACGTCGGCCGAGGACACGGCCAGCGGCAGCCGCATCGGCCAGGACGGCCGGGTCCGTCCCATCAACAGCGCCGCGGGGCGCGAACTGGCGAGCAGGCTGATCACCGCGAACCCGGGCCTGTCCCTGCGGCAGATCGCACGGGCCGCCGGGATCTCCCCGGAGACCGCACGGGACGTCAGGAACCGTATGAGCAGGGGCGAGGACCCCTTGCCGAAGTCACGCGGCGCGGCGAAGGCGGCCGCGGGCCGGCGGGCCGAGGCGCTGAGCCGGTCCACGGCGGGCGCGGCCACGGCGGAGGTGGTCCCGATGGCCGACCGCCTCGCGGCCGTGCACCGTCTCACCTCGGACCCCGCCCTGCGGTTCAACGAAACGGGCCGCAGGCTGCTCCGGCTGCTCAACATCAACATGCTCAGCACGGAGGAGTGGCAGGAAATCATCGCCAACGTGCCACCTCACTGCAGCAGCATCGTCGCCAGCCTCGCCCGTGAGTGCGCGGGGATGTGGGACGAGATCGCGGTCCGGGTGGACCTCCAGCTCGCCTAGGGGTGTCCGAGGGACCGTGACGCCTGCGGCGGGCTGCTCCTCTCCCCGTCCCTTCCCGACACCTGACGATATGCGGTTCCGCCGCGTGGCGGGGCTCCGCCCCAGGCTCCGGGGTGGTCCAGGGGCGGAGCCCCTGGTGTCGGGA
>NZ_JAEEAP010000790.1 GCF_016103465.1 Streptomyces sabulosicollis
GTGGAGGTCAGCGGGGGCTCGGGCGGGGCGTGCAGCGGCACGTGGAAGTGCGACCGCCAGGGCGCGGTGTCCGCCAGCCCGCCGCCGAGCGCCTGGTCGAGGTCGTCGGTGCCGGTGACGCCGCCCCCGGGGGCCCGGGTGCGGGTCTGGTGCAGGAAGCGGGGCTCGGCGAAGGCCGCGAGGGCCTCCCGTACGGCGGGCCGCCCCGGGTCCTCGGCGTGCAGCGCGGCGGACAGCTGCGCCTTGACGACCGGGACCCCGGCGGCGGTGAGCGCGTCTGTGGCCGTGTGCGGATCCTCGAACTGGGTCGCCAGGTGGCAGGTGTCCAGGCAGACGCCGATGCGGTCCAGGGGCGGGCCGCCGGGCTCGGTGAGCGCCTCGATGGCCTGTGCGGTGGTCTCGACGGTGCAGCCGGGTTCGGGCTCCAGGCCGATGCGGACGGAGGCGCCGGTGAGCTCCTGGATGGCGTCGAGCCGCTGGGCGAGGGTGGTCAGGTGGCGGCGGGCGGCGCGGGCGGCGTCGGCGTCGAAGGGGGTGCGCCAGGCCAGCGGCAGCGTGGAGACGGAGCCGTCGGTGATGTCGTCCGGGAGCAGCGCGGCCAGCAGCCGGGCCAGGTGGGTGGTGTGCTCCAGCCGCTCCGGATCGGTCCAGTCGGGCTTGTAGACGCGGTACTTGACCTCCTGGGCGCCGAACCCCTCGTACGGGAAGCCGTTGAGGGTGACCACCTCCAGGCCGCGGGTGTCCAGCGCGGTGCGCAGCCTGCGCAGTTCGGCGGGGTCGGCGCTCAGGGTGCGGGCGGCGTCGCGGGCCAGCCACAGCCCGATGCCGAGCCGGTCGCGGCCGAGGCGGCGGCGGACCGGTTCGCAGTGCAGCCGGAGCTGCTCCACGACGCCGTCGAGGTTCTCCGCGGGGTGGACGTTGGTGCAGTAGGCGAGGTGGACGGTGGAGCCGTCGGGGTGGCGGAAGCGCATGGGGTCCTCCTCACCGTTCCGTCGGCGCGGCGGCCGGGGCGCCGCCGCGCAGGATGGAGTTGCCCTCGTGGGTGGCGGTGGCCTCGGTGTCCTCGACATCGATGTCCAGGTCAAGGCGGCCGCTGAGCCCGTAGAACGCGACCGGGTTGCGCCACAGCACCAGGTCGACGTCGTCCTCGGTGAAGCCCTCGGCGCGCATCAGGTCGCCGACCTTCCGGGTCTTGAGCGGGTCGCTGCGCCCCCAGTCGGCGGCGGAGTTGACCAGGACCTTCTCGGGTCCGTAGGCGCGCAGGATCGCGACCATCCGCTCCTCGTCCATCTTGGTGTCGGGGTAGACGGAGAAGCCCAGCCAGCACCCGCTGTCCTTGGCCTCCTTGACGGTGGTCTCGTTGAGGTGGTCGACCAGGACCCGGTCCGGGGGCAGCGCGGACTCCCCGACGACGTCGAGGGTGCGGCGCAGCCCGGCCGGCTTGTCGCGGTGCGGGGTATGGACGAGGGCGGGCAGCCCGTGGTCGGCGGCGAGCTGCAGCTGGGCGGCGAGGGCGGTGTCCTCGGCGGGGGTCATCGAGTCGTAGCCGATCTCTCCCACGGCCACGACGCCGTCCTTGACGAGGTAGCGCGGCAGCTCGTCCAGGACGGGGGTGCAGCGCGGGTCGTTGGCCTCCTTGGGGTTGAGGGCGAGGGTGCAGTGGTGGGCGATCCCGTGCTGGGCGGCGCGGAACGGCTCCCAGCCGAGGAGGGAGTCGAAGTAGTCGTAGAAGCTGGCGGGCGAGGTGCGGGGCTGCCCGAGCCAGAAGGACGGTTCGACGAGGGCGCGCACCCCCGCGGCGTACATGGCCTCGTAGTCGTCGGTGGTGCGGGAGGTCATATGGATGTGGGGATCGAAGATGCGCATCAGGACTCCTCGCGGGTCAGGGCGCGGGGCGCGCCGGGCAGGGCGCGGGTCACGGCCAGGAGGCGGTCGAGATCGCCGGGGACGGGGCGCCCGGCGGCGGTGCGCTCACGGGCGTAGTCGTCGAGCATGCGGCCCAGTTCGCCGTCCCCGCGCGCCCGGCGCTCCCAGTCGGCGACGGCGGTGAGGGGCACGCCCGTGAACAGGCACTTGAGCACGGCCTGCCGCCAGCTGTGCGGCGGGAGGTGACGGGCGGCGTACGGCCCGACGGCGGCGGCCACGAGCCGGGTGTCGTTGGTCCGCAGGGCGTCCTCGACGAGCGGTACGGCGTCGGGCCCGGCGAAGAGCCCGAGGTGTGGGAGCGACCGCAGAACGGCCCGGCGCTCGGCGCCGGTGCCGTGCGCGTACAGCCTCGCGACGGTGCGCGCGTCCGCGCGCGCGGCGTGGAGGATGAGGACGCGGGCGGCGTCGGGGAGGTCGTGGGGGGCGAGGTCGTCGGC
>NZ_JAEEAP010000791.1 GCF_016103465.1 Streptomyces sabulosicollis
GGTCCGCACACGCCGCCGCCCCCGCCGGGCGCGGCCGGTCCGCCGTACCCGGGCGGACCCGGCGCCCCCGGCATGCCTCCGCCCGCCGGTGCTCCCGCCCAGGGGCTGGCGCCCCCTCCGGGCGCGCCCGCGCCGGGGATGGCTCCGCCGCCCGGCTACGCCTATCCGCCCCCGCCCCCCGGTCAGCCGACCGTGGGCCCGGGCTATATGGCGGTGCTGCGCTACCGCGCCCAGGACGGCTCGGAGCAGCAGCTGATCCGCCGTTCGGCGCCCGGGACCCCGCACCCGGAGTGGCAGATCCTGCACGAGCTGCGGGCGATGAACGTCCCGCCGCAGCAGGTGCTGGAGCTCCACACCGAGTTGGAGTCCTGCGATCTGCCGGGTGGTTACTGCGCCCGGATGATCCGGGAGAGCTGGCCGCAGGTGCGGATCAGCCACACCGCTCCGTACGGACGGGATCACGCGACCCGGCAGCAGGGCGTACGGCATCTGCTGGAGCACCAGGGCGAGCTGCACCAGGTGGCGGACGGCCCGGCCCGTCCGGCGCCGAACCGGGTGCCGCTGCCGCACCCCAGCCAGGTGCAGCCGATTCCGCCGGTGCCGCCGGAGGGGCTGGCGCACGAGCTGGGCCAGGCGTTCGGGCCGCAGGGCATCGTCCGCTTCGACCAGCGCGCGGTGTCGCGGATGGGCGTTCCGGAGGTGGTGGCGCAGACGCTGGTGTGGGCGGGGCTGCCGCTGGACTTCGGTCCGTTCTTCTGGGCGCAGGCCCAGGCGGGCCGCCCGGTGCCGACGCTGGCGGAGCTGGCGGCGGAGCGCGGGGTGCAGTCCGCGCCGGACGCGGGTTCGTACCTGGTCATGGGCAATGACTTCGGCCGTCAGCTGTGTGTGCAGTACGGCACGGCGAACATCGTGGCGGTGCCGCTGGAGGCGACGCCCCAGCCGGCCCCGCCGCAGTTCGTGAACACCGGGCTGCCGGAGTTCGTGCGGTGCATGGCGCTGCTGGGCCGGATGTGGCGGCTGCGGTACGGGCTGACGCCGGATCAGGCGGGCCGTTGGACGGTGGACTTCCAGGCACAGCTGGCGGGTCTGGACCCGGCGGCGCTGTCCGCGCCGGACAACTGGTGGGCGGTGCTGCTGGAGCAGATGTGGGACGGCCTGCTGTGAGTCCGTGGTGAGTCCGCCCGCGCGCCGGTGAACGAACGGTGCGCGCGGCCGGAGAAGCGACCGAAGAGCGCATGGCGATCGAGGCGCCCGACCCCCGTGACGGGGGCGGGCGCCTCGTCGTTGTTGTCACCGGCGGCGCGCCTGGCCGCGGATATGGGCGGAGTGTCGCGTTATGGGGGATGAGAGGCCATCCATAAAGATGTGCGCCGAAGCGCGTTGCATACCGGACAAAAGGGGTTCCAAGGATGGGCGCATCGGTGTCACGTCATGGCTTCACCATCGTCGGCGGACGGGGCCGTGGCTACCGTCCCGCGCAGGTCGACCGCTACGTGGCCGAGCTGTCCGAGGCGCGGGACGCGGCGTGGGAGCGCGCCGCGCGCCTCACCGTGCTGGCCAATGAGCTGACCGCCGAGGCGGAGCGGCTGCGCGAGGTGATTTCCCAACTGGCCCCCCAGACATATGAGTCGCTCGGCGACCGGGCCCAGCTGATCCTGATGGCAGCCGAGGAGGAGGTCGTCTGTCTGCGGGCGGCGGCCGAGGCGGCGGCGCAGGAGGAGTGGGAGGCCGCGCAGGCCGTGGCCCGTACGGTGCGGGACGCCGCCCGTGACGAGGCCGAGCGGGTCCGCGGGGCCGCCGAGGCGGCGGCGCGCGCCACCTTGGAGTCGGCCCAGGTGGACGTGGACGAGCTGCGCGCCGTCTCGCGCCAGGACGCGAAGGAGTGGCGGGCCCAGGCGCTGGCGGAGCTGAAGGAGATGCGGCAGCGCACCGCCGGGATCCTGGCCGAGCAGGAGCGGGAGCACGCCGAGCGGTGGGAGGCGGCGGGCCGCGAACTGGCCGAGCGGGACAACGCGATGACGGCCCGGCTGGTCCAGCTGGAGGAGTACGCCCAGGCGGGGCTCGCCGACGCCAAGCGGGAGTACGGGATGGCCGAGCAGGCCGCGCGGTTGCGGCAGGAGGACGCGCAGGCCCAGGCGGCGGAGATCATCGCCCAGGCGCGGGCCCGGGAGGAGCGGCTGGCGCGGGAGACGGAGCGGACGCTGCGCGAGCACGTGGAGCGGCGCGAGGAGCTGAAGGCGCATCTGGAGCATGTGCGCGGCAGCCTGGCGGCGCTGACCGGTAAGCCGGTGGCGGAGGACGCGGCGGCAGCCCCGCACCACGAGTCCTGACGCCCGCGGCGGGCCCTCCCCTCCC
>NZ_JAEEAP010000792.1 GCF_016103465.1 Streptomyces sabulosicollis
CTTCCTACCCGCCCGCCCTGTTCGACGCCGTCGAGGAGCTCGCCGGGCGCCCCCTCGCGGGTGCCCGCGTCGCCGATGTCGGCGCGGGCACCGGAATCGCCACCGCCCTCCTGCGCGAGCGCGGCGCCGATGTGATCGCCGTCGAGCCGGGCGCGGGCATGGCGGCCCAGTTCCGCCGGACGCTTCCGGACGCGCCGATCGTCCGGGGCGACGGCAACGCATTGCCCCTGGCCGACGCCTCCCGCGATCTGATCACGTATGCCCAGTCCTGGCACTGGACCGACACCGACCGGTCGGTACCGGAGGCGCTCCGCGTGCTGCGACCCGGTGGCGCGCTGGCGGTCTGGTGGAACACCACCACCTTCGACGTGCCGTGGATCGCCGCCCAGGCCGAGCGGGTCGCCGCCCACTGCGGTGTGGCGTCCGGCCACCAGGCGCGTCCCGACGACGGCCGCGCCGCCCGGCTCGCGGGCCTCTCCGGTCTCCGCGTCACACGCCGCCATGTGCGGTGGAGCCGCGTCGTCCCCCTCGACACCCACCTGGCCAACATCACCAGTCACTCGGCGTTCCTCGTCCTGGGCGAGGCCGGTACCCAGGCGTTTCTCGCCGACGAGCGCGGTCGTCTGGGCGAGCTCTTCCCGGACGAGGCGGTGGAGGAGAGCTATCTGGTGGACCTACTGGTGGCCGCCCGTCCCTGAGCGGCCCGTCCCTGAGCCTTCGCCCTGGCTCTCCTCCTGGGCGTCGACGTTGGGCGTGATGGCGTCCCCCGACTCGCCGTAACGGCTGTCCTCCTCGTCGCCGGTCACCCGCGTCTCGGCCTCGGCGATCTCCGCCTCGATCTCCTCGGCCGCCGTCCGGGCGCCCTTCTTCTCTCCGCTCATGACCGTGTCCTCCCTCGGCGGCCCGCCGCGTTCCCGGGCGGGCCGTCGCCTGCGTACGTGCCGACCGGCAGCCGGGTGCCCCGGCCGTCCGTGGCCCATGCGCACCAGGTTTACCGGCCCGGTCCACGGCTACTCCTGTGAGGTCCTTTCGTGCAGCGCTACCGAGGAGGTGCCGTGGCTCAGGTATCGGATTTCGTTCTGGCACGGCTGCGGGAGTGGGGGGTGCAGCGGGTCTTCGGCTATCCGGGGGACGGGATCAACGGTCTGCTGGGGGCGTTCGACCGTGCCAAGGGCGATCCCGAGTTCATCCAGGTCCGGCACGAGGAGATGGCCGCGTTCATGGCCTGCGGCCACGCCAAGTTCACCGGTGAGGTGGGAGTCTGCGCCGCCACCTCGGGGCCCGGCGCCGTCCACCTCCTCAACGGCCTGTACGACGCCAAGCTGGACCACCAGCCGGTGGTCGCCATCGTGGGCCAGCAGAAGCGGCTCAGCCTCGGCACCCACTACCAGCAGGAGATCCACCTGGACCGGCTGTTCGACGACGTCTCCGAGTACTGCGAGATGGTCACCCACCCGGGCCAGGCGCGCCATGTCATCGACCGCGCCTTCAAGACCGCGCTGACCACCCGCGGTGTGGCGACCATCGTGATCCCCAACGACATCCAGGAGGAGGACGCCCAGCCGTCCCCGCCCAAAGCCCACGGATCGGTGTTCTCCAGCGTGGGCTGGAGCCGCCCCCGCGTCCTGCCCGACCCCGAAGAGCTCCGCCGTGCCGCCGACGTCCTCAACGAGGGCGAGAAGGTCGCCATCCTCGTCGGCCAGGGCGCGGCCGATGCCGCCGGCGAGGTCGTCGGAGTGGCGGAGCTGCTGGGCGCCGGCGTGGCCAAGGCGCTGCTGGGCCGGGACGTCCTCCCCGACGACCTGCCCTATGTGACCGGGCCGATCGGTCTGCTGGGCAGCACCGCCAGCGACAAGATGATCAAAGAGTGCGACACCCTCCTCCTGATCGGCACCAGCTTCCCGTACTCCGAGTGGCTGCCGGACGAGGGGCAGGCCAGAGGCGTCGAGATCGACATCGACGGCCGCATGATCGGTATGCGGTACCCCATGGACGCCCATCTGGTGGGGGACGCGAAGGAGACCCTCAAGGCGCTCCTCCCGCTGCTGCGGCGCAAGGAGAAGCGGAGCTGGCGGAAGAAGATCGAGAAGGATGTGCGGGAGTGGCTCACCATCTGCGACACCTGGGCCGGCCAGCACTTCGGGGACACCATCAACCCCCAGTCGGTGGCCGCCGAGCTCTCCTCGCGGCTGCCGGACCGGGCGATCCTCACCGCCGACTCCGGATCGGCCACCAACTGGTGGGCCCGCCACCTGAAGCTGCGCGACGGGATGGACGCCTCGCTGTCCGGCACGCTGGCCACCATGGGCCCCGGGGTGCCGTACGCCATCGCGGCGCGTTT
>NZ_JAEEAP010000793.1 GCF_016103465.1 Streptomyces sabulosicollis
GTGGGGCTCGGGGAGGCGGGCCACCCGCTGCTGGGCGCGGTGGTGCAGTTGCCGGAGACGGGCGGTGTACAGCTCAGCGGGCGGCTGTCGGTACGGGCCCAGCCGTGGCTGGGCGAGCACGTCATCTCCGGGGCGGTGCTGGTGCCCGGCACGGCCATGGTCGAGCTGGCGGTCCGCGCCGGGGACGAGACCGGCACCCCGGTGCTGGAGGAACTGGTGATCGGGCAGCCGATGGTCCTGGCCGCCGACACCGCCCTGAGCGTGCAGGTCGTCGTGGGCGCGGACGAGGGCGGGCGGCGCACGGTGCGGATCTACTCCCGCGCCGACGGGGGCACGGAGTGGACCGAGCACGCCACCGGGACACTCACGGCGCAGGTCCCGGCACCGCGGGACGGGGCGGTCGGCGAGTGGCCACCCGCCGAAGCCGAGCCGATCCCGGTGGCGGACTTCTACCGTTCGCTCGAGGACGCCGGTTACGCGTACGGACCGGCCTTCCGCGGACTCGTCGCCGCGTGGCGCGGGGACGGTGAGGTCTTCGGCGACGTGGCGCTGCCGGAGGCGTACGCCACGGAGGCCGAACGGTTCGGCATCCACCCGGCGTTGCTGGACGCCGCGCTGCACGCGGGCAGCTTCTGCCTGCCCCCCGACCCGGAGCGGCAGGTGACCCTGCTGCCGTTCGCCTGGAACAACGTACGTCTCCACGCGGGCGGCGCGACCGCGGTCCGGGTGCATGTCCGCCCGGTCGGCGACGACGCCTTCGCGGTACGGCTGACCGACGGCTCGGGACAGACGGTGGCCTCCGTGGACGCGCTCACCCTGCGGGCGGTGGACCCGGCCCAGCTGGAGAGCGGTACGGCCGATGACGCGCTGTGGACGGTCCGCTGGAGCGAACACGCCCTGCCGGACGGCGCGGTCTCCTGGGCGCCGCTCGGCGAAGCGGGGGGCACCGCGGATGCCCTTCCCGACGTCCTCGTGGCCGATACGCGCGCCTGGGCCGACGACCGCACCGAGCCGCTGCCCGTACGGGCCCGGGAGCTCACCGGCCGCCTGCTGGCGGAGATCCAGCGGTGGGTCGGCGATGACGCGATGGCCGGGACGCGGCTGGCCGTGGTCACCCGCGGCGCGGTGGCCGTGCACGAGGACGCCGAGGTGACCGACCCGGCCGCCACCGCGGTCTGGGGCCTGGTCCGCTCGGCCCAGGCCGAACACCCGGGGCGGCTGGTCCTGGTGGACGCCGACGGCGCGTACCAGGAGCTCCCCGAGCTGCCCGCGGGTGTGTGGGCCGGGGACGAACCCCAGCTGGCGGTGCGCGGGGGCGCGGTGTGGGTGCCACGTCTGGCCCGGGTCGAGCCCGGCCTGCGGGTGCCCGCGCGGCCGTCGTGGCATCTGGACTCGGCCGAGTACGGCACCCTGGACAATCTCGCGCTGCTGCCCGATGAGGCCGGAACCGCACCGCTGGAGGCCGGTCAGGTACGGATCGGGGTCCGCGCCGCCGGGCTCAACTTCCGCGACGTCCTGGTGACCCTCGGCATGTATCCGGGCCGGTCGGTGATCGGCACGGAGGGCGCCGGTGTGGTGACCGAGGTCGGCCCCGGCGTCGAGGACCTGGCGGTGGGTGACCGGGTGATGGGCCTGTTCTCCGGCTCGTTCGGCCCGCTGGCCACCGCCGACGCCCGTACGGTGGTCCGGATGCCGGAGGGCTGGTCGTTCGGCACGGCGGCCGGGGTGCCGGTGGCCTATCTGACGGCGCTGTACGCGTTGCAGGACCTCGGGAGGGTGCGGCCGGGCGAGACGGTGCTGGTGCACGCCGCCGCGGGCGGGGTGGGCATGGCCGCCGTCCAGCTGGCGCGGCACTTCGGCGCCACCGTGCTGGGCACCGCGCACCCCTCCAAGCACCACGCCCTGCACCGGCTCGGTGTTCCCGCCGAACGGCTCGCCTCCAGCCGCGACCTCGCCTACGCCGACGCCTTCCCCGCCGCCGACGTCGTCCTCAACTCCCTCACCGGCGAGCACATCGACGCCTCCCTCGGGCTCCTCGCCCCCGGCGGCCGGTTCCTGGAGATGGGGAAGACCGATCTGCGGGAGCCCGGTGAGGTCGGGGCGCGGCATCCACAGGTCACCTACCGTGCGTTCGACCTCGGTGGCGAGGCTCCCGCGGAGCGGGTGCGGGAGTTGCTGCGCCAGCTGGTGGAACTGTTCGAGGCGGGCCGGATCGAGCCGCTGCCCGTACGGCACTGGGACATCACCCGCGCCCCCGAGGCATTCCGCTGGATGAGCCAGGGCCGCCACACCGGCAAGATCGTACTCACCCTCCCCCGCACCCTCGAC
>NZ_JAEEAP010000794.1 GCF_016103465.1 Streptomyces sabulosicollis
GCTCGTCCGGGGCCGAGTAGGCGGGGCGCAGCCGTCCCGCGACGTGCAGCATCTTCACCGCCTCGTCCACGTGGCCGTGGGCGCAGGCGTAGTTGTAGAGCTGGACCAGGGTGTCGTCGGACGCCGCGGTGGGGGCGGCCGCGGGGACGTCGGCGGGGGTGCCCTCCGCGTCGGCGCCGTCGGACCCGGCGGCGGGCGGCGCCACGTTGGACCATACGTATCCGGCGAGTTCGCGCGGGGTCGGGTGGTTGAAGGCGATGGTCGCGGGCAGCCGCAGGCCCACCGCGGTGCCGAGCCGGTTCCGCAGCTGGACCGCAGAGACGGAGTCGAGGCCCATCTCGAGGAACGGGCGGTCGGGGTCGACGTCCTCGGGCGAGCCGTGCCCCAGGACGTCGGCGAGCCGGTCGCGGACCAGCTCCAGGACCCGGGCCCGCTGTTCCTCCACGGTGACCGAGGCCAGGCCGCGCTGCCAGTCCTCGGGCGTCTGAGCCGGGACGGAGCCGTCGCCCTCGCCGGTCGGCTCGGCGGCCGGGGCGTCGAGGCGCTCCATCACCGCCAGCGCCTCCGGGATCCCGGCCAGCAGCGGCCGGCGGCGCGCGGACGCGTATCCGGTGGTGAACCGTTCCCAGTCCACGTCGGCCACCATGGTGACCGCGTCGCCGCGGTCCAGAGCCGTGCGCAGGACCTCCAGCTGGGTCCGCGGTTCGATGCCGCGCAGCCCCCAGAGCTCTCCGGTCTCGGCGGCGGCCTCCTCCTTGGTCATGCCGAGGCGGTCGAAGGCACCGTCGGGCAGGCCGTGCCGCCGCAGGGTCTCCTGCGAGGCGTCCTCCACGGCCATGCCGCCGCCGGTCCAGCCGGTCCAGGCGACCGCGGTGGCGGCGAGGCCCCGGCTCCGGCGGTGCTCCGCGAGCGCGAGCAGATAGGCGTTGGCCGCCCCGTAGTGGCCCTGGCGGCCGACGCCCCACACCGCGGAGACGGCCGAGAAGAGGATGAAGGCGTCCAGGCGGATGCCCATCTCCTCGGTGAGCTCGTGCAGATGGCGCGCGCCCTCGGCCTTCGCTGCGAAGACGTCGGAGAAGTCCTGCGGTGTGGTCTCGGACAGGGCCTGCAGCCGGCCGATCCCCGCGCAGTGCACGACGGCGGTGAGCGGGCGGCTCCCGGGGACGGCGGCGAGCAGGTCGCGTACCGCGTCCCGGTCGCGCACGTCGCAGGCGACCACGGTGACGTCGGTGCCGCGCGCCCTGAGCTCGGCCACGCGTTCCGCCATGCCCGGGGCCCGGGGGCCGCGCCGGCCGGCCAGTATCAGGTGTCCGGCGCCCTGTTCGGCCAGCCAGGTGGCGACATGACCGGCCAGCGCACCGGTGCCACCGGTGATGAGGACCGTGCCGTCGGTGTCCGGGCGCCATCCGGCGGTGCCCGGCGCGGCGTCCGCCGCGCGCGTCAGGCGCCGGGTGAACACGCCCGTGTCCCGGACGGCGAGCTGATCGTCGTCGCCGCCGGCGAGCAGGTCGGTGAGGGTGCGCACCGCGTCCGGGCCCGGTTCGGCGGGCAGGTCGATCACACCGCCCCACCGGTCGGGGTGCTCCAGGGCCAGCACCCGGCCCAGGGCCCAGATCTGCGCCTGGACGGGGTGGGTCACCGGATCGCCGTCACCGGTGGCGACGGCGCCCCGCGTGATCAGCCACAGGGGCACGTCCGTCCCCGCGTCCCCGAGCGCCTGCATCAGCGCGGCGGTGTGCGCGGTGCCCGCCGGTACGCCGGGCGCGGTCTCGGACGGCGTGTCGTCGTCCAGCCCGAGGAGGGACACCACCCCGGAGAGCGGCCGGCCGGGAAGGAGGTCATGGATCCGGTCCGTGAGGGACGCCCGGTCGTCCTTGGCCTCGACCGCCAGGGTCAGCACCGTCTCGGTGCGCCCGCGCACCGCGTCCACCACGGCCCGGGTGACGGCGTGTTCGGCGTGTTCCGCCGGTACGGCCACGAGCCAGGGGCCGCGGTCGCCCGCGGGGGCCGGGCGGGCCGGCCCGAGGGGTTCCCAGGCGATCCGGTAGCGCCAGCCGTCGGTACGGTGGCGCCGGTGCCAGGTGGCCATGGCCGGGAGGACGTCCGCGAGGGTGGCGGCCCGGCCGTCGCCGGCCATGCCGAGGACACCGGTGAGCGCGGTGAGGTCCTCGTCCTCGACGGCGCGCCAGAAGGAATCCCGTGCCGGGTCCGCGGCGGCGGACGACGGGCCCGCCGCTTGTGCCGGGGTGGGCACCGCGGCCTTGAGCCAGAAGCGCCGCCGCTGGAAGGGGTAGGTGGGCAGCTCCACCGGGGTGCGGGGC
>NZ_JAEEAP010000795.1 GCF_016103465.1 Streptomyces sabulosicollis
GGGCTCCGGGGTGGGAGCCGTTGGCGGTGCAGTACGCCGACTACACGCTCTGGCAACGCCAGGTGCTCGGTACCGCCGATACGCCGGGCAGTGTGATGGCCGACCAACTGGACTACTGGCGCACCCACCTCACCGGCATTCCCGAACAGCTCCCCCTGCCCACCGACCGGCCCCGTCCCCCGGTGGCCAGCCACCAAGGGCGCTGGATCCCGTTCGAGATCGACCCCGAGAGCCACGGCGAACTGGCGGCTCTCGCCCGTGAGGCCGACGCGAGTGTGTTCATGGTCCTGCAGGCGGCCGTGGCGGTCCTGCTGACCCGTCTGGGGGCGGGCACGGACGTTCCCATCGGCAGCCCGGTCGCCGGACGGCCCGATGAGGCACTGGACGATGTTGTCGGATTCTTCGTCAACACGCTGGTGTTGCGTGCGGACACCTCCGGCGACCCGTCCTTCCGGACGCTGCTCGAACGGGTCCGCGACACCGCCCTCGCGGCCTATGCGCATCAGGAGCTGCCGTTCGAACAACTGGTCGAAGCGCTCAATCCGGAGCGTACGCTCGCCCGCCACCCGCTGTTCCAGGTGTCCTTGGCGTTGCAGACCGCGTGGCATCAGGACTTCGCCCTCCCGGGCACCACAGCCACGTTGCAATGGCCGGAGGCGCGGACCGCCAAGTTCGATCTGGCCTTCATGGTCAACGTCCGCCAGGGTCACGGCGGGATGCACACCGGACTCGACGGGGCGCTGGAGTACGCCGTCGACCTCTTCGACCGGGAGACCGCCGAGCGGCTCGTCGATCGCTTCCTGCGGGTGCTGGACGAGGTGGTGGCGCGCCCGGACGCGGCGATCAGCGGGCTTGACCTACTGGACGCCGCCGAGCGGCACCGGACCCTGGTGACGTGGAACGACACGGGGCGGCCGGAGCTGCCACGGCTGTCGTTCGCAGCGCTCTTCGAGGACCGGGTGCGCAGGTCTCCGGACGCCCTCGCCCTCGAGTGCGGAGCGCTCCGCCTGTCGTACGCGGACCTCGATGCCCGAGCCAACCAACTCGCTCACCATCTCACCCGGCGTGGTATCGGGCCGGAGTCACGCGTGGCGCTGGCCTTCGGCCGTTCCGTGGACATGGTGGTCGGGGCGCTCGCCGTGCTGAAGACCGGCGCGGCGTATCTGCCGGTCGACCCCGCCTATCCGGCGGAGTGGATCGCCTTCGTCCTGGCCGACAGTGCGGTGAGCGCGGTGGTCACGCGGTGTGCGTTCGCCGAGTCACTGCCGAGTGGGGCCGTGTCCGTCGTGGTGACGGACACGCCGGAGACCATGTCGGACATCCGCCGGCAGCCGGCCACTTCCCCGGCGGTGTCTGTGCCGCTGACCGCCGCGGCCTACGTGATCTACACATCGGGGTCGACCGGGCGTCCCAAGGGCGTGGTGGTCACCCACTCCGGCATCGCGGGGCTGGCAACGGCCCAGGTGGAACGGTTCGACCTGACCCCGGCCTCACGCGTGCTGCAGTTGGCCTCCCCGAGCTTCGACGCCTCCGTGATGGAGTTCCTGATGGCATTCGCCTCAGGGGGTGCGCTGGTCATTCCGGAGCGGTCGGGGGTCCTGGCGGGCGAGGAGCTCGCCGAGGTGATCCGGCGATGTGGGATCACCCATGCGTTGATCTCGCCGACCGTGCTGGGCGGTATGCCGACGACCGAACTTCCTTCGTTGCGAACGCTGTTGGTCGGGGGCGAGGCATGCGGGCCAGAGCTCGTCGGGCGGTGGGCGCCCGGGCGGCGCATGGTGAACGCCTACGGTCCCACCGAGGCGACGGTGTGGGCCACGACCGGTGTCCTGGAAGCCGCACGCCATGCGTCGGCCGGTGGCCCGCCCACCATCGGGGTACCGGCCATCGGTGCCCAGGTGTACGTCCTGGACGCGTGGCTGCGACCGCTGCCGACCGGAGTGGCCGGGGAGATCTACCTGGCCGGGGCGGGCCTGGCCAGGGGATATCTGGGTCGTCCCGGACTGACGGCCGGGCGGTTCGTGGCGAACCCCTACGCCGGGTCCGGGCCTGGGTCCGGGTCTGGACCCGGAGCGCGGATGTATCGCACCGGCGATCTGGTGCGGTGGCGGTCGGATGGCTCCTTGGTGTTCGTGGGGCGTGTGGATGATCAGGTGAAGGTGCGGGGTTTTCGGATTGAGTTGGGTGAGGTGGAGGGTGTGGTGGCCGCGCATTCTTCGGTGGGTCAGGTGGCGGTGGTGGTGCGGGAGGACCGTCCGGGGGACCGGCGGTTGGTGGCGTACGTGGTCCCTGCTGGGGATGGGTTTGATGTGGGG
>NZ_JAEEAP010000796.1 GCF_016103465.1 Streptomyces sabulosicollis
CACCGGGGGTGGTGCCGTGGGTGGTGTCGGGGCGTAGTGCGGGGGCGTTGGCGGCTCAGGCGGGTCGGCTGCTGGAGTACGTGCGTTCTGTTCAGGCTGATGGTGGTGGCGTGGATGTGGTGGGTGTGGGTCGTGCTTTGGTGGGGTCGCGTGCGGTGTTTGAGCATCGTGCGGTTGTTCTTGGCTCGGGTGTGGAGGAGTTGGTGGCTGGGCTTGGGGGGTTGGTGCGGGGTGAGGTTGTTGGTGGTGGTGTGGTGGGGCGTGTGCGGTCGGGTGTGGGTCGGCCGGTGTTTGTGTTCCCGGGTCAGGGTGCGCAGTGGGTGGGTATGGGTGCTCGGTTGCTGGATGAGTCGGTGGTGTTCGCTGAGGGTATTGCTGAGTGTGAGCGGGTGTTGTCGCGGTGGGTGGACTGGTCCGTTCAGGCCGTGTTGCGGCGGGAGGCTGGGGCTCCGTCGTTGGAGCGGGTGGATGTGGTTCAGCCGGTGTCGTTTGCGGTGATGGTGGCTCTGGCGGGGGTGTGGCGGTCGTTTGGTGTGGAGCCTGCGGCGGTGGTGGGGCATTCGCAAGGTGAGGTGGCGGCCGCGTATGTGGCGGGTCTGTTGTCGTTGGAGGATGCGTGCCGTGTGGTGGTGCTGCGGTCGCGGTTGATTGGTGAGCGCCTGGCCGGTCGGGGTGGGATGTTGTCGGTGGCTTTGTCCGAGGAGGAGGCGGTGGGGCGGATTGGGTCCGGTGTCTGGGGCGGGGTGGAGGTGGCGGCGGTCAATGGGCCTGGGTCGGTGGTGGTGGCCGGGCCTACGGGGGCGGTGGAGCAGGTGCTGGCGGTGTGTGAGGGGGAGGGGGTGCGGGCGCGTCGGATCCCGGTGGATTATGCCTCGCACACTACTCAGGTTGAGCAGATCCGTGCTGAGCTGGCGCAGGCTCTGGAGGGTCTGAGTGCTCAGGGTGGTGGCGAGCGGGTTCCGTTGCTGTCGACGGTGACTGGGGAGTGGGTGTCGCCGGGGGAGATGGATGGTGGGTACTGGTTCCGGAATTTGCGGCAGCCGGTGCGTTTCGCGGATGCGGTGGGTGCTTTGGCTGGTGAGGGTTTTGGGGTCTTTGTTGAGGTCAGTGCGCATCCGGTGTTGACGGTGGGTGTGGAGGAGGCGGTGGAGGCTGCTGGTGGTCAGGCGGTGGTGACCGGGACCTTGCGCCGTGACCAGGACACGCTTCGGCAGGTTCTGGCCTCTTTGGCCCAGCTGCATGTCCATGGGGCCACTGTTGACTGGACGCCTGCCTTCGGCACGGTGGCCACGGACGACAACACAGCGGCGGACAGCCGCGCATCGATGCTGGATCTGCCCACCTATGCATTCCAGCGAGAGCGCTACTGGCTCGACGCTCCGCCCGCGGCAACCGATGCCACCGGCCTGGGCCTGGAAACGGTTGAACACTCCTTCCTCGGAGCCGCAGTCCCGCTTGCGGATCAAGGGCATGTCCTCACTGGCCGTATCTCATTGGAGACACATCCGTGGCTGGCCGACTACCGGGTCTTGGGGTCGGTGCTGGTACCACCAACTGCGCTGGTCGAGTTGGCGCTGACCGCCGCGAACCGGGCTGGATGCGAGGGGATCCAGGAGCTCACTCTCGGGGATCCGTTGTCCCTTCCCGAGCGGGGTGGTGTCCAGCTTCAGGTTGTGGTCGGCGAGGCGGGGCAAGACGGATCGCGCAGCGTCTATGTGCAATCTCGTCTTGAAGTGGCCGACGCCGTGTGGGTTCGCCATGCCACGGGTTCGTTGGTGGTGGGGGAGTCGGTTGCTGGTGGTGGGGTGGTGTTGGAGCAGTGGCCGCCGGTGGGTGCGGAGCCGGTGGTGGCTGATCTGGAGGCGTTCTATGAGCGTTTCTCGGAGCGTGGGTTTGATTATGGTCCGGCGTTCCGGGGGTTGGAGGCGGTGTGGCGGCGTGGTGAGGAGGTGTTCGCTCAGGTCCGTCTTCCGCAGGAGCGGGTTGGTGAGGTGGAGCGGTTCGGGGTGCATCCGGCGTTGCTGGACGCGGCTGTGCATGCGGTGGCGTTGATTGCTTCGGAGGATGATCAGGAAGCGGCGCGTATTCCGTTTGCGTGGTCGGGGGTGCGGTTGCATGCCTCGGGTGCGTCGGTGGTGCGGGTGCAGTTGACTCGGGCGGGGTCGGATGCGGTGGCCTTGGAGGTGGCGGATGCGGTGGGTCAGCCGGTGGTCTCCATTGGATCGCTGGCCCTGCGGCCCATCTCGGCCGAGCAGCTGCAGGCCGTCCAGACCCGTCGTTATGACTCGCTGTTCCAGTTGGACTGGCA
>NZ_JAEEAP010000797.1 GCF_016103465.1 Streptomyces sabulosicollis
CGTTCCGCCCGTCCCCGCCGCCCTCTCGTTCGTCCACCGCCAGCGGGCCGTCCCGGTAGGAGAGGTCCAGCTGGTGGACCTCGCTCGTGCGTCGCTGACCCTTCGCGTCGCCCGATCGATGCGCTCGGTGGATGCGGGTGCTGATGCCGAGCACTCCCGCCGCGATCGGCAGGCGCTCGGCCTCGTAGCTGTCGAGCAGGGCCGGGTCCGCGCCGTGCCGCAGCACCTGCCCGAGCTTCCAGCCGAGGTTGTACGCGTCCTGGACGCTGGTGTTGAGGCCCTGACCGCCCGCCGGGGAGTGGATGTGCGCGGCGTCGCCGATCAGGAAGACCCGGTCCGCGCGGAAGCGGTCCGCCATCGCCGCGCGCGGCGTGAACACCGAGGCCCACCGCACCGCGCGCACGTCGGAGACGGCGAGGTGGGTGCGGTCGGCGATCAGTTGCCGGACCGCATCGGGGGAGGTGTCGGGGACGGCGTCCGGGGCGTCGTACTGCGCGGCGACCTGGAACTGGTCGGTCCCGGCGAGCGGGCACAGCGCGATGCCGCCGCCCTTCGCGTGCTGCCACACGTGCCAGTGGTCGCGGTCCAGGCCGCGCTCCGCGCCGTCGATCACCACGTCCGCGACCACCGACGGCGCCGGGTCGACCGTCTCGCCGGTCATGCCGATGCCGAGCGCCTTCCGGACGGTGCTGCGGCCGCCGTCGGCCGCCACGAGATAGGCGGCGCGCGCGGTCCCGGCCGAGCCGTCGGCGTACGCGAGGTGCGCCGTGACACCGTCCCCGTCCTGCTCCAGGCCGGTGAGCGCGGTGCTGAACTCGACCTGGCCGCCCAGCTCCTCGAGCCGTGCGTGCAGGATCTCCGCGGTCCGCCACTGCGGCAGCATCCACGCCTCGTGGTACGGCCGGTCCGGCGTCGGCGCGATCCGCTCCATCATCTCGAAGGCGCCGAGCCGCCGCTCGTCCTCCCACCTCATCATCGGCGGGTACGGGCCGCCCGCGTCCCGCATCGCCTCGCCGACGCCGAGGTCGTCGAAGACCTCCCGGCTACGGGGCTGGATGCCCTTGCCGCGCGAGCCCGGGAACAGCCACTCGTCACGCTCGACGACCCGGGCCCGCACTCCGCGCCGGGCCAGGTCGACGGCGAGGGTGAGCCCGGCCGGACCGGCCCCGACGATCAGCACGTCCGCGTCCTTAACGTTGTTAAGTTCCATGGGGCAGAGCGTGCACTTAACGTTGTTAAATTGTCAAGGCGCCTCTCGCGGGCAGGGAGAATGACCGGATGGCGACGACGCGACTCGACCGGACCCTCGTGGTGGACACCGCCCTGCGGCTGCTGAACGACGTGGGTCTCGAAGGGCTCACCCTGCGCCGCATCGCCAAGGAGCTGAACGTCCAGGCCCCCGCCCTGTACTGGCACTTCAAGAACAAGCAGGCGCTGCTCGACGAGATGAGCACCGCCATGTTCCGGCGCATGGTCGCGTCGCATACCGATCTCGACGCCCTGACCTGGCAGGAGCGGCTCATCGAGGTGCAGCGCGGTCTGCGCCGGGCGCTGCTCGGCTACCGCGACGGCGCGAAGGTCTTCAGCGGCAGCCGATTCACCGGAACCGACCACGCCGGGTCGCAGGAGGACCATCTGCGCGCCTTCGTCGCGGCGGGCTTCACCCCGAGCACCGCCGCCCGCGCCACGTTCATCGCGTTCAGCTTCACGCTCGGCTTCGTGATCGAGGAGCAGTCGGTCGAGCCCAGGCCGGGGGAACGGGTGTCCGGTTACGAGGTCGCCGAGCGCGAGGAGCGCATGGCCGCCGAGGGCTATCCGCTGGCGGCGGCGGTGAGTGCGGACCTGTTCCAGGACTACGAGGCGCGCTTCGAGGAGGGCTTGCGCGCCATCGTGGCGGGCATCGAGGCGACTCTGGCCCCGGCGGCCTAGGAGTGGGGAGGGATGGGCCCGTCGGACATCCCGCCGGGCGGGTCACAAGTGCGCTAGGGGGATCCCTCATTGTGATGTCCGGCCTCATGACAGGTCTGGACCAGCCATGGCACCCTACCGGCGACAAGGCGTCGGACAACGTTGTCCGACGTTCTCGGGCACCTCCAACGGACTTGGAGCCGACCGCATGAGACGTGTCGCCACCTTATTCAGCGCCCTCACCCTCGCCACTCTCAGCTGGACCGCCGGAACCGCCTGTCTCTTATACACCTCTGACGATGCCGACGACTAGTCGAGTGAGATCTGCAGTTAATTGCGTATCTTTAAAAGAAATATTAAAATTATTCACACATCATCTGATTGCTGTTTGAGTA
>NZ_JAEEAP010000798.1 GCF_016103465.1 Streptomyces sabulosicollis
TGTGATCGCCAAACTGATCATCGCAGTCTTGTAGCGAATGCTTTCCTTCATCTCTTTTTTTTTTTAGATGGGTATAAGAGACAGGCAGAAAACCGATCTCCCCGGTGCCGCCGGACGCACCGCGCCGCAGCACCCGGTCCAGCACCACGGCCGCGCCGATGCCGTGGCCGAGCCACAGCAGGACGAAGGTGTCGCGGTCGCGCACCGCGCCCAGCCGCTGTTCGGCGACGGCCGCCAGATTGACCTCGTTCTCCAGCAGCACCGGCGCCGCGAGGCCGCCGTCCAGCGCGGTGGCCAGTTCACGGTGCCAGGAGGGCAGCCCGCCGGTGGAGTTGAGCTCTCCGGTGGCGGGGTCGATGAGACCGGGCACCCCGATGCCGATGTGGTGCAGCCGTGCCGCCCCGGCCCGCTCGGCGGCCCGCTCCACCAGGGCCACCGCGGCCGCCACGGTGCGCGCCGGATCCCCATCCGGGGCCACCGGGAGCGACTCTTCGGCCTTGGTCCGGCCCAGCAGGTCGGCCACGCATACGGCCACGCTGTCCGTACGGACGTCGACCCCGGCCACATGCGCGCTGTCGGCGACGATCCCGTACACCCGGGCGTTGGGCCCCCGGCGCTCCGCGCCCGCCTCCCCCACGACCGCCACCAGCCCGGTCTGCCGCAACCGCTCGACCAGGTCCGCGATGGTGGGACGGGACAGCCCGGTCAGCGACTTGAGCTCTCCCGCGGTCAACGGCCCGTTGTCCTTGAGCAGGTGCAGGGCGAGGCGGTCGTTGATGGCCCGCGCCGTACTCGGGGAGGCGGTGCGGCCCGCTACGGACACGCTCGTCGAGGTCATGCCGGGATCCTTCCAGAAGGCCACGCGAAAAGCTCTATCTAGCAGGGAGCCTTCCTGATAGTTTCCGGTGGGCCACGGCACAGGCCGGGCGCGAGCACGGGCACAAACACGGACATGGCCACAAGCATGGGCACGGGCCGCCACTACGGGGAGGGTGCGACAAGTATGGGCAGGCTCAAGGAGTCCGAGGCGGCCGAGCTGCGCCCGGTACGGCGGGCGCGGATCGCCGTGGCGGCGGTGTTCGCCGTGCACGGAGCGGTGACCGGCAACTTCGCCACCCGTATCCCCTGGGTCCAGGAGCGGCTGGACCTGAGCGCCGGTCAACTCGGCCTCGCGCTCGCCTTCCCCGCCATCGGGGCCTCGGTCGCGATGCCGCTCGCCGGGCGGATCAGCCATCGCTTCGGCGCCCGCGCGGCGCTGCGCGGACTGCTCGCCCTGTGGACCGCCTGGCTGGTGATGCCCCCGCTCGCGCCCGGGCTGGTGTGGCTGTGCGGCGCACTGCTCATCTTCGGCGCGACCGCCGGGATGTCCGACGTCGCCATGAACGCCCTCGGCGTGGAGATCGAGAACCGCCTCGGCCGTTCGATCATGTCCGGGCTGCACGGCATGTGGAGCGTCGGCGCGCTCACCGGCTCGGCGGCGGGCACGGTCGCCGCCCACGCCGAGGCCGACGCCCGGCTCCACCTCGGCATCGCCGCCGGGGTGCTCACGGTGCTCGGCGCGGTGGCCTGCCACTGGGTCCTGGACCTGCGCAGCGCCCCCGAGGAGCATCCGCCGCCGCGCTTCACCCTGCCGCCCCGCTCGGCGCTGATCATCGGCGCGGTGGGATTCTGCGCGGTCTTCGCCGAGGGGGCGAGCCTGGACTGGTCGGCGGTCTATCTGCGCGACGTCCTGGACACCTCCCCCGGCGTCGCCGCCGCCTGCACCACCGCCTTCTCCTGCACGATGGCCGGGGCCCGGCTCATCGGGGACGCGGTGGTGGGCCGCTTCGGGCCGGTACGGACCGTGCGCACGGGCGGCGTCCTGGCCACCGCCGGTGGCATCCTCGTGGTCACCGCCTCCGGGCCCGCCCTCGCCATCGCCGGATTCGGCCTCATCGGCCTGGGCATCGCGGTCGTGGTACCGCTGGCCTTCGCGGCCGCCGGGCGCAGCGGCCCGGCCCCGAGCCAGGCCATCGCGGGCGTCGCCACGATCACCTACACCTCGGGGCTGATCGCTCCGGCGGCGATGGGCTCGATCGCGGATCTGACCTCGCTGACGATCTCATTCTGCGTGGTCACGACATTGACGCTGGGGCTGGTGGCGGGGGCCGGGGTGCTGCGGGCCCCGGCGGGGACGGACGCCACCGGCTCCGCCCCGCACCCCGACCCGTCCACGTCCCGGGCCACGCTTCCCTGACGGGGCAGGGGCCGGGGC
>NZ_JAEEAP010000799.1 GCF_016103465.1 Streptomyces sabulosicollis
TGTCGGCGGCGGGTGAATCGTGACCCACTTTGGTCGGGTGAAATGTGACCCAGTTTGGGATGGTTCAGTCGTTGTCGGTTCGGTCGGTGGGGACGCGTCCGAGTTCGCGTCCGCGCATGCGGTAGGAGTCTCCTTTGAGGGAGTGGACCTCGGCGTGGTGGACGAGGCGGTCGATCATGGCGGCGGCCACGGTCTCGTCGCCGAAGACCTCTCCCCAGCGCCCGAAGGGCTTGTTGCTGGTGACGATCACGGACGCGCGTTCGTAGCGGTTTGAGATCAGCTGGAAGAACAGGTTCGCGGCCTCCGATTCGAAGGGGATGTAGCCCACTTCGTCGACCACGATTAGGGGGTAGCGGCCCAGGCGGGTGAGCTCGGCAGCGAGGTTTCCGGCCTGGTGGGCGGCGGCGAGCCGGTCGACCCACTCGGCGGCGGTGGCGAAGGCGACGCGGTGGCCAGCCTGGCAGGCCCGCATTCCCAGGCCGATGGCCAGGTGTGTTTTGCCCGTGCCCGGCGGGCCCAGGAAAACGGCGTTCTCCTTGCCGGTGATGAAGTCCAGGGTGCCCAGGTGGGCCAGCTGTTCGCGCGTCAGGCCGCGCAGATGGGCGGCGTCGAGTTCCTCGAGCGTCTTGATCGCGGGGAAGCGGGCAGCGCGGACTCGGGCCTCGCCGCCGTGCGATTCGCGGGCGGCCACCTCGCGCTGGAGGCAGGCGACGAGGTATTCGGCATGTGTCCAGGATTCCTTGCGGGCCCGTTCGGCGAGCCGGTCGGCGGCGTCCAGCAGGGCCGGGGCTTTCAGGGCCCGGGCCAGGAATGCCAGTTCAGAGGAAGTCTGCCGGCCGGTGCGGCGGCCGGCGGCACCGGCCTTGTCGACGGGCTGGGTCAGTGCGGTCGCACTGTTTTCCGTGGTGGTGGCCGATGGCATCAGATGGCCTCCTTGTCGGCGCCGCCGTCGATGACGGTGAACAGTCGGTCATAGGTGCCCAGCTCGCGCTGTTCGACCTCGACCACCGGACCGGTGCCGTCGACGGCCTGGATCTGACCTGTGGGCCGGCGGGCCTGGTGGCGCATCATCGCTCCGGCCTGGGCGTGCTCGGGATCGGTGAGGGTCTGGTGGCGGGCCCAGCAGCGGGTATGCCGGGCGACGATCTCCCCGCCGGTCGTCAGAACGATGACTTCGTCGTTGTCGGTCAGCACGGTGACGTGATGGCCGATGGCCGCGGGGTCGACGGAGTAGTCGCAGGTGTCGACGCGGACGTAGTGGTCGCGGCCCAGCCGGGTGGCGAACCGCCACCAGGTCGGTGGGTCGACGGCCGGCAGGGTCAGCATCTGGGCCCGGTCCGCCTCCCACCGGTCGGCCGGACGAGCCCCGAGGGTGCGGTGGACACGCCGGTTGGCGACCTTGAGCCAGTCGGCCAGCTGGGTGTTGAAGTCGTCCGGTCCACTGAAGTGCCGCCCGGGCAGGAACGAGGTCTCCAGATAGCCGTTTGCTCTCTCCACCAGCCCTTTCGCCTCCGGATCCCGGGGGCGGCACAAATAGATCCTGGTGGCGAGCAGGCCCGCGAACGCGGCGAACTCGCTCGTGGGCCGTCCCCGGCCGACGCCGGCCTCGTTGTCCCAGACCAGCGTCCGGGGAACGGCCCCCCAGTGCGACAGCAGCCGCCAGTGGCCATCGATCAGGTCCCCGGTCCTCCTGGAGGGCAGCATCCGCGCGCTGATCAGCCGCGAGTAGCCCGAGACCATCACCAGCACCGGCGGGCGGCCGGTCTGCCCATAGCCGAGAGGGATCTGGGCCTGGGGAAACCACAGGTCGCACTGGGCCAGCTCGCCGGGCCGGTAGGTGGTGCGGGAGACCGGATCGACCGGGAGATACGCGGGCCGCAGATCACGGACACGCTCCTTGAGGATCGTCATCCCCCGGTCCCAGCCGATCCGCTCGGCGATCACCGTCGCGGGCATCGTCGGGGTCTCCCGCAGCAGCTCGCGGATCTGCACCTCGACCGCGTCCACCGCCGAGCCCTTCGCCGGCCGCTCGTACTTCGGCGGCCGGTCACTGGCCAGGGCCCGCTTGACCGTGTTCTTCGAGATGCCCAGATGCCGCGCGATCGCCCGGATCGGCATCTCCTCCGCCCGGTGCAGACGACGGATCTCTGCCCAGTCTTCCACGAGGATCACCCCTTCCCTCCTGACCTTGATCACCAAGGCCAAGAATCAGATGAAGATCCGCAAATGGGTCAGTATTGACACGCCGTCAAAGGGTCAGAGTTCGACCGACGCCGAGA
>NZ_JAEEAP010000079.1 GCF_016103465.1 Streptomyces sabulosicollis
CGGCGGGGGAGGCGGGCGGTGTGGCCGCCGGGGTGGCGGTATGGGTCATGGCCGGCTCACCGCGTTCCCTTCTTGGCGAACGTGGCGATGGTGTCCACGTTGTCCTTGGTGACGAACGCGGGCCCGGTCAGCACGGGCTGCTCGCCGCCGCCGCTGAAGTTGCCGTTGTTCTTGTAGAGCCACAGGGAGTCGATGGACAGATAGCCCTGGAGGTACGGCTGCTGGTCGACGGCGAACTGGACGTCGCCGCTCTCCACCGCGGAGATCAGGTCCTTGTTGAGGTCGAACGTGGCCACCTTGGCCTTGTCGCCCGCGTCCTTGGCGGACTGCACGGCGGTCAGCGCGAACGGGGCGCCCAGGGTGACGACGTAGTCGATGCTCGAATCCTGCTTGAGCTTCGCGGCGATCGTCGACTTGACCGACGGCATGTCGGTTCCGTTGACGTAGAGGATGTCGGTCTTGCCCTTGAAGGTCTTCTTCACGCCCGCGCAGCGGGCCTCGAGGGCGACATGGCCCTGCTCCTGGATCACACAGATGTTGTGCTTGGCGCCGATCTCGTTGAGGTGCTTGCCGAACGCCTGGCCCGCGATGTCCTCGTCCTGGCCGAAGTACTCCAGCAGACCCATGTCCTTCCACTGGTCGAGTCCGGCGTTGAAGGCGACGACCGGGATCCCGGCCTTCTTCGCCTTGGCTATCGCGCCCTTCATGGCGTCGGGCTTGGCGAGGGTGATGGCGATGCCGTCGACCTTCTGGTTGATCGCGTTCTGGATCAGGTTGGCCTGGTCGGCTCCGTTGGGGTTGCTGGAGTAGACGAGGTCGACGTTGTCCTTGGCCGCCGCGGTCTTGGCGCCCTTGCGCACGGTGTCCCAGAAGGTGTCGCCCGGGGCCGCGTGGGTGATCATCGCGATCCTCATCCGCGGGGTGTCCGCCTTGCCTGCCGCGAGGCCGGCGTCGGCTTCCTGGGCCTTCTTGCCGCCCTGACTGCTGCAGCCCGCCGCCAGGAGGACGGCTGCGGTGGCGAGTGCGGCGAAGCCCGCTCTGCGGTGTCGATTGAGTCTGAGGTCCATCCGTTCCAGCACCTCTCAAGCCAGGTCCGTCGAATGTGCACGGCCGTTGCAGAACGGGAGCCTCTCCCCGTGGGTGGCCACTGTCAAGACTTTGTCATGACAACATTTCATCTGGACGTAACAAGCCGATAACGCGTCCCATGGAGTCGGATGATGACGTCCGTATGTAAGGACAAAGTCTTGACAGTGGGCGGGGCACACGTCTAGACCTGAAGGGCCGGGGTGGATCCCGGAGTTCTGAACACCAGACCCTGAGCTGCGTCTTTCCCGAAGGGGCAGGCATGAGTGAGCCGTACGACCTGATCACGATGGGCCGCATCGGAGTGGACCTCTATCCACTGCAGACCGGTGTGCCACTGCCGCAGGTCGAATCGTTCGGAAAGTTCCTCGGCGGCTCGGCGACCAATGTCGCGGTCTCCGCGGCCCGCTTCGGCCACCGCTCCGCGGTGATCAGCCGCACCGGGGCGGACCCGTTCGGCGACTACATCCACCAGGAGCTGCGGGCCTTCGGGGTGGACGACCGCTTCGTCACCCCCGTCGAGGAGTACCCCACCCCGGTCACGTTCTGCGAGATCTTCCCGCCCGACGACTTCCCGCTGTACTTCTACCGCCGTCCCAAGGCGCCCGATCTGGAGATCCACTCCGCGGAGCTGGACCTCGACGCCATCCGCGCCGCCCGGATCTTCTGGATGACCGGCACCGGGCTCAGCGAGGAGCCCAGCCGCACCAGCACCCTCGCCGCGCTCGCCGCCCGCGCCAAGAGCGGCACCACCGTCTTCGACCTCGACTGGCGGCCGATGTTCTGGGCCGACCCGGAGACCGCCCGCCCCTTCTACGCCGAGGCGCTGCGCCATGCGACCGTCGCCGTCGGCAACGTCGACGAGTGCGAGATCGCCACGGGCGCGCGCGAGCCCAAGGCGTGCGCGCAGGCGCTGCTGGACGCGGGCGTGGAGATCGCGATCGTCAAACAGGGCCCGCGCGGGGTGCTCGCCGTGCACCGCGACGGCACCACCGCGGAGGTCCCGCCCGTCCCGGTCGAGGTGGTCAACGGACTCGGCGCGGGCGACGCGTTCGGCGGCGCCCTGTGCCACGGGCTGCTCTCGGGCTGGCCCCTGGAGCGCGTCATGCGGTACGCCAACGCGGCGGGCGCCATCGTCGCGTCCCGCCTCGCCTGCTCCTCCGCGATGCCCACCACGGCGGAGGTCGAGGCTCTGCTGGCGGGGGACTGACCCCGGGCGCCAGGCCCTCCCCCTCGTCCGGTCATGCGGTCCCCGCGCTCCGTGTGCCCTTCAAGAATCGCGAATGCGAGGAAAATCCCTTGAGCATCAGCATTTCGGACCTCGTGACGGTGCGCAGCCGCCACCCGGAGGCCATCGCCGAGGCGGCCGCCCGCCGGGTCCGCCGCCCCCTCATCGGCGACAGCGGCCGTCTGATGATCGTGGCCGCCGATCACCCGGCGCGCGGCGCCCTCGCCGTCGGTGGCCACAAGCTGGCCATGGCCAACCGGGTCGATCTGCTGGAGCGGCTGTGCGTGGCGCTGTCCCGGCCCGGGGTCGACGGGGTGCTCGCCACCGCCGACATACTCGAGGACCTGCTGCTGCTCGGCGCCCTCGACGGCAAGGTCGTCATGGGCTCGATGAACCGCGGCGGCCTCGCCGGGGCCTCGTTCGAACTCGACGACCGGTTCACCGGGCACCGCCCCCAGGACATCGAGCGCCTCCGCTTCGACGCCGGCAAGCTGCTGCTGCGCATCGACTACGAGGACGCCGGTTCGCTGACCACCATGGTCACCACGGCCCGCGCCATCGACGACATGGCCGAGCGGCGGCTGCCCGTCTTCGTGGAGCCGTTCATCTCGCGGCGGACGGACGGCCAGGTCGTCAACGACCTGTCCGCCGAGGCCGTCACCAAGTCCATCGCCATCGCCTCCGGCCTCGCCGGAACCTCCGCCTACACCTGGCTGAAGGTGCCGGTCACCAGGGACGCCGACGAGATGGCGGCGGTGATGGAGACGAGCACCCTGCCGGCGGTGTTGCTCGGCGGCGACGTGGGCAAGTCTCCGCAGGACCAGGAGGAGGCGTACGAGAAGTGGCGCAAGGCACTGGGCCTGCCCACCGTGCAGGGGCTGGTCGTCGGCCGCTCGCTGCTCTATCCGGCGGAGGGCAGTGTCGAGACCGCCGTGGACACCGCCGTCGGCCTGCTGTGACGCTGTAAGAAAGGCAGAGACTTCACGCCATGACCACCACCGATCCGTTCCCCGGCTTCCATGTGCAGGCCGGTAAGGCGGCCGACGGCCCCTACGCCGTGGACATCGACCCCGAGCGGGCCGGCTGGGGCTACTCCAGTCTGCGGATCCTCGATCTGCCGCCCGGTGGTTCGCACTCCCTGGCCACCGGCGACAGCGAGTGGATCGTGCTGCCGCTGAGCGGCGGCTGCACCGTGATCGCCGAGGGCGAGACCTTCGAACTGCACGGCCGGGAGAGCGTGTTCAGCGGGGTGAGCGACTTCGTCTATCTGCCGCGCGACTCCCACGCCCAGATCGCCAGCGGGGCGGGCGGCCGCTTCGCGCTCACCGGCGCCCGCTGCGAGCGGCGGCTGCCCGCGCGCTACGGACCGGCCTCCGCCGTCCCCGTCGAGCTGCGCGGCAGCGGCAACTGCTCGCGCCAGGTGAACAACTTCGGCGCGGCCGGCGTCTTCGCATGCGACAAGCTCATCGCCGTCGAGGTGCTCACCCCGGGCGGCAACTGGTCCTCGTACCCGCCGCACAAGCACGACCAGTGCCGCCCCGGCGAGGAGAGCGAGCTGGAGGAGATCTACTACTTCGAGATCGCCGAGGCCCACGGCAACGAGGGCATCGGCTACCAGCGGGTCTCCCCCTCGGGCCACGGCCGCGGCACCGACGTGCTCGCCGAGGTCCGCTCCGGTGACACGGTCCTGATCCCCGACGGCTGGCACGGCCCCTCCATCGCCGCCCCCGGCCATGACATGTACTACCTCAACGTCATGGCGGGCCCGGAGGCGGAGCGCGCCTGGCTCATCTGTGACCACCCCGACCACGCCTGGATCCGCTCCACCTGGCCGGACCAGCCCGTCGACCCCCGTCTGCCCCTCTACCAAGCACCCGCTGGAGAACCACGATGAACGCTTCGGCAGTGCGCCGCCTCACCGTCGCCCAGGCCCTGGTGAAGTTCCTGGCCCACCAGTACACCGAGCGGGACGGGCGGCGGCATCGCCTGATCAACGCCACCTGGGGGATCTTCGGCCATGGCAATGTGGCCGGGCTCGGCCAGGCGCTGCTGGAGTCCGGGCCGGACACCATGCCGTATCTGCAGGGCCGTAACGAGCAGGCGATGGTGCACGCCGCGGTCGGCTACGCCCGGCAGAACAACCGGCTCGCCGCCCAGGCCGTCACCACCTCCATCGGCCCCGGCGCCACCAACCTGGTCACCGGTGCCGCGCTCGCCACCGTCAACCGGCTGCCGGTGCTGCTGCTGCCCGGCGACACCTTCGCCACCCGGCCCGCCGACCCGGTGCTGCAGCAGCTCGAAGTGGCGTACGCGGGCGACATCTCGGTGAACGACGCGCTGCGCCCGGTCTCCCGCTACTTCGACCGGGTGATGCGCCCCGAGGCGCTGATCCCGGCAGCCCTGCAGGCCATGCGGGTGCTGGCGGACCCGGCCGGGACCGGCGCCGTCACCCTGGCCCTGCCGCAGGACGTGCAGGCCGAGGCGTTCGACTGGCCCGAGGAGTTCTTCGCCGACCGGGTCTGGCACGTCCGCCGCCCCGCCCCCGAGGCGGCCGAGGTGGCCGCCGCCGCGCGGGCCGTCCGCGCCGCCCGCCGGCCGCTGATCGTCGCGGGCGGCGGGGTCCACCACAGCGAGGCCGAGGAAGCCCTGCGCGCCCTCGTGGACGCGACCGGCATCCCGGTGGCCTCCACCCAGGCGGGCAAGGGCTCGCTGCGCTACGACCACCCCGCCGACATCGGCGGGATCGGCCACACCGGCACCGCCGTCGCGGACGGTCTGGCCCGCACCGCCGACCTGGTCATCGGCGTGGGCACCCGCTACAGCGACTTCACCACCGCCTCCGCGACCCTGTTCGCGGACCCGGCCGTCCGCTTCCTCAACCTCAACATCACCCCGTTCGACGCCCATAAGCTCGGCGCCACCACCGTGGTCGCCGACGCCCGCGCCGCGCTCGAGGCGCTCACCGCCGAGCTGGCGGGCCACCGGGTCGACGAGATGTACGAGGCCGAGTACCGCACCGGGAAGACCGCGTGGGAGCGCCGGGTGGACGCCGCGTACGCCGCCGAGGACGAGACCGCCCGCCCGTCCCAGACCCAGGTCCTGGGCGCGCTGGACGCGGTCGTCGGCGACGAGGACGTGGTGATCAACGCGGCGGGCTCGCTGCCGGGCGACCTCCACAAGCTGTGGCGGGCCCGCTCCCCGCGCCAGTACCACCTCGAATACGGCTACTCCTGCATGGGGTACGAGATCCCCGGCGCCATCGGCGTACGGCTCGCGGCGCCCGCCACCCCGGTCTGGGCGCTGGTCGGCGACGGTACGTATCTGATGATGCCCACCGAGATCGTCACCGCGGTCCAGGAGGGCATCAACATCAACGTCGTGCTGTTCCAGAACCACGGCTACGCCTCGATCGGCGGTCTGTCGGAGACCACCGGCGCCGAGCGCTTCGGCACCGCCTACCGCTTCCGGGCGGCCGACGGGCAGTACACCGGCGATCCGCTCCCGGTCGACCTGGCCGCCAACGCCGCCTCGCTGGGCATGGACGTGCTGCGCGCGAAGAGCGTGCGCGAGCTGCGGGAGGCGCTCGCCGCGGCCCGCGCCTCGGACCGGCCCACATGTGTCTATGTGGAGACCGAAACGGCCGACACAGTGTCCGGCGCACCCGAGGCACAGGCGTGGTGGGATGTGCCTGTCGCCCAGACCGCGACCCGTCCGGCCGCCGTGAAGGCCCGCGAGGACTACGACCGGCAGGCCGCCGCACGCCGCCGCCACCTCTGACGTTTTTCTAGAGAAAGGCTCCGCACCCATGAAGACCGTCAACCACTGGATCGGCGGCAAGACCGTCGAGGGCGCGACCGGCGCGTACGGGCCGGTCTACAACCCCGCCACCGGCGCCCAGGACACCCAGGTCGCCCTGGCCTCCGTGGACGAGGTCGACGCGGCCGTGGCCGCGGCCAAGGAGGCGTACCGCTCCTGGGGCACCATTTCGCTGTCCAGGCGCACCGCGATCCTCTACAAGTACCGCGAGCTGCTGGACGCCCACCGCGACGAGATCGCCGAGCTGATCACCGCCGAGCACGGCAAGGTCCACTCGGACGCGCTCGGCGAGGTGGCCCGCGGTCTGGAGATCGTGGAGCTGGCCTGCGGGATCGCCGAGAAGCTGAAGGGCGAGCTGTCCACCCAGGTCTCCACCGGGGTCGACGTCTCCTCGATCCGCCAGCCGCTCGGTGTGGTCGCGGGCATCACGCCGTTCAACTTCCCGGCCATGGTGCCGCTGTGGATGTTCCCGGTGGCCATCGCCTGCGGTAACACCTTCGTCCTCAAGCCCAGCGAGAAGGACCCCTCGGCCTCCCTCCGGCTGGCCGAGCTGGCCTCCGAGGCGGGGCTGCCGGACGGGGTGCTGAACGTGGTCAACGGCGACAAGGTGGCCGTCGACCGGCTGCTGGAGCACCCGGACGTCGCGGCCGTCAGCTTCGTGGGCTCGACCCCGATCGCGCAGTACATCCAGTCCAAGGCCGTCGAGCACGGCAAGCGGGTGCAGGCGCTCGGCGGCGCCAAGAACCACATGCTGGTGCTGCCCGACGCCGATCTGGACTTCGCGGCGGACAACGCCATCAACGCGGCCTACGGCTCGGCCGGTGAGCGCTGCATGGCGGTCTCCGTCGTGGTCGCGGTCGGTGACGCGGGCGACGAGCTGGTGAAGAAGATCGCCGACCGGGCGGCCCGCTTGCGGATCGGCCCCGGGAACGACCCGGCCTCGGAGATGGGCCCGCTCATCACCAAGGAGCACCGGGACAAGGTCGCCTCCTATGTGCACGGGGCCGCGGCCCAGGGCGCCGAAGTGGTCGTGGACGGCACGGGCTACACCGTGGAGGGCCACGAGAACGGCTTCTTCATCGGCGTCTCGCTGCTGGACCGGGTCCCGCCGACGGCCGACGCCTACCGCGACGAGATCTTCGGCCCGGTGCTGTGCGTGGTGCGCGCCGAGACCTACGACGAGGCCATCGAGCTGATCAACAGCTCGCGGTGGGGCAACGGCACGGCCATCTTCACCCGCGACGGCGGCGCCGCCCGCCGCTTCCAGCTGGAGGTGGAGGCGGGCATGGTCGGCGTCAACGTGCCGATCCCGGTGCCGGTGGGCTACCACTCCTTCGGCGGCTGGAAGGACTCGCTCTTCGGCGACCACCACATCTACGGCAACGACGGGGTGCACTTCTACACCCGGGGCAAGGTCGTCACCACCCGCTGGCCGGAGCCGTCGGAGGAGGTCGGCATCAACCTCGGCTTCCCGAAGAACCACTGAGCCGTAGCGGCACCGCGGACGCGGATGAAGCACCACTGAGGCGTATGTGACGTGTGATTCGCACGTTTGAGTGGTTTCCCCGCCCCCTGCCGGACCCGGTCCGGCAGGGGGTTTCGCCGTCGTGACGGGCGGGGATCCCAGGCGCAACAAGCACGGGAAGCCGGGGGAAAGCGGGGGAGCCGACGTGCCTGGGTTCACGGAGGGGGAAGGGGCCGAGGAGTTCATCGAGGCGTTCACGGGCGCCGTGGTGCCTCGGGACCGGAAGGCCAAGGCGCGGGATCTGCTGCCGCCCGTGCTGCTGCTCGCGGGCGGCGAGGGGGCGGCGGCCCGCGCCCACCGGGCGATGCGGGGGCTGCGCCGGATGCTCTATCCCGACGGCGCCAAGCGGGTGCCGTACGCGGCGCTGGGCCCCGATGAGATCCGCGAGGCCGCCGGGCGGCGGCCGCTGACGCTGGACCTCGGCCGGGAGCTGTGCGTCGACGTGCCCCGCCGCACCGGCCGTCTGCGGCTCACCGACTTCCTCCTGATGCGGGACATCGTCGAGCAGGCGCTGGACCCGCGGGCCCCCGAGCCGGACGGCGGCGCGCTGCGCGACCACGCTTACGCACAGCGGCTCGGACGAGGGCCGCTGCTGCGGGCGTTGTGGACCCTCGGTGGCGAAGGCGGCGACGGCGGGTCGGGGAGCACGGCGGGGCCGGGCTGGATCGCGGAGCTGCGCCGGCTGCTGGTGCGCCCCCTCTTCCAGCTGCTGCCGCGCTGGTGGTGGGGGCGGCGCCGGACCCGGCTGCTGCTGCGCTCCACCCGGCGCGGCTGGTACGCGGACTGGCGCCGCATCAGCCACGGCCGCACCGCCGAGGAGTTCTTCGAGAACGCCGCGCGGCTGGTGCGCGCCGAGCGCGCGCGGGACCGTGAGGCGGCGGTCGGCCGGTGGGAGGAGCTGCTGCTGCGCGCGCTGCTGGCGGATCTGCGGCGCGCGGCGCGGCCGGGCCGGATCTCGCCCTGGCGGCGCCGGCGGCGCACCCGGTGCGTGTTTCTGCTGGAGCTGCCGGAGGACGCCGCCGGTGCGGCGGCCGGGGAGCGCTTCCTGGAGCGGTACGGAGAGGCCGCCCGGGACACCCGGTGCGCGGCGGTCGTGGTGGTGGCCGTGGCCCCGGCGTCTCCGGCGGGTGAGCCCCCGGAGGGCCCGTCCCGGGCTGACGGCGTGGCCGCGGGGGAGGACGGAGGGCTGGGCCGGGTGGCCGCCCGGCTGCGCGGCGCGAGCGGGATGCCGTCGCGTGCGCCCCGGCCGCTGCGGGCCGCGCTGCCCGGGCCCGTACCGGAGTCGGAGGGGCTGGACCTGGACCCCGTCTCGCCGCGCGCCTTCCGGCTCGGCCCGGCCGCCGAGCTGGCCCTGACCGGGGTTGTGGTGGCGGCCCTGCTGAGCGTGCCGGGCGTGTGGCTGGTCGACCGGCTCACGGACGAGCCGGACCGGGGCTGTCTGGGCGGGGCCTCCAGCGAGGTCGTCGCGGGCCGCCCCGAGCTGAGCGCGGACTCGCCGCGGAAGCAGTACGAGGACGCCCGGCGGCTGATCCGCGAGGAGAACGCACGGGTGGACCGCGAGGTCGCGGACCACGGCGGCACCGCGCGTACGGTGGTGCACATCGGCTCGGACGTGGCCGCCGACCAGGAGGGCCAGCGGTACAACGCGGCGGTGCCCGAGCTGCGCGGTATCGCCCTGGCCCAGCGGGCGCTGAACGACGAGGCGAGCAACGACTCCCAGAAGGTGTGGCTGCGCGTCGACAGCCGGAACGCGGGGGACGACTTCGCCGGCGCGCCGCGCATCGCCCGCCAGGTCGCCGGGGACGCCCGTGAGAAGGGCTCCGGGATCATCGGAGTGGTGGGCTTCTCCAAGAGCCTGAAGCAGACCCAGGAGGCCGTGCGCATCCTGGGCGCCGCGCGGATCCCCGTCGTGGGCACCACGGCCACGGCGGACCTGATGCAGGTGGACGGGTACTACCGCAGGGTGGCGCCCACCGACAGCCGCGAGGCAGCGATCGAGGCCGACTTCGCCCACCGGGGCAACATCGTGGACGACGGCACCGGACGCTGCTCCCCGGCCCGCGCCGCCGTGGTGGTCAAGGACCCCCGGGATCTGTACAGCGATGAGATAGGGACGCTGTTCGCCGAGCGGTTCGGCGCCCGCCCGTTCACCCTGGAGTACACCCCCGGCGGCCGGGCCGGCGGCCGCGCCCAGGGGCAGCCGCCGAGGGACGGTCTCGCCCGTAAGGACAGCATCGGCGAGCTGGCCGACGCGGTGTGCGAGCGGGTCACCGCCCATCCCCGGACGGTCGTCTACTGGGCTTCCCGCGCCCTCCAGTTCAGCGCCTTCCTCGACGACTTCGGGGACAACACGGCGTGCGAGGGCAGGAAACTCACGGTGCTCGGCGGCAATGACCTCACCACCGCCGCCCTCGCCGGTGCGTACGCGGACCGGCCCTGGCTGCGGCTGTACCACACCGTCCACGTGCTGCCCGCGGGCCATCCGCGGCTGAGCGACATCGCCAAGAAGTTCAACGCCGACTACGCCAGGGACTTCGGAGCCCATGACCTGTGGCGCGACGACGGACGGGCCGCCCTGGCGTACGACGCGATGCAGCTGATGGCCGAGGCCGCCAACCGGGCCTTCCGCAGCACGGACAACGTGGAGCGCTCCAATGTGCAGATCGGCCTCGACAACGGCATCCGGAAGCAGGGCGCCAGCGGGTATCTGGACGTCGGGCGGGGCCGCTCGGTGCCCCGGGACAAGCCGGTGGTGATCCTGCACCACACCGGCCGGGGCTCGGAGCCGGTGCTGTACTGCGGCGCGTTCGCCCAGAACCCGGCGGGGCGGATAGCGCACTGGGGGCCGCACGGGAAGTTCTCGTGTCCCAGGGACAGTTGAGCAACCATTCGAGGGGCTGAAGGGTCTTCTTGTGTGCTCGCCCGGCTAAGGGGCGAATCATCGGTGTAAGACCGTACACAGGGGGAATGTTCATGCTTCGTTCCATTCGTGCGCTTCGCTCCCGCGCCGCGGTGGCCGGCGGCTGTGTGGCCGCGCTCGGCCTCGGAGTCGCCCTGGCCGCCGGGTCGCCCGCCTCGGCCAGCGCGCAGACCGACCCGAACGGCCGCTACACCGCCGAGGAGATCCACCACTTCCTGGAGGGCTTCTACGGGAACCACGGCCCGCGCCCCTGGGAGCGGGAGCACCTGGTCTCCGACCAGCTCAAGGAGCGGGCCGCCGAGACGCCCGACTACGACCTGCTGCTGTGCGCGCAGAACGAGCCGCGGGACATCGAGGTCGGCGAGGTGACCACGGCCCAGTCCGCACGGGTCGGCTGGGCGACCATCACCACCCACTGGGGCCAGGCGCCGGAGACCCGGTCCTTCACCGCCTATGTGGACCTCGACGCCAGTCGGCCGATCCAGCTCCTCGAGGTGGACTGCGCGCCCGGGGACTGATCCCCGCCGGGGCCGCGCCCGGGAGACCCGGACCGGAAGGGATGGTTCAGTTCTCCCCGGGCCACCCGTAGTCTCGCCGTATGACCTGGTCGCACGCGTTGAAGGAGACCGCACGGACCGGCCTTGCGATCGAGCGCACCAGGACCGAACCACTGGTCGCGATCCGTGCCGCGTGCGGGGTGGCACTCATCGTCGGGACGGCGCTGTGGCTGGGCTCGCCGACGCTCGCCGTCTCGGCGGCCTTCGGCGCCTTCTCCGCCGGGGTGGCCACCTTCCAGCGCAGCTGGCGTCCACGCCCCTGGCTGGCGCTGGCCGCCGCGAGCGGTCTCGCGGTGAGCACCTTCCTCGGCTATCTGGCCGCCGCCCACACCGTCACCTTCGTCCTCATGCTCGCCGTGTGGACGCTGATGACGGGCATGTCGTGGGCGGTCGGCCCGGTCTCCGGGCTGGTCTCCACCCAGATGGTGGCCGTCATGCTGATCACGGTCACCCTCCCGACCTCGGTCGTGGGCGCCCTGGGGCACGCCCTGCTGGTCGGGCTCGGCGGTGTGGTGCAGGCCGCGCTGATCGTGCTCTTCCCGGTGCGGCCGTGGGGCGTACAGCGCGACGCCCTTGCCGACGCGCTCGCCGCCGTGGCCGACTACGCCCGCAGACTGCGCTACGAGCCGGTGGCGCCCTTCGACCCCAAGCCGCTGATGGACGCCCGCAGCGCCGCCGCGGTGACGCCCCGTCAGGCCCGGCGGCGGCCCCGCCAGCTGAGCGGCTACCGGCTGCTGGCCGAGCGGATCCGCCCGGTGCTCGCCTCGCTCGCCGACCCGGTGGTCGGCGCCCCCGAGGAGGGCCCCGAGCGCGACCGGGTGCGCGAACTGCTGGCCGCCACCGCCACCGTGCTGGACGCGGTGGCCCACGCCATCCGCCACGGCACACCGGTGCGGGTGCCCTCCGAGGCCATGGCCGTCCTGCGGATGCCGGAGGACGGGCCCAAGCTGACCGGCGCCGCCCGCCGTGCCGCGCTGCGGCTCTTCTCACTGGTGGCGGACGTGGTGGAGGCGTCGGATGAGCCGGTGGAGGAGGTGTCCCCTGAAGGCCGCACGGTCCACCGCTTCCGGCCCCGCCCCGGTATCACGGGCGCCGTGGCCATGGCGCTGCGCGCCGTCCGCCGCGAGGCCCGCTGGTCCTCGCCGGTGCTGCGGCACGCGGTGCGCCTGTGCGGGGTCAGCGTCAGCGGCTATCTGCTGAGCACGACGCTGCCGCTGGGCCACTCCTACTGGGCCCCGCTGACCTCCACGATGGTCCTGCGGCCGGACTTCGCCCAGACCTACTCCCGCGGCGTCGCCCGCTTCCTGGGCACCCTGGCCGGGGTGCTGGTCGGCGGCGGGGTGGTGGCGCTGGTCCACCCCAACCCGTATCTGAGCGCCGGGCTGGCCGTGCTGTGCGTCCTGTCGATGTATCTGCTGCTGCGCACCGGCTTCATCGTGACCTCCGCGTGCGTCAGCGCGTACGTGGTCTTCCTGCTGAGCATCGCGGGCGAGGCGTGGCACCAGACCGTGCAGGCGCGGGTGGCGCTGACACTGCTCGGCGGGGTGCTGGCGATGGTCGCGTACGCGGTGTTCCCCGCCTGGGAGACGCCGCGGCTGCGGGACCGGCTCGCGGACTGGCTGGCCGCCAACGGCGCCTTCGCCACCGCCGTCTTCGACGCCTACGCCCGCCCCGCCGACCGCCGCCCCCGCCAGGTGCGGGACGCCCTGCTGGACGCCCGCGCGGCGCGGGCGGCCTGGGAGCAGAGCGAGACCCAGGCCCACCGGGAACCGGTGCGCCACCGCGGTCTGTCGCGGCCCGCGGCACAGGCCGCGCAGACGGCGCTGTCCATGATGGGCCGGGTCGTCATGCTGCTGGAGGCACATCTGCCGGAGCGGGACGCGCCACCGTCGGAGGGGGCCGGGGACTTCGCCGCGGCACTGCGGCAGGCGCTGCCGGAGGCGGTGAAGGCGGTACGGGAGCGGCGGCCGCTCGACTGGTCGGTGGTGCACCGGTCGCTGGAGCGGTGGCGGCGGCAGGCCGGTGACCGTCCGGGGGTGGCGCTGCGCGATGCCGAACAACTCGTCGACGCCCTGGACGATCTGGCGGAGGCCCTCAACAAGAGCGCACGGCAGTCGCGCACGCCCCGTGACCCCAGTCAAGAAGAATCCCCCTAGACTAGGGGTGCCCCCTACATCATTGGGCGTGTTAATCATGAAGGGGCAGTGCTGTGCCGACGCGTCCTCAGGTGCGTGCCCGGTACGCTCTGCCGTCTGTCCCCCCACATATTGCTTGACGAGTGAAAGACTTTCCCTACGCATGGGTGCACAGCGAGAAGACAGCGTCTGGATACGACGATTCCATCCGGCGCCCGAGAGTCGCGCCCGTCTGGTCTGTCTGCCCCACGCCGGGGGTTCGGCGTCGTTCTTCTTCCCGATGTCCCAAACGCTGTCGTCGTCCGCTGATGTCCTGTGCGTGCAGTATCCGGGGCGTCAGGACCGGCGTCAGGACCCGCTGATCGAGAACATCGACGAGTACGCCGACACCATCGCCGCGGAGTTGAAGCCGTGGCTCGATCTCCCGGTCGTCTTCTTCGGGCACAGCATGGGCGCCGTTCTCGCGTTCGAGGTGACCCGCCGGCTGGAGGAGGCCGACCCGGAGTTCTCCGCGCTCGCCGTCTTCGCCTCGGGCCGCCGGGCGCCGTCCCGTTACCGCGACGAGAATGTGCACCGGCGCGATGACGACGGCGTCGTGCGGGAGATGAAGCTGCTGAGCGGCACCGATTCCCGCGTCCTCGGGAATGAGGAGATCCTGCGCATGGCGATGCCGGCGATTCGCGGTGACTACAAGGCGATCGAGACCTACCGCTCGGTGCCCGGTGCCGCCGTCCGCTCCCCGATCACCGTGCTGACCGGGGACAGCGACCCCAGGACCAGTCTCGAAGAGGCGGAGGCGTGGCGGTCGCACACCACCGGCGCGTTCGACATCCGGGTGTTCCCGGGTGGCCACTTCTTCTTGGCCGGGCATCAAGAGCCGATTATGAGTCTCGTCGCGGAGGCGCTTTCGGGGTCGAGACCCTGAGCCGACCGCCTCAGGAACCTGCCCGACGCACTGGAAAACACCACTCGTCACGCTCGATGCCTCCGGCGGTCCGTTGGGGGCATCAGGTGGCTTCATCGGGGGATGAATTCTTTGCCTGCGAACCTCTTCGAATGGGAGAACCACCTCTCCGCGCTGCGTGAAATGCTGCGCGGCGCGGAGCGGGGGCGGGGCCGGCTGGCTCTGGTCAGTGGTGCGGTGGCCAGTGGCAAGACCACCCTGCTGAACACCTTTGCCGAACAGGCCATCGAAAGCGGTGCGTTGCTCCTGGAAGCGACCGGTTCGCGAGCCGAGCGGGACCTTCCCTTCGGAATTGTCCGAAAGATTTTCGATAACGGCGCGATGCCCGCCGATGTGCGATCCGAAGTGATCGCGCTGCTTGACGGAAACGCGCTGGAATCCACCGCCGCGGGACGCATGCACGTGATGTCCCAGATTTCCTCCGCGCTGCTGCGGATGGTCGACGATCGCACTCTTGTCGTCCTCGTCGACGATGTGCACTGCGGCGACGACCAGTCCCTGCAATTCCTGCTCCACCTGGCCCGACGGGTGCGCCAGGCGAAGGTTCTCATCGTCCTCACCGAATCCCCCCGGCTCCGTCAGGAGCAGTTCACCTTCCACGCCGAACTGCTCCGCCAGCCCAACTGTGTGCGCATGCGGCTGCACATGCTCACCGAGCCGGGCGTCGCCGAGGCGCTGTCCGGCACCCTGTCCGCCACCGTCGCCGCCCGCCTCGCCCCCGAATGCCACCGCGTCTCCGGTGGCAACCCGCTGCTGCTGCGTGCCCTGCTGGAGGACTGGCGGACCGTCGGCGAGCACGGTGAGGCCCAGCAGCGTCCGGCGCCCGGCGAGGCGTTCGCCCACGCCGTCCTCGGCTGTCTGCACCGCGGCGAGCCCGAGGTGCTGGAGATCGCCCGCGGCGTCGCCGTCCTCGGCGACGCCCGCTCCCCGCGGCTGCTCGGCCAGCTCCTCGAGCTCAGCGCCAACACGGTCCAGCAGGGCGTCCAGGACCTGCACCAGTGCGCCATCCTGGAGCACAACGCCTTCCGCGACGAGGTGGCCCGTACCGCGGTGCTCGACGCCACCCCCGCCACCGCCCGCGGCGCCCTGCACGCCCGCGCCGCCCGGCTGCTGCACGCCGACGGCGCCTCCGCGCTCGACGTCGCCCGCCAGCTGGTCTCCGCCCGGCAGGACGCCGAGCGCTGGACCGTCCCCGTCCTGCGTGAGGCCGCCGAATTCGCCCTGGTCGAGGAGGAGTTGGAGTTCGCACTCCGCTGCCTCGAACACGCCCACCACGCCTGCGCGCCCGGCCGCGAGCGCACCGCGCTCAAGGCCCGGCTGGTCAGCATCGCCTGGCGGATCGGCCCGGCCACGGCCGAAAGCCATCTGCCCGAGCTCACCGAGGACGCCCAGCGGGGCCGGCTCGCCCCCCGCGACGTCGCCCCGATCACCTCCTACCTCGCCTGGTCGGGGCGGCTGGACGCGGCGGCCGACGCCGTCGCCGCGCTGGCCCGCTCGGCCGCCACCGGCGACGACCCCGCGATGACCGCCGCCGTCTCCGCCTCCGCCCAGTGGCTGACGATGCTCAGCCCCCCGCTGCGCGACCGCCTTCCCACCGTCGGGACCGGCGCCACGGGGGCCACCGCCGGAGCCCCGCGCGACATGGCCGACCTGGCCCACGCCCACGCCGCCGCCACCATGTCCGCCGTGCTCACCGAGGGCCAGGCCGACCGTGCCGTCATCGAGGCCGAGCGGGTCCTGCAGCGCTACCACCTGAGCGACAGCACCCTCCAGCCGCTGGCCGTCGCGCTGCTGGCACTCGTCCTGGCCGGACGGCTGGACCTCGCCCTGTCCTGGTGCGAGCGGCTGCAGGGCGAGTGCTCCGCCCGCCGCGTCCCCACCTGGCAGGCACTGCTGTCCGCCGTACGGGCCGAGATCGCGCTGCGCCAGGGCGACCTTCAGGTCGCCGCGCACCAGGCGCGCACCGCGATGTCACGGATCTCGGTCCAGGGCTGGGGCGTGGGGCTGGGGCTGCTGCTGTCCACCCTGATCCAGGCCGAGACCGGGATGGGCCACTACGACGAGGCCATGGCGCTGCTCGAACAGCCCCTGCCCGAGGAGCTCTTCCAGACCCTCCCCGGGCTGTTCTACCTGCGGGCCAGGGGCCGCTGCCACCTGGCCACCGGCCGCTACCACGCCGCGCTCGGCGACTTCACGGCCGCCGGTGAGCTGATGGGCGCCTGGCGGACGGACATCCCCCTGCTGTCCCCCTGGCGGCTGGACGCCGCCGAGACCTGGCTGGCCCTCGGCGATCCAGGGCGCGCCCGCGCCCTGGCCGAGGAGCAGCTGCGGCTGGGTCCGGAGGACGCCCGGCTGCGCGGTGGCCTGCTGGTCGTGCTCGCCCGCACCGACGAGCTCAAGCGCCGGGTGCCCCGGCTCAAGGAGGCCGTCGAGATCCTGGAGGGCGGCGACGACCGCGTCCAGCTGGCCGTCGCCCTGGGTGAACTCGGCCGCGCCTACCGCTCGCTGGGCGACTTCAACCGGGGCCGGGTGTTCGTCCGCAAGGCGTGGCACGTGGCCAAGACCTGCGGCGCCGATCCGCTGTGCCGTGAGCTGATGCCCCGCCACGCGGACCCCGGCGAGCTCGCCGCGGCCGCCGCCCAGCCGGGCCAGGGGACCGAGGCGCAGCGCGACGTGGAGGCGCTGACCGAGGCGGAGGTGCGGATCGCGGTGCTGGCCGCGCACGGCAACACCAACCGGGAGATCGCCTCCAAGCTGTTCGTCACCGTCAGCACGGTGGAGCAGCACCTGACCCGCATCTACCGCAAGCTGAACGTCAAGCGCCGCCGCGACCTCCCCGCGAAGCTCTCCGACAGCAGCCTGACCGGCACGGTGTAAGGGCCGGCTCAGCTCAACAGAAGCGCCGGCTCAGCTGAAGGCCCAGCGCAACGGGCGGCCCGCTCAGCTCAACAGGCGGCCCGCCCAGCTCAACGGGCGGTCCGCTCAGCCCAACAGGCCGTGCTCCATGGCCTTCATCACCGCCGCCGTGCGGTCGGACACGCCGAGCTTCCGATACGAGCGCAGCAGATGCGTCTTGACCGTGGCCTCGCTGACGAACAGCTCGGCGCCGATCTCGGCGTTGGTCAGCCCCCGGCCGACCAGCCGCAGCACCTCGCGCTCACGGCCGGAGAGCGGGGACGGCTCGGGCACCCGGGTGCGGAAGAGCTTGCCCGCGAGGGACGGCGTGAGCACGGTCTCGCCACGCGCCGCGGTCTGCACCGCGTCGATCAGCTCCTGGCGGGAACTGCCCTTCAGCAGATAGCCCGCCGCGCCCGCCTCCACCGCGCGCAGGATGTCGGAGTCGTCCTCGTACGTGGTCACGATGACCACCTTGCAGGCCGGCACCCGCCGCAGGATCTGCCCGGTGGCCTCGACCCCGTCCATCCCGCCCATGCGCAGATCCAGCAGGGTGATGTCCGGCCGCAGCGCGACCGCCTGGACCACCGCCTCCTCACCGGAACCGGCCTGCCCGACCACCGTGATCCCCTCGGCGGACTCCAGCATGGCGCTCAGCCCCTCCCGCACCACGGGGTGGTCATCGGCCAGCAGCACCCTGATCGGGCCCGGCCCACCCGGCGTACCCTCAGCCACGCGACTCCTCCCCGGCCAGCGCCGTCATCGGCACGCTCACCTCCACGGTGGTGCCCCGTCCGGGGCCGCTGGTGACGGACGCCACTCCGTCGATCTCCTCCACCCGGGCCTGCATCCCGCGCAGCCCGTAGCCTTCCTGGGTGCCGTCCGGGGTGAACCCCTCGCCGTCGTCGCGGACCAGCAGCCGGACGCCGCCCTGGTCGAACACCACGATCACATCGACCGTACGGGCCTGCTTGGCGTGCTTGCGCACATTGGCGATGGCCTCCTGCACCGTGCGCAGCAGCACCACGCTCACCGCCATCGGCAGTGACTTCTCCTCGCCCATCACCGAGCACCGCACCTCCAGGCCGGTCTCGGCGATCAGCCCCTCCGCCTGCCGCCGCACCGCCTGGGACAGCGAACCGCCGCGCAGCGCGGGCGGGGTGAGGGCGGCCACGAAGTCACGGGCCTCGGCGAGCGACTCCTTGGCCACCCGCCCGGCCAGCGACAGGTGGTGCACCGCCTGGTCCGGGGCGCCGCGCACCTCCGACTCGGCCGCCTGCACCAGGCTGATGATGCTGGTCAGGCCCTGCGCCAGGGTGTCGTGGATCTCCCGGGCCAGCCGCTCGCGTTCGGCCGAGATACCGGCCTCGTGGGAGAGCCTGGCCACCCGCTCCCGGCTGTGCCGCAACTCCTCGATGAGCAGTCCGCGCTCCTTGCTCTGCCGCACCACCCGCTTGATCCACATCCCCAGCAGCACCGACAGCGCGATGCTCAGCAGCGAGATGGGCAGCACGCCAAGGACGCTCAGCCCCAGGTCCTCACCGGTGAACGCCACCACCAGCACGGGGCAGATGTTGGCCACCGTGGCCAGCACCACCGCCGAGGCCATCGGCAGGCTCATGATCAGCATCGGGATGACCGCGAACAGCGCGAAGGCGCCGACGAGGTTGAACGCCGTGGTGAGACAGAACAGTGTCACCAGGCCCGCCGCGAAGACCAGGTTCCGCGGCCCGTAGGTGTCCTCGATCATCAGCGTCCGGCCGACCGCCGCGTACCAGGGCACGGTCAGCGTCAGCGCCGCGATCGGGATGGAGTGGTTGACCTGCGAGCCGCTGGAGAGGAAGAGCAGGACCGCCGTGACGAGATAGGAGACGGCGAAGAAGCCGTCCCACAGGCCGAACCAGCGGGTGCCGGACTCGGGACCGTAGTACGCCCCGGTCTGCGAGCCGTCCCCCGGAGAGTGATTGCGCACGGCTCAGTACTACCACGCGTGTCCACCGTGTCCACCGGACGGTTGACAGCCAGAACCCACCGTTCAGTCGTCTCGCGGTGGCCCGCCCGCTTCTAGCGTTGAGTCAGGTGGGACGGAGAGTCGTCGCACCTCACGCACATCCCCTTTGGCTTGGAGAACGTTCGCATATGCCACAGATGAGCCAGTTCCTGTCCGCACTGATCGCCAGTGGCACGATCCTGATCATCATCCTGGCGACCGACATCGGCCGCCGCCGCATCACCACGATGCGGATGGTGCGCTCGGTCATCGCCGTGGCCGTGGTCATCGCGATCTTCGTCGAGTCCTTCCCGACCAAGGGCAACGACATCTCCCTCCAGCTCGTGGGCGTCGGCACCGGTGTCATCTGCGGTCTGATCGCCGGAGTGCTGCTGCCCGCCTACAAGGACGCCACGTCCGGTGAGCTCTACACCATCGGTGGCATCGGCTACGCCCTGGTGTGGATCGTCCTCTCCGGCGGACGCATCCTCTTCGCCTACGGCGCCGAGCACTGGTTCACCATGGACCTGGTCAAGTTCTCCATCGACTACAAGATCAGCGGCCAGGACACCTACGCCAACGCCTTCGTCTTCATGTCGCTGGCCATGGTGCTGACCCGTACCGCCGTACTGCTGGCCAAGATGCGCAAGCTGAAGGGCCAGGACACCGGGGCCGGTCAGCTGCCGCAGCAGACCGTCACCGGTGCGTCGGTCTGACCCGCCTGATTTCATAGTCCACCAAACCCCGCCGGGCCCGCCCCGGCACCCGTCAGACGCAAGAGCAGGGTGAAGCAGTGGAACGCCATGACAACCTGAGGCTCCGACCGCCTCGGCACCGGGTCGACCGCCGTGCGATCGGCTGGTGGACGCTGCAGTCCGCACTCTTCGCCCTGCCCCTGCCGCTCGTCTTCGGGATCCTGTGGGCCTCCATCCCCCCCACGCGTGAGTTCTTCATGTGGGCCACGCTGATCTCGCTGGTCCCCGGGCTGCTCTACATGGCCGTCATGCCGGCCTGGCGGTACCGGGTCCACCGCTGGGAGGCCACCAACGAGGCGGTCTACGCGGCCTCCGGCTGGCTCTGGCAGCAGTGGCGGGTCGTGCCGCTGTCCCGGGTGCAGACGGTGGACACCCTGCGCGGCCCGCTCCAGCAGATGTTCGGGCTCTCCGGCGTCACCGTGACCACCGCCTCCGCCGCGGGCGCGGTGAAGATCAAGGGGATCGACCACAAGCTCGCCGGGGACCTGGTGGAGTATCTGGCCAAGTGCACCCAGGCCGTGCCGGGGGACGCCACATGAGCTCCGAGACCACCGTGCGGCCGCCCTCCCACGCGGCCGACCGCGGCTGGGGGCGGCTCAACGGGCGGCTGCTCCTGGTCAACCTCGCCATCCTCGCCGCACCGGTGGCCATGTTCCTGGCCAGCCTCGCGGTCACCGGGGGCAAGACCAACCTCCAGGTCATCATCACCCTCGGCTCGCTGTTCGTGACCTTCCTGGTCATCAGCGGCATCGGGCTGATGCGGCTGTTCACCACCCGCTACCGGCTCACCGAGGACCGCTTCGAACTCCACACCGGGCTGCTCTTCCGCAGCGAGCGCTCGGTCCCCATCGGCCGCATCCGCGGTGTCGACCTCACCGCCAACCCGGTCCACCGGATCTTCGGCCTCACCACCCTGCGCATCGACAGCGGGGACCAGAGCGACGCCGCCGCCCGCAGGCTGGCCCTCGACGGCATCACCAAGGCCGAGGCCCTGGAACTGCGCCGCCAGATCATCGCCCTGCGCGACGCGGGCCGGGCCCGGCCGGTGGCCGACAGCGACGGTGTGCTCAGTCGGCTGGACTGGTCCTGGCTGCGCTACGGCCCGCTGACCGTATGGGGCGTGGGCGGTGTCTTCATCGCCGCCGCCAGTGCGTACCGCACCCTGAGCGAGCTCCAGGTGAACCCGCTGGACCTCGGCGTCGTCAAGGACCTCGAGGACCGCTTCGGCACCATTCCGCTCTGGTACGGGATCCTGCTGGCCGCCGTCGTCATCGTCGTCCTCGGCATGATCGGCTCCACCGCCACCTACATCGAGAACTGGGCCGGTTACGAACTGCGCCGCGAGGACGGCGGAGTCCTCCGCATCCGCCGCGGACTGCTGGCCACCCGCTCGGTGAGCATCGAGGAGCGCCATCTGCGCGGCCTCGAACTCGTCGAGCCCGTCCCGCTGCGCTGGGCCAAGGGCGCCAAGCTCAACGCCGTGGCCAGCGGCCTGGGCAACCAGGAGGACAACCGCAGGCGCCGCGGACTGACCCCGCCCGCCCCGCGCGGCGAGGCCCTGCGGGTCGCCGCCCAGGCGCTGCCGACCGGCCCCGGGCTGATCGAGCGCAAGGGGCTCCTCCCACACCCCAGGGCGGCCCTGCGGCGCCGGATCAACCGCGCCCTGATGTGGTCGGTCCTGATCGCGGCCGTCCCGGTGGGCCTGGGCCTGTGGCTGGGCAGGTGGCTGGTCATCACCGGCGTGATCACCGGTGTGGTGCTGGTGCCGGTCCTGGTGGCGTTCGCCTTCAGCGCCTACCACAGCCTCGGCCACGGGCTGCGCGACCGCTATCTGGCCGCGTGCTCCGGGGCGTTCGCCCGCCGCACCGTCGCCCTCCAGCGCGACGGGATCATCGGCTGGAAGCTCTCCCGGACGCCCTTCCAGCGCCGGGCCGGGCTGATCACCCTCGGCGCCACCACCGCCGCCGGCGACGGTGTCTACCACGTGCACGACCTGACCGAAGGCCAGGGAATCGCCCTCGCCGAGACCGCGGTACCGGGGCTGCTGGCCCCGTTCATCGAGAGAGCCCCCGACCGCGGCTGACCCCCCGAGACCAACTGGCGATCCCCCGAGAGGTGGAGGGGCGGACCGAAAGGCCGCCCCTCCACCTCTGAACCCCTCCGCCTTCTGAAAAATTGAATACCGGGTGCATTATTTGCTCGAGATCCTTGTCGCCACCGGAATTCTCATGCACTCTGGTGAATTAACGGTGGCCATTGCGCGATGCCCCCCGGATACGGGACCCCAAAGGGATGATAGGGGTCCATAGGGGGTTTGAAGGGGTTTCTGGCAGCCCTGCCCTGTGTAAAGCTGACGTACGGTCTTGGTGTTATGTCTGCGAGGGTAATGGGGCGCGCGATGGTGAGTGAGTCCGTGGATTTCACGCCCGAGCACACCGAAAAGGGGGGTACGAGCCCCGAAGGGGCGTCCCCGTGGCGCGACCGGCTCGCCGCGCTCCCCGAGGCCGAGCGCGCCGAGGCCCTCACCGCCTGGGTCGGCGAGATCGTCGAACAGGCCCTCAAGGACAAGGCGCCGGACCTCCTCGACCCCGAGCGCCCCTTCCTCGACCTGGGCTTCGACTCCCTCGCCACGGTCGATCTGCACGCCCGGCTGACCGCCGCCACCGGACTGCGGCTGCCGGTCACCCTCGCCTTCGACCACCCCACCCCCGCCGACCTCGCCCGCCATGTGCGGGCCGAACTGCTCGGCGGGGACGACGGCTCCGACGCGTCCCCGGCCGACTCCGGAAGGGGCCCGATCGCCGCCGACGAGCCCATCGCCATTGTCGGAATGAGCTGCCGGTTCCCCGGTGAGGTCGGGTCCCCCGAAGAACTGTGGGAAATCGTCGCGGGTGGAAAGGACGTCATCTCCGAATTCCCGGTGAGCCGGGGCTGGGATCTCGCCGGGCTTTACGACCCCGACCCGGACCGGCCGGGCAGCAGCTATACCCGTGAAGGCGGATTCCTGCACGACGCCGACGAGTTCGATCCGGCGTTCTTCGGAATCTCCCCGCGCGAGGCGCTCGCGATGGATCCCCAGCAGCGGCTGCTGCTGGAGACCTCCTGGGAGGTCTTCGAACGCGCCGGTATCGACCCGGCGATCCTCCGGGGCGGCCGCACCGGTGTGTTCGTCGGCGCCGAGACCCAGGACTACGGCCCCCGGCTGCACGAGGCCGAGCAGGGCTTCGAGGGCTATCTGGTCACCGGCAACGCCGCCAGCGTCGCCTCCGGCCGGATCGCCTACACCTTCGGCTTCGAAGGCCCCACCGTCACCGTCGACACCGCTTGCTCCTCCTCGCTGGTGGCGCTCCACCTGGCCGTCCAGGCGCTGCGCACGGGCGAGTGCACCATGGCGCTCGCCGGTGGCGCGGCGGTCATGGCCAACCCCGGCTCGTTCATCGCCTTCAGCCGCCAGCGCGGCCTCGCCCCCGACGGCCGCTGCAAGCCGTTCGCCGCCGCGGCCGACGGCACCGCCTGGGGCGAGGGTGTCGGCATGCTGCTGGTCGAGCGGCTCTCGGACGCCCGCCGACACGGCCACCGGGTCCTCGCCGTCGTCCGTGGCACCGCCATCAACCAGGACGGCGCCAGCAACGGCCTCACCGCCCCCAGCGGCCCCGCCCAGCAGCGCGTCATCCGCCAGGCCCTCGCCAACGCCGGACTGACGGCCGCCGAGGTCGACGCGGTGGAGGCCCACGGCACCGGTACGACGCTCGGCGACCCCATCGAGGCCCAGGCGCTGCTCGCCACCTACGGCCGGGACCGCGAGGCGGACCGGCCGCTGTGGCTCGGCTCGCTCAAGTCCAACATCGGGCACACCCAGTCCGCGGCCGGTGTCGGCGGCATCATCAAGATGGTCATGGCGATGCGGCACGGGGTGCTGCCGCGGACGCTGCACGTGGACGAGCCGACCCCGCATGTCGACTGGACCGCCGGTGACATCGAGCTGCTGACCGAGGCGCGGCCCTGGCCGGAGAGCGACCGCCCGCGCCGCGCGGGCGTCTCGTCGTTCGGCATGAGCGGCACCAACGCACACGCCATCATCGAACAGCCCCCGGTCGAGGACCGCGACGGAGCGGACGGTCCTGATGGCGGGGACACCGCCCAGGCCCCCGCCCTGCTGCCCTGGCCCCTGTCCGCGAAGACCGCCGACGCCCTCCAGGGCCAGGCCGAGCGGCTGCACGCACTGCTGGAAGCCGACCCCGGCCTCGCCCTCACCGACATCGGCCACTCCCTGGCCACCACCCGCGCCACCTTCGAACAGCGCGCCGTGCTCCTCGCCGGCGACCGCGACGGCTTCCGCTCCGCCCTGCGCACCCTCGCCGACGGCGGCGACGGGCCGTCCGTCGTGCGCGGCGCCCCCGCCGCCGGGAAGCTCGCCCTGCTGTTCACCGGCCAGGGCAGCCAGCGCCTCGGCATGGGCCGCGAGCTCTACGACGCCTACCCCGTCTTCGCCGAGGTTCTGGACGACGCCTGCTGGTACCTCGAGGAGCAGCTCGAACTCCCGCTCCTCGACGTGCTCTTCGCCGAGGAGGGCAGTCCCGAGGCCGCCCTTCTGGACCGCACCGACTACACCCAGCCCGCCCTGTTCGCCATCGAGGTCGCGCTCTACCGCCTCCTCGAGTCCTGGGGGCTGCGCCCCGAACTGCTCGCCGGACACTCCATCGGCGAGCTCGCCGCGGCCCATGTCGCGGGTGTGCTGTCGCTGGAGGACGCCGCCGCCCTGGTCGCCGCCCGCGGCCGTCTGATGCAGGAGCTCGCCGAGGGTGGCGCGATGGTCGCGGTGCAGGCGGCGGAGGACGAGGTGCTGCCGCTGCTCGCCGGGCGCGAGGACCGGATCGGCATCGCCGCCGTCAACGGCCCGCACGCGGTCGTCGTCTCCGGCGCCGAGGAGGACGCGCTGGAGATCGCCGCGTCGTTCCAGGCGCGGGGCCGCAAGACCAAGCGGCTCACCGTGAGCCACGCCTTCCACTCCCCGCTGATGGACGGCATGCTCGCCGAATTCCGGCGCGTCGCCCAGGTGCTGGAGTACGCACCGCCGCGCATCCCCGTGGTCTCGGCCGTCACCGGGCGCGTCGCCACCGCCGAGGAGCTCTGCTCGCCCGAGTACTGGGTGCGCCACGTCCGCGAGGCGGTCCGCTTCCTCGACGCCGTGCACACGCTGGCCGACAAGGGCGCCACCACCTTCCTGGAGCTCGGCCCCGACGCCGTGCTCACCGCCATGGCCCAGGACTGCCTGCCCGACGCCGACGGCACCGCGTACGCCGCCGCGCTGCGCGGCGGGCGCCCCGAGGCGGAGACCCTCACCGCGGCCCTGGCGCTGGCGTACGTCCGGGGCAAGAAGGCCGACTGGGCCGCCCCGTACGCCACCACCGGCGCCCGCACGATCGACCTGCCCACCTACGCCTTCCAGCGCCAGCGGTACTGGCTCAACGCCCCGGCCCCGGCCGGAGCGGCGGCCGGGGCCGCGCCGGGTCCGGCGGCGGACGGGCGGTTCTGGGACGTGGTGGAGCGCGGGGATGTGGCCGCGTTGGCGGCGGAGCTCGCGGTGGATCCGGGGCTTTCGCTGGGTGAGGTGTTGCCCGCGTTGTCGTCGTGGCGGCGGCAGGAGT
>NZ_JAEEAP010000007.1 GCF_016103465.1 Streptomyces sabulosicollis
GAACGGCCCGCCGTCTCCGAACCCCTGGTCGGCCCTCCAACCGTCCCCCGAGTGCCCGGACGGCCCCGCTCCGGTTGCCCCGGCCCCCCACGGCCCCGAGGGTGGATGCGGAGGGCCCGGGGCCCGTCCGACGGAACGAGGGAGACGCGATGAGCGGGCGCCGAACGCGGACGATCTGCGCGGTGGGCCTCATGGCCGTGCTGGCGCCGGCCGCCGTCGGCTGTTCGGACGGCGGGGGCGCCCCGTCGTCCCAGGTGTCCCGGGCCTCCGCCGCCATCGCGTCCGCGAGGGCGTCGGCCCAGGCCGAGCTGAACAAGATCAAGGGCGGCTCCCAGGCCAGGCGCGAGGTGAAGGTCGGCCGGGTGAGCCGCGACGGCGCGGGACGGGCCGTCGCGCCGCTGACCGTGACCAACAGGGCCGAACACCCGGCGAACTACGCCATCGAGGTCACCTTCCGCAACGCGAGCGGGGACGTGGTCGACGCCGTCGTCCTGCACCTGTCCAAGGTGCCCCCGAACCATCCCACTCCGGCCACCGCCCGCAGCCACCGCAAGCTCACCGGCCGCACCACCGCGAACGTGGGCGCGGCGGTGCGGTACTGACGGTCGCTGACCGCCAGGGCCCAAGGGGGCCGGGAACCAGGCTCGAAAGGTGCGGAGGCCATGTCACAGTCACAGGTGCACCACCGGTTCGCGGACATCCGGGGCCGACGGCTGTTCTACCGCGAGGCGGGCCCCGCGGACGCCCCCGCGCTCGTCCTCCTGCACGGCTTCCCCACCAGCTCGTTCATGTTCCGCGACCTCATGCCGCGCCTGGCGGACGGCTATCACCTCATCGCCCCCGACCACCTGGGTTTCGGCTTCTCCGACGCCCCCGGCGTCGACGACTTCGACTACACCTTCGACGCCCTGACCGACCTCACCGCCGGTCTCCTCGACCACCTCGGCCTCGACCGCTACGCCCTCTACGTCCAGGACTACGGCGCGCCGATCGGCTGGCGCCTGGCCCTGCGCGACCCCGAAGCGGTCACCGCGATCGTGACGCAGAACGGCAACGCCTACGACGAGGGCTTCGTCGAGGACTTCTGGCGACCGGTGTGGGCCTATCAGGAGGATCAGAGCGCGAAGAACGAGGAGGCCATCCGCCAGGCCCTCTCCCTGGACCTGATCAAGTGGCAGTACGTCACCGGAGCTCCCGACGAGAGCCTGGTCAGTCCCGACACCTGGCACCACGACTTCCAGCAGGTGTCCCGCCCCGGCAACGATCTGGTCCAGCTCAGGCTCTTCCGGGACTACGCCACCAACAGCCCCCTGTACCCCCGGGTGCACGAGTACTTCCGCACCCATCAGCCGCCCCTGCTCGCCATATGGGGGCGCGACGACCCCATCTTCGGCCCCGACGGCGCCCGCGCCTTCGCCCGCGACAACCCGAAGGCCGAGGTGCGCCTCCAGGACGGCGGCCACTTCCTCCTCGAAACCGGCCTGGACGAGGTGGTCCCCATGGTGCGGGAGTTCCTCGGCACCCACCTGGGCGCACGCTGAACCACGCCGTCTTGGCGGCCGCGTGCCGGATTTCATCGTGCTCATCCTCACCCCTGACGGCCTGTGGGCGCCCCCGCCCCTAACCGCCCCGGCCGTGCGCGCCCGTGCGGCCCGTGGCGGCCAGGAGGGCGATCACGGCGAGGGCGGCCAGCAGGATCACCACCAGGAAGAGCACCGTCAGCACGGTGGGGTGGTTCCACAGGGCGAACACCGCGACCGGCACCAGCAGGGCCGTCGCCGTGAGCCCCCGCCGGTGGTCGGCGGTCCAGGTGCCGGCCCGGCCGGTGCGCATCCCGTGGGCCGCGCCCCAGCGGGCCGCGCTGTCGGCGAGGACCTCGGCCCGGCCGCGCACCGTGCTCGGCAGCCGCCCCGGGCCCGCCAGATAGGCGCCGAGCGCGACCACGACGCCGAGCACCAGCACGGTGAGCACGGTGACCCGCAGGAAGCGCACCACCGTGTCGAAGAGCGCCGAGGCCGCCTCCCGGGACAGCACGCTCGTCGGCACATGGTCGAGGTAGTAGCGGCGGCCCACCTCGAGAGCCAGCGCCAGGGCGAGGGAGGCGAGCGCGGTGCCCAGGGCCGCGCGGGCGAGCGCCCGGCGGCGCCGGTGGGCGAGCAGCACTCCGGTGCCGCCGAGGGTCACGGTCAGCACGGGCAGCCAGTTCCCGGCCAGGTCGAGCAGGCGTGCCGACCGTCGAAAGGTGTCGAGCCGGTCGGAGTGGAAGAGGACGAGCCGCTGGTGGATGTCGGGGATGCCGGTCACCGCGGGGAGCCCGGCGTCCACCAACTGCTGTCTGACCCGCTCCACGGCGGCGCCGACGTTGAGGGTGACGGTGTGGCCCTCGACGCCGACCGGCCCGCCGCCCTTGCCGGTGAGGGCACCCACGACGGCGGTGTGGGCGGCCCGGTTGGCGCCGGTCCACACGGCGGGGAACTGCTCGCTGCGCACGATGTGGGCGGCCACCTTCCGCACCGCCTGGTCCAGGGCCGAGTCCAGCTGCGGGGCCAGGCCCTCGATGGTGTCGGCGGCCCGCTCCGGGAGGCCGTGGGCGCGCAGCCAGGAGGCGATGCCGGCGGTGACCTCGCGGCTGTTGTGGCGGATGTCGACGGCCTGGCTGACCCGGTCCACGGCGGTGTCCTGGATCGCCGGGTCCTTCGCGAGCGGGGCGACGGTCGCCACATAGCGGTCGGTGTCCAGGACGATGTCGTGGACCCACACCGTCAGCACGGACACCGGAACGAGCAGGCAACCGAGCAGGATCAGCAGGGCCGACACGGCGCTTCTGGCCATGACACCCATCTCCCGCCCTCACCGGCGGGGCCGCATCCCGGGTGACACGTGCGGGTGAGCGGATGTGGCCAAGCGGATCAGCGGGCCCGGCGGGACGGTCCGGTCCGTGGGCTCCGGCGGATCCGGTGTTACGGGGGCCGGTCAGGGGGCGGCCGGGGCGACGCGGCCCGCCAGCGCGTCGAGTTCGGCGCGGCCGAGCCCGGTGAGCCGCTCGACCTCGGCGCCGTCGAGGGCCCCGCAGTCCAGTCCGCGCACCAGATGGCCGCTGAGCGCCTTCGCGGTGGCCGGTTCGTCGGCGATGCCGGTGCCTTGGGCCGTACGGTCCACATACGCGGCGAGCCGTTCCGCCGCGGCCTCCAGGCCCTCGCGGTAGAACGCGTAGACGGCGGCGTAGCGGGTCGGGAGGTGGCCGGGGTGCATGTCCCAGCCCTGGTAGTACGCGCGCGCCAACGACCGCCGGACCAGGCGGTGGTGGAGCCTCCAGGCGTCGTGGACCCGCTCGGTGGGGCCGACCGGCAGCACGTTGGTCGAGCCGTCGGAGAGCCGTACGCCGGTGCCCGCGGCGGCGACCTGCATCACGGCCTTGGCGTGGTCGGCCACGGGGTGGTCCATGGACTGATGGGCGGCGCCGACGCCACAGGAGGCGCTGTAGTCGAAGGTGCCGTAGTGCAGCCCGGTGGCCCGTCCCCCGGCGGCGTCGATCATCCGGGCGACGGTGGCGCGGCCGTCCGGGCCGAGGATGGCCTGGGTGGTCTCGATCTGGATCTCGAAGCCGATACGGCCCGGGGCGAGCCCGTGCGCCTTCTCGAACTCCTCGCACAGCCGGGCCATCGCGGTGACCTGCTCGGCGTACGTCACCTTGGGGAGGGTGACCACCAGTCCGTCCGGCAGCCCTCCGGCCGCCATCAGCCCGGTGAGGAAGACGTCGAGGGTGCGGATGCCGCGGTCGCGCACGGCGGCCTCCAGGCACTTCATGCGGATGCCGACGTAGGGCGGCGCGGTGCCCCGCGCGCAAGCGGCCGCGACGAGCGAGGCGGCGCGGGCGGCCGCGGCGTCCTCCTCGGCGTCGGGGCGGGGGCCGTAGCCGTCCTCGAAGTCGATGCGCAGGTCCTCCACGGGCTCGTGCTCCAGCTTGGCCCGCACCCGGGTGTGGACGGGTGCGGCGAGCTCGTCGGGGAGGCCGAGGACGGCGGCGAAGGAGGCGGCGTCGGGGGCGTGCCGGTCGAGGGCCGCCAGTGCCCGGTCGCCCCAGTCGCGCACCGTGCCGGCGGTGAGGAGGTCGGCGGGGACGTAGACGGTGTGGACGGGCTGGCGGGTGCCCGGGTCACCGGGGTAGCGGCGGGCGAGCTCGGCGTCGACGGCGGCGAGGGAGCCGGCGATGGACGCCCGTACGGCACCGGGCAGGCTGGTGCGCACCGTCTCGCGAGGCTCCATGTCCGTTCGCCACCCTTCCCGCCCATTTCCGCTTCACGGAAACGATGATCCGTACGGTGAAGTTAGCCAGCCGCTGAACAGCGGGTCAACACTCCCCGGCGGACGCGAGGCCCCGTACGCGCATCGCGTACGGGGCCTCGCGGAGGTCCGGTGGACGTCAGCCCTTGCGGGTCTTGACCTCCTCGGTCAGCTGCGGGACGACCTCGAAGAGGTCGCCGACCACGCCGTAGTCGACCAGGTCGAAGATCGGGGCCTCGGCGTCCTTGTTGACGGCCACGATGGTCTTCGAGGTCTGCATACCGGCCCGGTGCTGGATCGCGCCCGAGATGCCCGCCGCGATGTACAGCTGCGGCGAGACGGTCTTACCGGTCTGGCCCACCTGGTTGGTGTGCGGGTACCAGCCCGCGTCCACCGCCGCGCGCGAGGCGCCGACGGCCGCACCGAGGGAGTCGGCGAGGGCCTCGACGACGGGGAAGTTCTCCGCGCCGCCCACACCGCGGCCACCGGACACCACGATCGCCGCCTCGGTCAGCTCCGGACGCCCCGTCGACTCACGCGGCGTGCGGGAGACGACCTTCGTACCGGTGGCCTGCTCCGAGAAGGACACGGACAGGGCCTCGACCGCGCCCGCGGCCGGGGCGGCCTCCACGGCGGCCGAGTTGGGCTTCACCGTGATCACCGGAGTGCCCTTGCTGACCCGGGACTTGGTGGTGAAGGCGGCGGCGAACACCGACTGCGTGGCCACCGGGCCCTCGTCACCGGCCTCCAGGTCCACGGCGTCGGTGATGATGCCCGAGCCGATGCGGACCGCGAGGCGGGCCGCGATCTCCTTGCCCTCCGCGGAGGACGGGAACAGCACCGCGGACGGGGACACGGCCTCGTACGCGGCCTGGACCGCGTCCACCTTCGGGACGACGAGGTAGTCGGCGAACTCGGGCGCATCCGCGGTCAGCACCCGCACGGCGCCGTGCTCGGCGAGGGCGGACGCGGTGCTCTCGGCACCGGAGCCGAGGGAGACGGCGACGGGCTCGCCGATGCGGCGGGCCAGGGCCAGCAGCTCCAGGGTGGGCTTGCGGACGGCACCGTCCACGTGGTCGACGTAGACAAGGACTTCAGCCATGGGAATCGCTCTCCTGCGACATGCGAAAAGTGTGGGCGGTACGGGCGGCGCGACTCAGATGAACTTCTGACCCGCGAGGCGGCATCAGATGAATTTGCGCTCCGCGAGAAAGGCGGCGAGCTGCTTGCCGCCCTCGCCCTCGTCCTTGACGATCGTGCCCGCGGTGCGGGCCGGACGCTCGGTGGCGCCCTCCACGGCGGTCCAGGCACCCTCCAGACCGACCTCGTCCGACTCGATCTCCAGGTCCTCCAGGTCCCAGGAGGTCACCGGCTTCTTCTTCGCCGCCATGATGCCCTTGAACGACGGGTAGCGGGCCTCACCGGACTGGTCGGTCACCGACACCACCGCCGGAAGCCGCGCCTCCAGCTGCTCCGTCGCGGAGTCCCCGTCGCGGCGCCCCTTCACGGTGCCGTCCTCGACCGACACCTCCGACAGCAGCGACACCTGCGGCACACCGAGCCGCTCCGCCAGCATCGCCGGGAGCACACCCATGGTGCCGTCGGTGGAGGCCATCCCGCAGACCACCAGGTCATACCCGGTCTTCTCGACGGCCTTGGCCAGCACCAGCGAGGTGCCCAGCGCGTCGGTGCCGTGCAGATCGTCGTCCTCGACGTGCACGGCCTTGTCCGCCCCCATCGACAGCGCCTTGCGCAGCGCGTCCTTGGCGTCCTCCGGACCGACGGTCAGCACGGTGATCTCGGCGTCATCGGCCTCGTCGGCGATCTGCAGGGCCTGCTCGACCGCGTACTCGTCCAGCTCCGAGAGCAGGCCGTCCACATCGTCGCGATCGACGGTCAGGTCTTCGGCGAAGTGCCGGTCGCCGGTGGCGTCGGGCACGTACTTCACACAGACAACGATCCTCAAGCTCACGCCGGCTCTCCTACTGCATCGTCTCTACCGAGCTGCCTTGTTGCTGGCAGCATAGGCGCCTTCGGGGGCGGGACCCGGGCGGTACCGCGGGCGGTTTCCTGCCGGGGCGGCCCATGCACCGCAGCAAAATATTACTCGTCAGTACACCCAGCTCATTCCCCGTGCGCAACCCGCGTGAACTGTGACCTTGCCAACGGCGGCGATCAACGCGAGGGGTACATGCCAACCAGGGGCGCCGGTCGGCCGCGCGGCGCGCGGAACGTCAGTCGCGCAGCGCGTTGAAGCGCCCCTGGTGGTACAGCAGCGGACGGCCGGCCCCGGCCGCGGTACCCGTGATGACCTCGCCGATCAGCACCCGGTGGTCCCCGGCGGGTATCCGGGCCACCACCCGGCACACCAGCCACGCCAGCACCCCGTCGAGCACCGGTACGCCCTCCGGTCCGGTGCGCCAGCCGGTGGCCGGTCCGAAGCGGTCGGCACCGCTGCGCGCGAAGGTCGCGGCCAGCTCCCGCTGGTGCTCGCCCAGGATGTGGACACCGACGTACTCGGCGTCGGAGAGCACCGGCCAGCTCGAGGAGCCGGTGCCCACGCCGAAGGAGAGCAGCGGCGGCTCGGCGGCCACGGAGGCGAGGGAGGTGGCGGTGAAGCCGACCGGGCGGGTGCCCTGGGCGGTGATCACGGCGACGCCTGAGGCGTGCCGGCGGAAGACGGAGCGGAAGAGGTCGGACGTCGTCAGCGAGGACGTGCCGAGGTCGTGCGTTGCCGTCATGGAGTTGTCCTTCTGCCGGAGGTACGGGCGGGGGTCGGCGCTTGTCCTCGTTCACTCACCCGCCCGGACACCGTGCGCCGGCGGTCCGCATCAGGTCCACGTGCACACGTCCGTAGAGAAGGGGTCCAGGCCACATGCCGTTCACCCTGACCACGCCGGGTGCGGACCGTCAAGTGGGGCCGGGGCGCGGCGGTTCATACGGCGTCGCCCAGAGCGGCGATGACATCGGCCCGGCGCGGCTGTCCTGAGGCCCGCCGCACGATCCGCCCGGCCGCGTCGAGCACCAGCACGGTGGGGGTACCGGCGACGTCCAGCGCCCGGACGAGCTCCAGCCGCGACTCGGCGTCGATCTCGATGTGCGCCACGCCGTCCACCATCGCGGCCACCTCGGACAGCGTCCGCCGGGTGGCCCGGCAGGGCTGGCAGAAGGCGCTGGAGAACTGGACCAGCGTCGCCCGCTCCCCCAGCTCCGCGCCCAGCTCGGCGGCGCCCAGCCGCCGGCCTCCGTCGCCGTATCGCACCTGTCTCCTCCCGGTCGCGCCTCCCTGGTGCAGCGTCCTGGGCGGCCCGGGGATTCCCCGGCGGCCCACCGACGTGATGAGGATCTCTCGGCCGGGCCGCGCCGCGCGGTAGCACAAAGAGACGACATCGGGCACCATCTGCCAGAAGCCGGATACCTACGGCCGCGTAACTTCCGCCGGGAGAACCCTCCCCAGGCATCGACGAAGGGTCCTCAATGGCAGAGCTCGTCTACCCGCCGGTGATCGGCATCGCCCGCACCATGTTCAAGGCGCTCGATCTGCGCTTCGACATGAAGGGCACCGAGAACGTCCCGCAGCGGGGTGGCGCGGTTCTGGTGAGCAACCACATCGGCTATCTCGACTTCGTCTTCTGCGGGCTGACCGCCCGTCCGGCCAAGCGGCTGGTGCGCTTCATGGCGAAGGAGTCGGTCTTCCGGCACAAGGTCTCCGGGCCGCTGATGCGCGCGATGAAGCACATCCCGGTGGACCGCGCGGCGGGTATGGAGGCGTACAAGCACGCCCTCAAGGCGCTCCGCTCCGGCGAGATCATCGGCGTCTTCCCGGAGGCGACGATCTCGCGGTCCTTCACCCTCAAGAACTTCAAGTCGGGCGCGGCCCGGCTGGCGCAGGAGGCGGGCGTCCCGCTGCTGCCGATGGCGCTGTGGGGCACCCAGCGGCTGTGGACCAAGGGCCACAAGCGGGCGCTCGGCCGCCATCACTTCCCGATCACGATGCGGGTGGGCGAGCCGATGGAGGCCGACCCGACCGAGCCCTCGGACACCCTGACCGAGCGGCTGCGCGGCCGGGTGCAGGAGCTGCTGGAGGCGGCGCAGCGGGCGTATCCGGTGCGGCCCAAGGGCCCGGAGGACACCTGGTGGGTCCCGGCCCACCTGGGCGGCACCGCTCCCACCCCGGCCGAGGCGCTGGCCCTGGACCGGGGCCGTTAGGGCGCCCTGGACCGGGGCCGTTAGGGCGGAAGCACACGCCGCGGGGCGGGCTCCGGTGGCCCGCCCCGCGCGCTCATCCTCGGATCCTCGGAGACGGCCTTACCGGCCCATCTCCTCCTTGAGGGCCGTGACGAAGCCGTCCACGTCCTCCTCCGTGGTGTCGAAGGAGCACATCCAGCGCACATCACCCGCGGCCTCGTCCCAGAAGTAGAAGCGGTAGCGCTTCTGGAGGCGTTCGCTCACCTCGTGCGGGAGGCGGGCGAAGACCGCGTTGGCCTGGACCGGGTGGAGGATCTCCACCCCGTCCACCGCGCGCACGCCGTCGGCCAGTCGCTGGGCCATGGTGTTGGCGTGGCGGGCGTTGCGCAGCCACAGGTCGCGGGCGAGCAGTGCCTCGAGCTGGACGGAGATGAACCGCATCTTGGACGCCAGCTGCATGGACAGCTTGCGCAGGTGCTTCATGGCGCCCACCGCGTCCGGGTCGAGGACGACGACGGCCTCGCCGAAGAGCATCCCGTTCTTGGTGCCGCCGAACGACAGGATGTCGACGCCCACCGCGTTGGTGAACGCGCGCATCGGCACGTCCAGGGACGCGGCCGCGTTGGCTATCCGGGCGCCGTCGAGGTGGACCTTCATCCCGCGCTCGTGCGCGTGGTCGCAGATGGCGCGGATCTCGTCCACCGTGTAGACGGTGCCGAGCTCGGTGTTCTGGGCGATCGAGACCACCTGCGGCATCGCCCGGTGCTCATCGTCCCAGCCCCATGCCTGGCGGTCGATGAGCTCGGGGGTGAGCTTGCCGTCCTCGGTGGGGACGGTGAGCAGCTTCAGCCCGCCGACGCGCTCGGGCGCCCCGCACTCGTCGACGTTGATGTGGGCGGACTCGGCGCAGATGACCGCGCCCCAGCGGTCGGTGAGGGCCTGCAGGGCGACGACGTTGGAACCGGTGCCGTTGAACACCGGGAACGCCTGCGCGTGCGGGCCGAAGTGGCTGCGCATGACGAACTGCAGATGCGCGGTGTAGTCGTCCTCGCCGTAGGAGACCTGATGGCCTCCGTCGGCGAGGGCGAGCGCGGCGAGGATCTCCGGGTGGGTGCCGGCGTAGTTGTCGCTGGCGAAGCCGCGTACCTGGGGGTCGTGGTGGCGGCGGGCGTCGGTCCTCACGGCTTGGGGGTCAGCCACTGGCGGGTTCCGTTCACTTCCTGGGCGGGCCGGTCCCAGAGTCCGGTGATGGCCTCGGCCAGCTCCTTGACGTCCGTGAAGCCCGCGAACTTCGCGTTGGGGCGCTCCGCCCGCATGGCGTCGTGCACCAGCGCCTTGACCACCAGGATGGCAGCGGCCGCCGAGGGGCCGCTCTCGCCCCCCAGTTTGCGGAAGGAGTCGGCGAGCGCGAGCGTCCACGCCTCGGCGGCGGCCTTGGCGGCGGCGTACGCGGCGTTGCCCGCGGTGGGCTTGGACGCCCCCGCCGCGCTGATCAGCACATAGCGGCCCTTGCCGCTGCGCAGCAGGGCGTCGTGGAAGGCGAGGGAGGTGTGCTGGGCGGTGCGGATCAGCAGATTGTGCAGGGTGTCCCAGTCGGCCAGCGGGGCGTCGGCGAAGGTCTTGCCGCCGCGCCAGCCGCCGACCAGGTGAACCAGCCCGTCGACCCGGCCGAACTCCTTCTCGGTGCGGTCGGCCCAGGCGCGGGCGGCGTCGAGGTCGAGCAGGTCGACCGTCTCGCCGGTGACACTGGCGCCGCCGTGGGCGTAGCGCGCCGCGTCCACGGCCTCGGCCAGCCGCGCCGGATCGGCGTCGGAGGCGACCACCGTGGCGCCCGCCTCGGCGAGGCGGAGCAGCGTGGCCCGGCCCGCGGGGCCCGCCGCTCCGGCCACCGCCACCACCGCACCGTCCAGCGGCCGCTCACCCGGCTCGTTCGGGCTGGGGCTCGATGTCGGTGTGGTCATGCTCGCTGCCTCCTCGTCCTGCCCCGCCTGGGGGCCGTGCGCCGCCGCGGTGCTCATGCCGCCGCCGGTAGGTCGCTGCCGGCCGTGATCCCCTTGGTCGAGGCGACCACGTCACGCAGCTTCTTCGCCAGCGCCTCGTAGAACATGCTCAGCGGAAACTCGTCGGGGAGCACGTCGTCGACGAGCTTGCGCGGCGGCTGGCTCAGGTCCAGGGCTTCGGGGCCCTTGGCCCAGACCGAGCCGGGGTGCGGTGCGAGATAGGTCGAGACCAGCTCGTACGCCTTGAACCAGTGGACGAGCTTGGGGCGGTCGATACCGTCGCGGTAGAGCTTCTCGATCTCGCCGCAGAGCTGGTTGGTGACCTGCGAGGCGCGGGACCAGTCGATGTGCAGGGTGTTGTCCGTCCAGCGTACGACGTCGTGCTGGTGGAGGTAGGCGAAGAGCAACTGGCCACCGAGCCCGTCGTAGTTGCGGACCCGCGCGCCGGTGACCGGGAACCGGAACATCCGGTCGAAGATCACGGCGTACTGGACGTCACGGCCCTGGGCGACGCCCTCGGCCTCCAGCCTCACCGCCTCCTTGAAGGCCGTGAGGTCACAGCGCAGCTCCTCCAGCCCGTACATCCAGAACGGCTGCCGCTGCTTGATCATGAAGGGGTCGAACGGCAGGTCGCCATGGCTGTGGGTGCGGTCGTGGACCATGTCCCACAGGGCGAACGCCTCCTGGCAGCGGCGCTGGTCGGCGAGCATGTCCCGGATGTCGTCGGGGAGTTCCATCCCCAGGGCCCGGACGGCGGCCTCGCTGACCCGGCGGAACCGGGCCGCCTCGCGGTCGCAGAAGATGCCGCCCCAGGTGAACCGCTCGGGGGCCTCGCGGACGGCGATGGTCTCCGGGAAGAGCACGGCGGAGTTGGTGTCGTAGCCGGAGGTGAAGTCCTCGAAGGTGAGGCCGCAGTAGAGCGGGTTGTCATAGCGGGTGCGCTCCAGCTCGGCCAGCCAGTCCGGCCAGACCATGCGCAGCACCACGGCCTCCAGATTGCGGTCCGGGTTGCCGTTCTGCGTGTACATGGGGAAGACCACGAGGTGCTGGAGTCCGTCGGCGCGCGTGCGGGCGGGCTGGAAGGCGAGCAGCGAGTCGAGGAAGTCGGGGACGCCGAAGCCGCCCTCGGCCCAGCGGCGCAGGTCCGCGACGACCGCCCGGTGGTAGTCGGCGTCGTGCGGAAGCAGTGGCGCGAGCTCCTCGATGGCCTCGATCACCCGGGCGATGGTGGCCGCGGCGGTCTCACGGGTGGGTGCGCCCTCGGCGTCGAAGTCGATGGAACCGTCCTTGGACTGCCACGGACGAAACGTTTCGACAGCGTCCTTGAGGGTCGGCCAGGCCGGATGATCGACCACACGCTCTGCGGGCAGAACGCCACCTTCAGCTATCGCAGACGAAAGGATTTCCGTCATGACCACTCCTTCACCGGAGAAACTCGCGTATGACCACCGTATCCATGGAGACTCCCTCGCTCAAGCGACGGTACGGGAAATCATCCTGCGCCACACCCGCACCACCGCAGTTTTTCCTGCCCCCATCGGCTCGGCTCATGCCACGGCCCCGCTTGAACGGTCCCGTCATGAGCGGCCGGTATGGTGTGCGCCGGTCCGGGCGGCCCGTCCGCCGCGTGCCGATGAACCAGCCACCCCACTGCCTCCCCCGACCCGACGAAGACGACCCGACGAAGGCCGTCGAGGGCCGTCAGAAGAGCGAGACAGCGTTGACTTTTCTCACCATCGGACACCGCGGAGTGATGGGTGTCGAACCGGAGAACACCCTGCGGTCCTTCGTCCGCGCCGAGCACGAGGGCATGGACGTCATCGAACTTGACCTGCACCTCAGCAAGGACGGCGCGCTCGTGGTGATGCACGACGCGCACGTCGACCGCACCACCGACGGCAAGGGCCCGATCAGCGACTTCACCCTCGCGGAGCTGCGTGAGCTGGACGCCGGGGAGGGGGAGCGGATCCCGGTCTTCGAGGAGGTCGTGGACGCCGTGCGGGCGCCGCTCCAGGCCGAGATCAAGGACACGGCCGCCGCCCGGGCACTGGCCGAGGCGCTGACCCGCCGCGATCTGCTGGACCGGGTGGACATCCTGTCCTTCCACGACGAGGCGCTCGCGGAGATCCGCAGGCTGCTCCCGACCGCCCGCACCGCCCTCGTGGCCAGCCGCTACGGCCTCGATGTGATCGACCGCGCGCACGCCGTCGACGCCGGGATGCTGGTGCTCAACATCCGCAGGCTGACCCTGGAGCTGGTGGAGAAGGCGCACGCCGACGACCTCAAGGTCATCGGCTGGACCGTGAACACCCCCGACCAGCTCAAGCTGGTCCGTGGCCTCCGCCTGGACGGCGCCACCACCGACTTCCCGGAGATCCGGCGGGCGGCCCGCTTCACGGCATGACGCACTCGCGGGTCACGGCATGACGCGCTCGCGGGCGGCATTCACCGGTACGGCGTAAACGCCGCCCACGGGCCTTCCGAGAGGCCCAGGAACCTCGGACGGGTTCAGCCGAGGGGCTTGATCAGCAGCTCGAACTCGAGGTCGGCGCGGCGCGGCACGCCGAAGCGCTCATCGCCGTACGGGAACGGGGTCATCCGGCCGGTACGGGCGTAGCCGCGCCGCTCGTACCAGGCGATCAGCTCCTCGCGGGCGGAGATCACCGTCATGTGCATCTCCTTCGCGCCCCACTCCGCCCGCGCGTACCGCTCGGCCTCCGCGATGATCACCTTGCCCAGGCCGCCGCCCTGGAGGGTGGGCCGGACCGCGAACATGCCGAAGTAGGCGTGGTCACCGCGGTGCTCGAGCTGGCAGCAGGCGATCAGCTCACCGTCCCGCTCGACGATCATCATCCGGCCGTTCTCGGCCCGCACCACGTCCGCGACGTTCTCCGGGTCGGTGCGCTGCCCGTCCAGGATGTCCGCCTCCGTGGTCCATCCGGCGCGGCTGGCGTCCCCGCGGTAGGCCGACTCGATCAGCGCCACCAGTCCCTCCACATCGGCCTCGGTGGCCGTGCGGAAGGTGAGCGGGTCGGTGGCTCGTACGGTCGCGTCCGCGGTGTCCATGGCGTCGGCGGGATTCCCTTCGGTGACGGCCGGGCGGCCGGTGGCCGGTGGCCGGTGGCCGGTGTGGCGGTTGGTATCGCGGTCGGTGTGGCGGTTGGTATCGCGGTCGGTGGCGGCAAACAGACCTTAACCTGCCCCGAAGGGGTCGGGTTGCGTAGGGTCGCGGGCATGGTTCACGTACTGAGCAGCCGCGTCCTGCTGCGGCCGACGGACCCCGAGCGCTCCCGGGCGTTCTACGGCGACGCCCTGGGCCTGGCGGTCTACCGGGAGTTCGGGACGGGCCCCGAGCGCGGCACGGTCTACTTCCTCGGCGGGGGCTTCCTGGAGGTCTCCGGCCGCTCCGAGACCCCGCCCGCCCCGGGCCTGCAGCTGTGGCTCCAGGTGGCGGACGCGACGGCGGCGCACAAGGAGCTCACCGCGCAGGGGGTCGAGGTGCTGCGCCCGCCGAAGAAGGAGCCGTGGGGGCTGGTGGAGATGTGGATCGCGGACCCGGACGGTGTGCGGATCGCGGTCGTGGAGGTGCCCGAAGACCACCCCATCCGCTACCGGCCGGGGACCTGATCCGGTTCCCCGGCGGGGCCCGCCCGGCGCCATGGGAGGCGCGCGGGCGGGGCCGCCGGGGGTTGATACGCACAAGCGCCCACCGGATGACCCGGCGGCGCACGGATCGCGCTAGGAACGCGCACGCGCCTGGCGCCGGATCGCCGACGCGTCGGCGCGTTTCCGCCCGTACCAGCAGAAGACCGACCGCGTGCTGCCCGTCATCCGCCTCACCCCGCGCTCCTCGTAGTGGCGCGGGAGAGGGGTGCCCGAGGGGTCGGGCGCGGGGCGGACGGCGGGCAGGCGGTGCGGCGCGGATCAGCCGGGCTGGCTGTTCTCCTTGTGCTCGCCCCAGCCGTGCCAGCGGTCGATCTCGATCCAGGCGCTGACCCGGCCGCGGTCGCGCTGCGGGTAGTCCTTGCCCAGGTACTGCTGGGCCAGCCGGTCGATCCCGGCCAGGTCCTTGTCGTCCTGGAGCTCGACGACCCGGCCGATGAGGGTGATGTGGTTGTACCAGTTCGCCTCGTCGATCACGGTGAGCGAGACCCTGGGGTCGTTGCGGATGTGGTCGAGCCGCTTGCGGCCCTCGTCCATGTTGACCAGGACCCGGCCGTCGTCCCAGAGGTACCAGGTGGCCGTGGACACCGGCTGGCCGTCGGACCGGATCGTCGCGATCACGGCCGGATTGGGCTTCTCGAGCATGGCGACGGCGGCCTCGGGAAGCGGTGGATTCGACACGGGCTCTCCTCCTCTTCGGACAGCTGTACACGTCCCGTGGTGCGGCTGGGGCCTGCGTGATCCACGGGCCGCACCTCTCACCGTGCCACACCACGCCTCGCGCTCCCCACAACTCCGTACGCCTCGCGCTCCCCCACTGCGTCCGTGCGCTCCCGTGTGTCGTGCCGCGCCAGGGGATGTCTCCTGGTAATACGTCCCCCTTCGGGAGGTGTGGCCGTGCACGGACCTCCGCTCATCGGCTGGCTGCTGGTCGCGCTGTGCGCGGCCACGGGTGGCTACTGTCTGCTGCAGATGCGCGGTGAGCCGCCCGGGCCGGGACGGCGGATCGCGGGCGCCGAGGCGCTGATGGGGTGGGGGATGGCGGTGATGGCGGTGCCGTCCACCGCGCTCGACCCCCGGCCATGGGGTCCGCCCGCCTTGGCGGCGGTCTTCGCCGTGGCCGCCGTAAGGGCTTTGCTGCCGGTCCCGCGCGGCGCTGGGCTCCCGGGGCACCGGCTGCACCACGCCGTCGGGGCGCTGGCGATGGTCTATATGGCGCTCGCGATGATGGTGGGCACCACGGGCGGCCACCATCACACCGGCGAGATGGCACCGGGCCGGATGGCGGGCGGGGTGCCGCTGCTGACCGGGGCGCTGCTCGTGTACTTCGCGGTCTACGTCGTACGGTCCGGGCTGCGGCTCGTGCCGATGACGGACGGGGCCGTGGACGGGGCCGTGGACGGGGCCGTCGAAGGGGCCGTGGACGGCGCGGGGGCGGGGCCGCCGGGCGCCCGCTGGTCGCGGCGGCCCGAGCTGCGGCATGCCTGCAGGCTGTCGATGGGGATAGGGATGTTCGCCATGCTGGTGGCCCTGTGAATGGGACCCTCATCATGTGGGAGAACTCGCTCTGACTAGGGCTTTCACCTGCAACGACGCATTGCGAGTCGGCCATGGCTAGACATGACCCACCTATGGTTAGACAAGATCATCTCCCATCTGTCTCCCATCTCCCACCCCAGAGCAACACAGAGACCGACCCCGGGGTGCACCTGGGGGTAAGCAGAGCCCGGGGCCGGCCGTTCAGTGAGGGGGGTTGAGCCGCCCGCCCGACAAGCGCGTTCCCTACCGAGCAGGCATCTGGATATATCCAGCGCCTACCCAGATTCCTAGCCTGATCACTTCGCGAGGGTGATCGTCTAGGGGTCTGGGTGGAGGAGCGGGCGCTATATCGCCGTATTGCCGATGCCCTTATGGACCGCATCGGCAAGGGCGATTGGGCGCCCGGGAAGCAGATCCCCTCCCGAGTCGATCTCGCGACCGAGTACGGAGTCCACGAGCAGACTGTCCGCTTGGCGGTCGCCCTCCTCCGAAGGCAGGGCCTTCTCGAGGGTCAGGCGCGGAAGCGTCTTACCGTGGCCTACCCTCCGGCCGTGCGTATCCTCACGGACCCTGACGGGGACTGGCCCTACGGCTGTGAGGTCATTGACGCCGGCAGCTGCCGCGCCTCCCCCGACCTTGCGGGTCGCCTGGACATCTCCGCGGGTGCGACCGTGCGCCGAGAGACATTGGAGTGCTGGGATCCGGGCGGCCGGTCGGCGATGCTCGTCACCAGCTGGTGGCGCGGCCGGCGGCACAAGCATGCCTCCGCGGCCGTCGAAGCGGGCACCGTGCGGCTGGACGCCCGGCAGGCTCAGGCATTCCGGCTGCCAATGGATACGGTGGCGATTCTGTTGCAGCGGACCCGCCTGGATGCGGGTGGACTGCCGGTTGAGGTAGCTGATTTGGTCCTCCCCGCGGATCGGTGGCGGCTGCGGTTGTAACCCTGGGCAGGGCTGGGCGACATGCCCGTTTGCGTGGCGTGCTTGGGCGGCCAGTCAACAAGCCGCCGTGTCTCCAGGGAAGGGTTTGCGCGTACATAAATGCACCCCCCACGGATTCATCACAGGGCGTTTATACGCTGGCCAGAGCTTTTGCCTCGGAGGCATCAGCAGGCCGGCGAACAGGCCCACAACTGCACGCCGTTGACGGTGCCGAGGAACCTCGACGTATAGAGGGTGAGCCCGCAGAGGGTGCAGGCGTAGCCGGCGCGCTGGTCTGCGGTGAGCCGGGCCGGGTCGGGGAGGTCGAGGAGTTCGGCCCACGCGTAGCCGTCTGAGTGGATGCCGCAGTGGTCGGTGTCGGCGAGGGCGAGGTACAGCATGCGGCACTGGGTGTTGGTGAGCTGGGGCGGCAGGTCGGCTTCGATGCGGGTCCGGCAGCCGTCCACGCTGACCCGCGGTTGACGCCCTGTGAGTGCGGCCAGCCGGGCGGCGAGGGATTCGGCCCTGGGGCTGCTGCTGTGGCGTGGTCCGGCCGTAGGCTCCATCGTGTCTACCTGCTCTCTCCAGGTGGGCCATGCCCCCGGGCCGGTCGCACGGCCGCGGGGGTCCCGATTCTGCCACGTAGCATGGTGTAGCACGCTTGGCATGCCCTATCTCGCCTGATCAGGTGTGGCATGCCTAGCTTGGCGATGTGATCGACTTTGCGCCTGATGTGCCGCGGTGGCGGCAGGTGGCCGACGTGCTGCGGAAGCGCATCGCCGACGGCACCTACCCGCCGCGGACTCGTGTTCCGTCCGTGCTCGCTCTCCAGCAGGAGTTCGGGATCGCGACGATGACGGGTCAGAAGGTGCACCGGGCGTTGCGTGAGGAGGGCCTGATCTACACGGAGCCGGGGCTTGGGAGTTTCGTCTCACCGTCGGCCGGTGAGGGCTGATTGTCCTACCCCGCCCCTAGGATCGGGGCATGTCCGACGCTGCCCGCCCTGCCGCCGCCTTGTCTGCTGATGAGGTGAACGAGGCGATCCGTCGTCTGCTGGTGCGGGCTGGTGGTCGCCTGTCGCTGCCGGAGGATCGGGCAGAGTATGCGCGGCTGGTGGCGGCGTGGGCGGCGGCCCAGCGCCGGGATGTCACTGCTGCGGCTTAGGATCCGGCCGTGAGTGATATCGACAGACTCGTGCACCTGCAGAAAGCCTCCGACGCCGAGCACGCCAAGCTCCAGGGCCTGGATGGCGAGGAACGCCGGGCGCAGTGGGAGCTGTGGCGGACAGCGGCCGAAGCAGTGCAGGCGGCGATCACCGAGGCGGCCGAGGGGCAGAACCGGTACGAGCTGGAGTCGCGGGTGAAGAAGGCCGCCCGACACCCTGAGCCGGAGGGCTGACATGCCTCCGCCCCGCCGGTTCGGCGGGGCGGTCGCATCCGAGTAGCCGCGCAGCCCACGCAGTAAATCGGATAGATGAGACCAAGGGTACGCGGGGGCGCCGACAAGGCCGGGGCTAGAGCTGGCCCCGGTAGAGGATGTCCAGCTCGTCGTCGAGGGCTTCGAGATCCGGGGCGAGGCGGAGGAGCTGAACCTGCATTGCGGAGCGGAACCGCTTGAGGCCCTCGATGTACTCGCCGGTGTCGACATTGACCTTGACGCTCAGCTTCGGCTGTGGCCGTTCCTCGGGCTGCTCCACGTACCCTCCCCTACGTGAGTGGCCTCCGCCGACGGGGGATGCGGCGGGGGCCAGGACCAGTGTGGCACGGAGGTCAGCGGCGAAGTGCCCGATCCGGTCGGCACACGTCGCACACGGCGATGACCCCGCGCGCGAGGCGCTCCACGGCGTCCTCGGTTGTGATGCGCTCATACTCGCCCCGGGCCTGCCAGCAGTCGCGACGATGCAGACGGCGGGACGGGTCCTCCTCTGTGTACTGGTGGAGCTTTTCCACCACCCACTGCCTGCCCGCAATCGCCCCGTCGACGGGCACGCCGCTGTAGTCCTCGCCGGGGATCGGGGTGATGCGATCACTGGGCACGCTGATCGGCGTCGGGGCCCCCGTGACCTTGGTGCGGCCGTCGCCGTGCTGGTAGCGCGCCGGGAGGATCGCCTCGCATTCGGCCCACCAGCGTCCGTCAGGGGTGCGGGTCCACTGGGTGAGGATGACGTCCAGCTCCTGGCTGTCCGGCAGCTCGGCGCGGGCCCATGGCCCGGCCTTCGACCGCCACTCCTCCGCATCCACCGTTCGATTCTAGTTCGAATACCCGGATGGGTGGCGACCAGGGGCAAGCCGCGCCACGGCGGCCTACCGTCAAGCCATGCGGGCCATCTGGAGTGGAACCATCAGCTTCGGAATGGTGGCCCTGCCCTGTCAGCTCTACACAGCCACGGAAGAGCACGGCCCCGGGCTCCACACCGTGCATGCCGCCTGCGGCGGACGCATCCGCCACCGGCGCGTCTGCGAACTCGAGAACATCGAAGTCCAACAGGTCGATATCGCCCGCGCCTGGGAAGCCCCCGACGGGCGCCAGGTGATCCTGAGAGACGCCGACCTCGAAGCGCTACCGCTACCCACCAAGCACGTCATCGAAGTCTTGGGCTTCATCAGCGCCGAGGAGGTTGACCCCATCCTCTACTCCCGGCCCTACTGGATCGGGGCCTCCGGTGCTGGCGCCCAGCGACCATACGCGCTCCTCGTGGAAGCTCTCGCCCGCAGCGGCAGGCTCGCCATCTGCAAGGTCGCCATCCGCAGCCGCGAGCGCCTCGCAGCGCTCCGACCGCGGCATGGGATGCTGCTCCTACAGACGCTGCTGTGGCCCGAAGAAGTACGCGACCCCGGCGACCTCTCCTCGTCGTCGCCGTTGACCGACCGCGAGCTCGCCATGGCCGAGGTGCTCATGGATGCGCTCGCTGGGGTGGACATCGACCAGCTTCACGACGAGTACACGGCGGCGTTGAACAGCCTGGTGGATGCCAAGGCCAGCGGGGGCGAACTCGCGGTGCGACCCGAGCCGGCGCCCGCCGTCGACCTCATGGCCGCGCTCGAAGAATCCGTGCGGGCTGCGAAGCGGGCCCGCGGTGAAGGCGAGCAAGACGACCAGCCCTAACAGCGGGCGAGCGGCAGAACGTCCCGTCCTGTTCGCAGCGCTAGGAACGGAGCGAGTTGCCCGAGTTCCCCACTATGACGTCCACTCGTCAGCCGCGGCGTGCGCCGTGTGAACGATCCCCTTTAGTTGATCGCGCTGCTCGCTAGTGATGACCTCATGGTTGCAGGCGCCATCGAGTATGCGTCCGAACATGTCAGCAGCGGCGTGTAGCGAGGACGCCGTGTCGGGATTGGTCAGGGTCTGCCCGTAGTGCATGAACTGTGCCTGCCACATCACGAAGATTTCCTGAAGCTTGTCGAGTTGCGGCTGCCCTTGCTCGGCTGCACCGGTCGGTCGCTTGCCGAACAGGTGGATCACGTTGTCGAGATCGTCGTCGCTCATAGTGCCGCAGTGTGTATCCCGCGATGAGGACGCGCCAGGTATGCGGCTGTCGGCCCTCCCGTGGGGAGGCTGGGAGGGACGAACGCGCCCCGCCCCGCGAGGGGCAGGGCGCAAGAGGGGGCACCGCCTGGGGGGCAAGCGCCCGCGCCCCCACAGGATGAACCCGGACCGGCCGAACGGGGAAGGGGTCAGACCGCGATCGTCCGGCCGAGCTAGCGCATAACGTTCCCTTATGTGCTGGCGCCATCCGCTCGCGGCACCGGCTCCGTGCGGATGTACTGATAGACCCAGGGGCCGCCGTCGGGGCCAGTGTTCACACGAGGGGAATAGATCGCCTGCAGTTCGCTCTCTGGCGGGAGTTGTACCACTACCCTGTCCGGCGGTTCCATCGGATCGCCGGTCACAGGCAAGGTCTTCCCGTCAAGCGGTCCTCCGGCAAGCGTGACGTCGTAGGTCGGCATCCGTTCCACGGTGTGGTTCCCCTCAGCTAGAGACCGATGTCCTCGGATGCGGCGTCGGTCCACTTGTCTGCTTCCCGAATGTAGCCCCAGAAGGCGGGGCTGTTGTCTGCGTGGCCGGACTGGGCACGGATCTTCTCTTCCCGCTTCCCCGCTCGCCGTGAGGTGGTGATGAACCCTGCTCGCATGCTGTGCCCGGTCAGGCGCACGGCGATCCCGGCGCGTTCGGCGTTGCGGGCGATGATCTCGCGGACGGCTTCGGGTGAGAGGGCGTGGTCGCCGAGGCGGCCGTGGACGGTGATGGGCAGGAAGGCGGGCCCGGTGGTGATGGCTGCGGCGGAGCGCCAGGTGAGCCATGCACGGACGGGGCAGGTGTCGGGGTTCTTGCCGTAGCCGACGACGACGTCTCGGGGCGGTCGGCCTTTGACGGCGGGGACGTGGACTTCGAGTCCTTGGCTGACGTGGACGATGGCGTCGGCGCGGAGGGCGGCGACTTCGGCGGAGCGGCCTGCGATCCCGAAGGCCATAAGCCAGAGGGCCCGGTCGCGGAGTCCGGCGAGTCCGTCGGCGATGGCGGCGTTCATCTGGCGGAGTTGTTCGGGGGTGGCGGCTGCGGCCTTGCCTCGGCCGCGCGCCATGCGGTCGGGGTCGTTCTTGAGCGGCTTGAGCGCCTGCCGCGCGGCGACGGTGGCGGCCTTGGGGACCTCGACGCCGTGCTCGTTCCTCGCCGTGACGGTGACGCCGGTGATGCGGCGGTCGATGCTGTTCGGGGCCGCGAGCTTGATGGTGTCGAGCCAGACGACGAACCCGACCAAGGTGCCCTTGGTGACGGCGGTCGACTTGAGTCGGTGCCCGGTCCGCTCCCCCAACCAGTCGTGGAACTCCTCCCAGAGCGCCCAGTCGTTGGCGTAGCCGCGTTTCGTGTTGTGGGGGCGGATGGCGTCGAGGTGCTTCTCGGCTGCCTCTTCCATGGCGGCGAGGACGGCGAGCGTCGCAGCGTCGTAGACGGCCGGGGTGGCGTCCGGCTGGCGCGGGACGAGGTCCGTCATGCGGTGACGGACTCCCACGGACCATGGTCGTAGGCGTAACCGCCGTCTGTGTGTCCGGCCTTGGCAACGCAACGGCGAGACATCTTGTACGGGCCATCCCACTGGTCATGGAGGAAGCCGCAGGTCTCTCCTGCTGCCTTGCTCTGCCCAGTCCAGGGCAGCGCGAGGCCGTCGCCCTCTCGCCTTGGCACGATGTGCACGTGGAGGTGGAAGACGGTCTGTGTCGCCACCTTGCCGCGCGAGGTGATGACGTTGCACCACTGAGTGGCGGCGAGCTGTGCGGCGCGCTTCATCACGGCAGCGCTGACGTAGGGGTCCTGCCCGAAGTCGGCGACGTGGACCTTCGGGATGACGAGCAGGTGTCCCTCGGTGACGGGGTTCAGCGGGACGATGGCGATCGCGTCATCCCACTCGTGGAAGATTTCAGCGGGTGAGCGTCCGGCGACGATGTCGCAGAAGGCGCACGGCTTGAGCGCGGGGGTCGGAAGCGGCTGTCCGAACTGGGTTTCAGGCATGGCCAATTGTACCGTTTTTCGCCCGCGATATGGCATGTTATCGAGGGTCGTTGAGCTCCAACTGACGCCTGCTGCGGGATGCGTCCCGGTGAGACAAGGCCGCTCCACGCCCTTTCATGTCCATCACTGGACATGTACAGTGATGGACATGAACGAGAACAGGGTCAGCTCCCTCACCGACGAAGCGACGGAGCTTGTGGAGCAGCGGGCGCGGATCGTCGGCAGACTGAAGGACATCGCCGCCGAGATGTGGCGAGCCGGACTTCAGAACGTCCGGGACCTCGGTCGCCGGACCGGCCTCTCCCGCACGACCCTGTACGCCGCACTGCGTGAACGCGGCATCGAGCCCACCGAGAGAAACAAAGAACAGGAGAGGCAGCAGACACATGATCGACCACTACAGGCAGAGCGTTGACCGACTCTACGACGTACTCAGGGCCGCTCAGGCAGAGCGAGCCAAGCGTCCGAACCTGATCGCCGCACCTGATGGCGGCGTGGAGTGCGAATGGGCCCGCTTCGAGCGGAACGCCATGTGGGAGGAAGTCAACCGCCTCCGCGGCGAACGTGGACTCCCTCCTGCACTCCTGTCCAGCATCGTCACCGCCGAGCAGCAGTCGGTAGGCCACTCCGACTACACCAAGAAGTTCGCCCTCTACTGCGCCGAGCTGACCGTGTAACCGAGTGGGTCCGCCGCACCACCAACGCACAGGAGACACCATGACGCTGGAAGAGTACGAGGAGCAGCAGCGCCGCCTGTCCGAGGACATCGAGGATGCGCGGCAGGCGCTGAACCTGGCACGGTCTCGCTATGAGCGGCTCTGCGAGAAGTCCCGCAATCTGCGCATCGAGTGGCAGGAGCAGCAGAAGGCAGCCAAGGCCACGCCGCCGACGCCCGCCCATACCGCATCCGGTCTCGCCACCAAGACCCCCGCCTACCCCTGCCGCATCAAGCCACAGCGCGGCCGTCGCACCCACGCCGCCACCTACGAGACAGGCTCCCTCTCCCTCACCACTGCCTGCGGGCAGACGAAGGACGAGGAAGCCGTCGACCACCTCGACGAGGACACACCCATCACCTGCCCGCCCTGCCAGCGCGCCGTCCGAGAGTGGTAGGCCGCCGCGTGTGGGTCCGCCGCGCCACCAACACAGAGGAGAAACCGTGAACCAACCGACCACAACCACCTTCGCGTGGTGCTTCAGCCACGGCCGACTGCACCACTTCACCGGCGAGCCCTGGTGCACAGCCACCTGGGCCGTCCTGTCCGGCAATGCCGAGGACGAGGCGCTGGCCGTCAAGGAGGAGCAGTACGGCGACGCCGAGTTCCTCCACCAACTGCCGGACAAGCAGCAGATCGCCCTCATCGACGCGCACCGCGATGTGGCTGAGTCCGCCGCCAGCATCGCCGACCTGGGCAAGGTGCTCGACGTTGAGGCTGGGCTCGCCGACATCCTGAACCGTGGCACCCACCGAGGAGTGAGGAAAACGACCGTGACCGCCAAGCCCCGCAAGCCGTGGCGCGTGATCCCGACCCAGAACGGGATCCAACTGGCCGAAGTCGAGCACACCAGCGAGGCAAAGGCATTCGAGCACGTTCGGATGGCTCTCCGATCCGGTGCCGACACCGCGAAGGTCATGCAGTGGGAGGGCGGCCGGTGGTGGCACTTCGAGACCGTCACCGCCGACGAGATCCCCGACGTCTGACCCCCGCCGCACCAGTACCGCCCCCGCCTGAGGAAAGCAGGCGGGGGCGGCCATGTCAGGGTAGCGGGTCAGCGGGCGATGATCACTTTCAATCCTGTGTCCGGGCACCCGGCCGCCAGTTGCTCCAGGGCATCCGCCTCCACCAGGTCCGCCGACAGACCCCAGCGGGTCTTCACCACGGCCCACTCGGTCACATACCGGCAGCGGGCCTGAGGCGACGACGGCAGCCACTCCGCAGGATCCTGGTCGGACTTCGACCGGTTCTCCCGGGCCGTCACCGCCACCAGGGCCCGAGCGTCGCCGAGGTCGTTCGCGTATGCCTGCCGCTCGACCGGCGTCCAGGCCGAGGCCCCTGAGTCCCAGGCTTCGGCGAGCGGCACCATGTGGTCGATGTCGAGCGCGCGAGCCACAGTCTGATCGGTGTCGTCGTAGTACGAGTGCCACTGGCCGCCGGTGATGGTGCACCCAGCCCCGACCGTCGGCGGCTCCACCGCCTCGGCAATCAGCACTTCCGCCCGCGTATTGCACCCGTCCCGGTCCGCGTCCACCCAGTGCCGGAACTTGCTCCGGTCGTAGCCGGTCCGGGACTCGTCCGCCACCGGCAGGTCCGCCACCACCTGCCGCAGCGTCGTCGTCACCGTGTCGCCGGGCGCCGCTGACGCTGGGGAGGTCGAGCCGGCCAGAGCCGCCGCCGTCACCATGCCGACCGCCAGGGCCTTCAGCTTGCCCATGCCGCTCCTCTATGTAGGGGTCGGCACAGTCGTATCGGCAGCGGCGAGACCGGCGGTCGAGAACAACAGGAAGGTCACTTGAGGGTCACAACAAGGCATGATCCACAAATTGGTACGTCATGCCACTGTCCGGAGTGTGCGAATATACCGGCCTCAGTAGTGACACGCGTGACCTTGGGGGGACTATGCGTCAGCCTGCCTCGGGAGGCAGAAACAAGAAGCAAAAGGCGCTCGGCTGCGGATGCCTCGGCCTGCTCGCGTTGGCCGTCATCGGGGGAATCGGCTCCGCGCTCGACGACGACAAGGGGAAAGACGACAGGTCGACCGTCGCCGAGAGCAGCTCGCCAGCGGCGTCGGCCAGCGCTTCACACAGCCCTTCGCCCACGGCGGCGGCAGCGAAGAGTGCCTCACCGACCGTGGTGAAGCTGCCGGACTTCACCGGCCGCGGGCTCCAGGCCGCGCAGGATGCCGCTCAGGAGTTGGGCTTCTACCGCCTGAAGAGCCGCGATCTGTCCGGTCTCGATCGTTTTCAGGTGTGGGACCGGAATTGGCAGGTGTGCTCCCAGAGTCCGAAGCCTGGCCGGGTCGATCCTGGGCGGACGATCACGTTCAACGTGGTGAAGACCGACGAGCCCTGCTCGTACCGTGTCCATGCTTCTGCTGGCGGGAGCGGCGACGATGACGACTCGTCGACCAGCGTTAACGGCGGCAGCTCGACGTCCGGCGGGTCCTCAACGTCCGGTGGATCCTCCTCATCTGGTGGCTCTTCAGCATCCGGCTCCGGAGGCAGTACCACGTCCGGAGGAGGTTCCACAGGCGGGGCCAGTAGCGGGGCGACGGCTCGTTGCAACGACGGCACGCTCTCCTACGCCGCCCACCACCAAGGCGCGTGCTCACATCACGGCGGTGTCGCCGTCTTCTACAGGTGACCCTGCGGGGTCGCTTCTCTCATCAGACACTTTGGGGGGAATCATGCGTATACGCGTGATCGCGGCCGTCGTCCTGGCCGCCACACTGCCACTCACCGCATGCAGCGGAAACGACGGCGACAGCAGCAAGAACGAGAAGCCGAAAGCCGCAGGGAGCAGCTACGACTGCGACAACCCGAACGGCGACCAAGCCAGCTGGGTGGAGAACTGCGCCGACAAGAAGCCCGCGCCGGCCGAGCAGCCCAGCACCGGACTCGCCTTCGGGAAGAGCTACACCTGGCCCGACGGGCTCAAGGTTTCCGTCGTCGATGCCCACGTCTTCACGAACTACACGGAGTTCGAAGAGCCGGAGAAGGGCAAGACCGACTTCCGTGTCCGACTGAGGCTCACGAACACGGGAAAGTCCGCGGTGAAGCTCGACGACTTGTCGACCATCATCGAGGGGGCAACCAATGGCGGCGAGGCTGCGAGCACCGAGTTCGAGAACGGCTCCAATCCGCTCGAGGGCCGCCTGGCGCCGGGGGTGACAGTGACGAAGACGGATGACAGCGTCCTCGGAACCAGGTACGGCCGGAAGATCGTGGTCACTGTGCAGCGGGCCAGCGAGAACTTCGACCTCGAGTTCCCCGAATTCACCGGCACCATCCAGTATGCGTAGACGACGAAGCGCCCCGCCCTCCGAGGAGAGCGGGGCTTTCTCACGGCGTCTCGGCGGCCATGCTGTCGTAGTTCGGCGGCGGCGGAGGCTCGGGTGATGGCACGGGCTGCGGATCCACCACACCCATACCCACCAGTGTGCCCATGTCGGCCGCGGTTGTGTCCGGGATCGGCACGGCCGGCTGCGGGGCGGGCTGCTCATCCGGGGTCGGCATCGTTGCTCCTACGGGTATTGGCGGCGCTGCGGATCGAGCCCCAGATTTAGCGGGCCAGGTGACGAATCGGACGGCTCGGGCGCTGGCTGATTGGAGCGGCACGTGTAGTGGGTTGAGCCGCCACCGCCCGGGGTGCATTCATAGGTGACGCCCTGCGGGTCCGTGTACGTCCAGCCAGACGGTGGCGGCCCCTGTTCGCCACGGGGCCCAGTGTCGCCCGGTGTCCCCTTCTCGCCTTGGGGTCCTTGCGGTCCGGCGGGTCCGGGTTCGCCCTGTGGGCCTGCTGCCCCGGGCTGGCCGTCATTGCCCGCGGCGCCGGGAGCTCCAGTGGCGCCAGCTGGCCCTGGCTTGCCAGTGGCGTTGGCGCCGTTCTTTCCGTCGCTCCCCGGAGGTCCGGTGGGTCCAGGTGCCCCCGGTTCACCCTGCTCTCCTTTGGGCCCGCGGGGGCCTGTGACGGACCGGCCCGGCTCGCCACGGGAACCGGGCGGGCCAGCGACGGGCTTCGCTCCCAGTTGCTGGACTTGCCGGGCGAGGGCGTCGCGGGCTTGGTTGGCCGTGTGGAGGTCGTGGGCGAGGCTCTGCATGGTGATGACGAGCCACGCGAAGGCTGTCAGTCCCAGCATCACAACTACGGCAAAGAGCATGTCGGAGCGGCGACGCGCGATAGCCGTCTTCTGGTGCTGCCTCACGCTCCCGCCCCCCGCGCGTTGAGATACACCGTGAGAATCAGCAGCAGCACGGGAGCGACGAGTGCCGTAAAGATGAGACGGCGGTCGGAGGCTCGCCGATCGGCGAGACGCTGGGCTTCCTCCCGGCGTGTCCGGGATTCCGACTCTCGTGCTTCTTCGATCCCTTTGACGCGTTCGAGTAGCAGTTTCTGTGCCTCGTCGCGTGCCTGCTGCTCGAGTTGATACCGCTCCATGCTGACCTTGCTGTCGAGCCGCTGGCCGAGCTCTCGGAAGTCCTCCTTGAGGTCTTGGCGGACGTCTTCGAGGCGGCGTACCACCTCGCCGAGGGTCGGCTCATCAGGCATGTGCGGCTCCGGTCAGAGCGAGCGCGGTGCAGCCGGGTCCTTGCCTGCCGGGAGCCATGCTGCGGAGGTGTTGTTCCCCAGGAGGCTGCCGACGGCGGACTTCACGACGGCGAGAGCAGCGGGGAGTGCCGCGATGGCTGCGGCCTTCGCGGCGGAGATGTCGACGAGGTCGGTGGCGCCGGAGGCGAGGAGGAGGCCGAGGAAGGTCTCCACGTAGGTGAGGACAGTGCGCTCGGCGAGGTCGTACAGGAACCTGGGCATGATGGTCCGTTCTTTCAGGGCGCCCCGTGGCGCCGGGAATCTTGCAGTTCGGTGCGGCTTCGGGACGCCCCGAAGCTGGGGATCAGGCGACGACGCTGAAGCCGTGGCGCTTGCCGAGGCGCTCCAGACTGGAGCTGCCGGGAATACCGTCGGCGTCCTTGCCGGTATAGCCGCACTTCCTCTGCCAGGCGGCGTAGGCGGCGATGGTGGTCGTGCCGTAGTGGCCGTCGGAGTAGGTCTTCGAGAGGAGCCCTTCGTCGACCAGGGCCGCCTCGACCATCTTCACGCCCGTGTAGGTAACAGGCTGACCCGATGCCTTCGGATTCGATTTGGCCGCGGCGATGAGCTGCGACAGGTCAAGCTTCGGTTTGGCCGGGGTGGGCGGCGGCGTGGTCGGGGGCTTGCTGCCGAGACGCTTGGCGACCGCGGACACGACCGCGTCCCAGTCCATTCCGGGGCCGCGCGGGTCGACTTTGCCCGGCTGCCAGTCGAGGTGTCGCAGCGCCGACCGGGCGCCCCAGCCGTGCTTCCGGCAGATGGCGGCGGCCACGCGGACGATGGCCTCGATCTGCGCCTCGGGCCAGGGGTCTTTCCCGTCGCCGAGGTTCTCGCATTCGAAGCCGTAGAAGTGGCGGTTGCCGTCCACCGTGGCCTCGTTGTCGGTGGGCGGTCGGCGCTCGGCGATGACCGCCGACAGCACGTCCGGATCGCCCAGCCCGGCGTGATTCGCGCGACCGTAGCCGACCAGGTGCACGACACCGTCCTTGGCGATCATGCCGTGACAGAGGGGTCCGGGGAGTGCGGAGTACCCGTCCCGCACGATCGCGACTGTGTCCGAGGTGCCCTTGGTGACAGTGTGGTGGATCATTACGCCGTTGACCGGGCCCCACGGTCCCTTGTGGTTGCGGTTGTGGGTACGCCAGTTGCCGTGCTCTTGCACTCGCACTCCTTCGGCCCGGAGCGCGGCGAGGAAAGCTGTGGCGGACAGTGGTGTGGCCATGAGACTCCCCTGTTCAGGGCATGAAAAAGGCCCCTCAAAGGGGGCTGTCGGTAGGCGGTGCTGGGGTCAGAGGCTGTAGAAGACTCCGTTGAATCCGATCCACGGAGGTTTGCTGGTTCCGTCGGCGCCCGTGCCGGTGCCGTAAATCTTTAGGTGGCCATCGGGCTGCGCGTCCAACTTAAGGGTGATGCGGACACTGGACACGTCCGAGCAAGGGATGACGACAGTGCGGAGACTCCCCGGCCGAGCAGACGACGGAAGCGGCGTCGAGGTGACGATGCCGCCGTTAGCGATGTTGCTGCCGCTGTAGGTGACGTTGAGGGCGCCTTGCAGCATGACGGTGGGCTCTCCGAACAGGTTCACGACGCGGTACTGCATGTTGCCGTTGCTGTTGCCGTTGTGGGTGAAACCGCTGGCCAGGGGCACGTTCGTCCATGCGGAGGTGCCGGAGCCGATCACCGCCCACGAGCTGCCGTCGTACCAGGTGAGGAGCTTCTCGGTGGACAGAGCAGCCATCATGCCAGCGACCGGGGATGTGAGGGTGGCGTTGCGGGCGGAGGCCGAGGCGAACCGCAACACCGACCGCCCAGCGAGCGCATCGACGATGTTGAAAGCGAGCGTCGCAGCGTTCGGTGCGTTCGTCAGGTCAGCTATCTGGATGCCCTGGCCATAGGAGTCGGTCGACATCAGACCTCCGAGATGGATTCCTGAGCCACCGAGAAGCGCGTCGCCGCTGTCGTTGTGACGCCCGGCAGCCCGGCCAGATAGGTGCGGATCAGAGCCACGAGTTCGCCCTCGTCGACGTCGACGCCGCTCTCGCTGACGTAGATGTTCATGTAGGCCGAGCTCTCACCGTCACCGGTACGGCAGCTGACGGTGGTATACGGATAGTCCACGGCGGCCTCCTAGGCTGCTTCGTACTGGAATGAGATGCGCAACTGGTCGCCGCTTGCAAACGCGCCGTTAGGACTGGCCTTCGACGCCGAGGTGCGGATGAGTTCGCCGTTGTTGCCTGCGGACGGCATGTAGACGCCGAGCCGGTTGGTGTCCGAGGGGGCGATGATGCATTGGCCTGCCCAGCGCTGGCTGCTGGTAAGGATTTGGGCCGGGCAGACGCCGATCAGTCCGGCGGCGTCTGTGGGCAGGCCCCAGAAGTAGTTGCCCGAGCCCAGAGAAGTCGTCGAGCCGATGGTCAGGTTGATGATGCCGGTGATGTTGGAGCCGTGGCGCCAGTACCGGCCCTGAAGCGTGCCGTTGCCGATACTCGGATTCGACGTCCCTGTCCACGTCGGGGTGTAGGACACGAACGCCTGCTCCGTGGTCCCAGCTGTGCGGCCGAGGCAGATCCAGTTGCCGTTGCCGGACTGTGCGATGACCACGCGGTCCCCCACAGCCCGGTCCTGGTAGGAGTCGAGGCAGCGGGCCGTAACGACACCGCAGTCCACTGTGCCGGCGCCGACGGCGGCGACGGTGGCGGTCTGCCAGTCGGCCCCCCGCACCGCTGGCTCAGCCGCGCCGGCGGTGACGGCTTGGAGCCGGATGGCGTCGGCGAGGTCGGCTATGGAGGAGGTCATGCGTCCTCCTTCGCCGCGATGGTGTCGAGGGTGAAGCTGCCGCTCGTGTCCAGGGGCACGGTGAACGACTGGACCTGATGGAGCTCCTTGGTGCCGTCTGGGTAGACGACGCGGATCACGTCGCCCGGTTCGAGCGCGGGGTTCGGCAGACTGGTGATGTCCGCTGATGCGTTGGGTGCCTTGGCTGCGCGGAGCTTGAGCGTGGCGGCTCCGGTGCAGGCGTTGACGCTGGTCAATGTGGCCGAGCTGTAGAAGGTGGGCCTGTGCCCGAACGGGCCATTCCAGTAGGTGGGGCTGGTCGGGTCGTCGTCCACCACCAGTGCGGAGACGGGCGGGATGTCGGCCTCGGTGTTCTCGCCGCGCGCCAGCACCCCGTTGTAGACGCCGTCCAGCGACATGCCGCGGTTGGCCGACACGTAGGCGCCGCCCTCCCCCGCCGCCACGGTCCACACCGGTGGTACGACGAGCAGGTCAGGGAGTTCGGAGATGATGAAAACGCCGTCCGCGTCGCAGTACACCTCGGCACCGATGGCCGCAGCGCATTCGGCGACGGCGGCCCACCGGTCGCCTTCGACGTCGTAGGTGCGGGGGCCGATCACAGCGTCGGTGGCCCGGTTGACGACCGTGGCCGCCGGGAGTGACGCCTGGATAAGGCTGGTCACCGCACCCACTGCGGTCCCGGACACCTTGACCGGGGCGGTGAACTTGTCGTCCGCGACCATGGCCTCCAGCGACTTGCCGCTGATGGTGACGGGCCCCTCATCGACGTCGCCGCTGACGCTGTCGATGCGGAACACGCCGACCGGCACGAGCTCCCTCGAGCCGTCCGCGTGTTCTACACCGCAGCTGATCCGCAGTTGGGCGCCGTACACGGAGAGCTTATCTGCGGCCGTGCGTGGGATGAGGCCGGTGTCGGCGACGGTTACGGAGCAGGTGCGGCGGGTCGCTTGCCCGCGGTCTACCGTGACGCTGCCCCCGATGTGTGGCAGCGTCTCCACCTGACCGTTTGCGAGGAACAACACCACCTCGGTAGCGATGTTGTGCGACTCGACCAAGCGAGCCAGGAACCGATCAGAGACGGGATACACCCTCAGCCTCCGATCCTGCGGTCGAACAGCACGTCCTCCCACGTGGCGTAGGCATTGAGCACGTCCTGCCACGTGGCGAACTGGGTGAGGATGTCCTGCCAGGTACGGCCCGCCGAGCCAGCCACGCCGGTGGTGGTCGGCATGTCGACCTGCCGCAAGGGCAGCGTCCACGCCCGCCACGGCTCCGGCGCGTACCCAGTGACTCGGGCCTCTGTAATCTGCCCAACCGACACATACATGTCGGCCACGCCCATGCCGGGCACGGACTGCCACAGGATGACGTTGCCGGAATCGAGCAACCAGTGCAGCGCGTCACGCTCGTCGTCGGACCGGGTCCAGATGGTCAGGTCACCCTCGAGGCCGGCACGCACGTCGGAGAGGATCACGCTGTTGCGGCGGCCACGCACACGCATCTCGGCCTGCTCGATCAAGCGCTGCCAGTCCGGCGCCTTCGCCACCAGCACCCGCATGTTCCGCTGGGGCTGGCCGGGGTCTTTCAACCAGGCTTCGTTGCGGTCACCCGAGGCGAGGGTGGTCGTGACGGTGTTCTGGTACTCAGGCGTCTGTGAGCCGGGCGTCAGGGTCTCAATGTAGTAGCTGACTGCGACACCGAGAGGTGCCTCGTAGTCCTCGACGATCACCTCATCCGCTGTGATCGGTGTCTGCAAGTACAGCCCTGACGGGCCACGGACCAGTGTCCTCGAGCCGTCCGGGAGAACCCGGTAGATGGTGAGCAGCTGGCCTATGGTGAGCTCGCGTAGAGTCAGCGTGATGCTCGCCGTGTCATCATGAGCTGCGACGGCGTTGGCTGGGAGCTGCTGCCACATGCCCACCATGTCGATACGCCACACACTGCTGGTCGCGGTCGCGGTGAGCGTGTACTCGATCGCCGCCTGGGTTGCGTCCGCCGGGATCGTGAAATCGTTGCCGAGTGCCCACCATCCCGGTGTCGGTGCGGCCTCAGCTGCGGCGGTCGAGACTCCGAGGTCAGCATTGGAGGCGTCGTACCAGCGCACTCCGCGAGTCACAGTCCAGCCGCCAGCCATCACCTGGCCCACTACCTGGATACGCAGATTCTGGCCCGCCGTCGCCCCCGCAGGCAACGGAAACCGGGCCGACCGGACCACGCTCGTTGTGGCTGTTGTCGAAGTGATGACGCCCGAATATGGCCCCTCGAAGCCGGTCCCCCACGGAGTCGAACGGGCGATCGTCGCCACGCCGGAAGCAACTGCCCAACCTGCCACTCCCTGCTCGAAAGAGGCGTCCGCGTAGGGCACCACAGTGCCCGCATACAGCGGCTGGACAGTCGCCACCGTGGCACCGTCGACTCGTAGAACCTGCCCTGCTGTCGCCGAGTCGATCCCGGCGGCAATACTGCATGCTGCGGTGCCCGTCGGCGCCACAGCCGATGCCCGCTGCCGGTACCAGGCGGTGCCCGGCGCGGCGAGCACCGATCGGGTGGCTTGGATCTGATTGCCAGGCTCGTCGTAGAACCGCAGCTCAACCCATGTGGTGACGCTGGTGTTGGGCGGGTTGAGGTAGCAGGCGGCCATGTACTCGACGCCTGGCGTGGCGACCGGCCGGTCCGTGGACCGTATGGAGGCGTTGCCGTTGGCCGTGGCCGTCATGGCAATGACGTGGCCACCATGGAGGTAGTCGTCGACCGCCCACTGCACGGGCGGCAGCTGCCGGGCGATCGTGCAGTTGACCTCGTTGAACCAGCCCGAGGCATCAACCTCGGCGCTCTCGGTATTAAATGCGAACAGGTTGCCGGTCGTGGTGTACGGATAGCCGAAGTAGACGTTCTCGTAGTACTGGTTGACGCCCGCCGAGCCGGGTGTGGAGGACACCACTACCTGCGCGCGTGCCGCGCTAGCAGGCGCCTCCCCGCCCACAGCGATCCTGTGCCACGCCGACGAAGCGGGCGACGTTATCATCGACCACGTGATGCTGATCTCAACGTTCGAGGCGTTCAGCCAGCGGATACCGATCCGCTCCCCCACCACCCCGGCGGCGTCCGCGAACGCCTCGTACTCCGTCCACGGGGTGACCGGATAGCTCGAGACGGTGATGGCCTGCATCTCCCCGGCAGCGGCAGATTTCACGAAGAGGCACCCATCGCCACTTCGGCCGCCGCTGCCGAGGCCGATCGTCGCATTGAGCTTGGCTTTCCAGCCCGACGTGTTCGGATCGATCGTCTCCGTCACCGAGGACAGGAAGTTGCCGGGGATCGCCACGTCTCACCCCCGCCTGTTCGCTCGCAGAGTGGAGATGAGCTGGGCGTTTCCGGCAGCGATACGGCCGTCTGCCACCGCCTCGAGATGGGCGGTGAACTTGGTACCGTCGTCGAGGACGAGCTGCAGTTGCTGCCCATCCAAGGACGACCCACCCGGCTCGACCGCGAGCCGCATCAAGGCATTCGCCTGCTGTGTGGTGAACACGGGCTCGGGCCGCCCCGTCCCGTTGTAGGCGAGGTTGAGGCCCGGCTGAAGGTATCCGCCACTGTCGTAGCCGCCCGCCCGGTTATAGGCCCGCGGCAGACTGCCGTAGTTGGCCAGCGCGTACCGCATCGAGGCGTAGATGTTGGCCAGCGGGTCGACGCTGGTCCCGTAGAGGAACGGGCCCTTCTTCCTGTACTTGCCCGCATAGGCACGGAACGTCGGGCCGATGACCTGCATCAACCCCACTGACGGGTGTCCGGCTATCCAGTTGGAGTCCCACTTGTTGACGGCGAGTGGGTTGCCCCCGGACTCCTGGTTCATGCGTCGCAGGGTGATCCCCAGGTAGCTGGACGGCTGGTGCAACTGTTTGAGCGCGTCGAGCACCTGCGGGGTCCACCTCTGGACGCCCTTGCCGACCTTCCCGATAAATTTCAGCGCGCCCGAAGCGTCGCGGGTGAACCAGCTGCCAACCGCATCCTTGATGACCTTCTTGAGGCCGTTGATGGCCATCGTGGGGATGCCGATCGCCGCCTTGCCCCAGCTGGTCTTCCCTAGACTCTTGGCCTTGTCCATGAACGGCTTGAGCATGTTGCCGAACGACTTGATCGGGTTGCCCAAGAAGTCCGCGGCCGAGCCGATGATGCCGCCCTTGGCCAGCATCTGCGTGCCAGCCGCCTGATGCAGGGCGAGAGCCCGCGCCCGGTACTTGGGGTCCGTTGGGATGACGTACTCCGGGTATCGCGGGTTGCCCTCGCCGACGATCGCGGTCGGAGCGTTGTACACGCCAGGCTGCGGGCCGCGCAGCTGGCCGCCGCTGGCAAGGTAGTCGAGCTTCCCCAACTTGGGGACACCCGGAATCCACCCGGTGATCTTGTCCCAGATCTTGACGATGCCGTTGTTCCAGACCACCCGGAGCACCCAGTTGATCGGCGTCTTCGTAGCGTCCTTGATCTTGTCCCAGGCTGTTTTGATCGCCTTGCGGGCCTCGTCAAACGCGTCCGCCACCAGACCGATCGCCGACTTGATCGCGTTGAACACGGGCCGGATACCGGTCCGCCACGTGATACCAATCACCGCAGATATGCCATTGATCGCGGGCTTGATCGCCTTATCGCGAAGCCAGCGGAACGCCGACGCGAGAGGCCCGAAAATGTAGCGCCGCAGTCCCTCCCAGATGGCCTTGATGCCGTCCCAGGCCAGCCGGATGGTCAGCTTGATCCCATCGAAGATGAGCTTGATACCTCGCGCGAGGCTCCTGAACCAGCTCGTTGCGGCTCGCACCAGGTCCGGGATGATCGAGTGGCCGACGAGGATGTCATACAGCCACCGGAACCCGCCGACGATGAGATCGACACCTGGCTTGATCAGGTGCACCCAGATCCACATCACGATGTCGCCGAGCTTCTTGATGCCGCCGACCATCAACCCGAGCAGCGGCCCAACGATGGCCCAGCCGACCTGGAAGGCCCCCTTGATGAGCCCCCAGCCGGTCACGATGGCGTTCCGGAACCATCCCCAGTGGTCCCATGCATACTTAACGGCCACCACCAGCCCGAACAGCGCCAACACGATCAGGCCGAGTGGATTGGCCTTAGAGACAGCGTTCACCAGCTTCATGGCCATCCAGATGCCGAAAAGCCCCTGCACAGCCCACGGGGCATCCTCAGCAAGCGACGCCACAGCGTCCGCAATGCCACCGATCAACTTCAGTAGCGGCTCAGAGATCGGCGAAAGCGCCTTGCTGACCTCGAAGAACGCTCCGAACACCTTCCCGAGAGTCTGCGCAACCAACGGCCCCTTCTCTGCGGCATAGTCCAAGAACCGCTCAAACTCGGGGCTACCCTTAAGGCCGGTACCCCAGTCGGCGAACCGGCCGGTGATGGTCTGCATCCGTGACGAGATCGAGTCCATGTGCGGCAGGAAGGCCCCGATCACGCCAGCCATGCCCTTGAACACGTTCCCGAAGCTGATCCCCAGACCAATAATCGCGGGCTTAATCGACACCTGCAGGTCCCGCTTGAACTCCTGCCACCACGGAGACTTGAAACCGGCTGACGCCTTGTCCTGCAACACACCGATCGCCTCAGCGGCCTCGAGCACGAACGGGCGCAACCCAGGAAGTGCATTCTTCAACCCGATAAGCGCCCGGGTGAAAATCGGCATCACCGCAGGCTGAAGCGACCTCGACCACGCCGAGAACGCCGAACGCAGATCTGTGAACGCGTGGAACGTCTGTCTCGCCGCAGGGGTGAGCTTCGCCAGCTTCTCCTGGTATTTCGCCTGGGCGATGGCAGCCTGATCCACACCCCCGGCGGCCGACAGGCTCGCCGACTCGATTTGCCGCTGAGCCGAGGCGATACTGTCTGCCGCCGACTGCTGGGTTGCAGCCAGCTGCTCCTGCGCACGGGCCACCGAGCGGGCACCGTCCTCTTGGACACGCGTCACGTTTCGCTGGGCCTCGGCCAGCTTCTCCTGGGCCGAGGCGATGTCCCTGGTGTTTTGGATCTGCTGCCGGGCCGCCGCCTGCTGGGCTTTCGCCAGCGCCGCCTGCTGGTCACGCACATTCTGCTGGGCCTGGGCCAGCCGCTCCTGAGCGGTCCGAACGACGTCGGAGCCCTCAACGCCAGCCTTATCCGCCTTGGTCTTCTCGTCGGCTAGGCGCTTCGTCTCGGTGCGCTGCTCGGCAAGCCGCTGTAGTGCCTGGTCGTAGGCAAGCTGGGCACGCTGCTGCTGCAGCAGGCTCGCATTAGCCCCTGCGGCCTGCACAGCCTGAAGCCGCGCCCTCGCCTCCTGCACCGAAAGGACCGCATCACGCTCCGATAGCTGCGAGTTAGCCAGCCGGTTGTTCAAGTCCTCCAGCTGCATCGCGGCGTCGCGGCGCGCTTGGGTCAGATCCTGCTGAGCCTGCCGGGCCGCGTCCTGCGCATCCGCCAGCGACCGCTCGGCCTGCTGCACCTGCTCATTCGCGCTGCGCATACGGTCAGCTGCCTGCTGGTAGGCGTCCGACAACGCCTGCCGGGCCTGCCGCACCTGCTGGACAGCGTTCCGGCTCGCTTCCGCCGCCTGCCGCACAGCGTCCTGCACACCCTGCTCAGCCTGAGCAATCTGTCGTGCGGCATTCCGGTGCGCAGTGGCCAAAGCCTGCTGGGCACCAGCCATCTGCAGAGCACGCGACGCCGCCTGGCTCGCAGCCTGGGCGCCCCGCAAAGTCGAGTTCGTTGCCGCATCCTGGGCCTGCTTCTGCGCCAACAGCACGCCGGCGATACCCGTGAATGCAGGTATCGCCACCGCCGCGATAGCACCCACACCGACAGCCGCCGCGACACCAGCCGCCGCCACCGCACCCAAGCCAGCCACCAGCACAGGGATCGCCGGAAGGGCGCCGACAGTCGCCACCGCGACAGCCAGCTGAAAGATGGCACCCCTGGCGCTGCCCGTGTCGATGTCGATGCGGGCACGCTTGCCGTCCAGCGCCGTCACCATGGCCTGCACCTGCGCCAACTGCGCGGCAGCGGCAGCAGAGTCCACGCGCACATTCACGTCAGCATCGGATGCCGACAGGCGCTCCAGACGGGCCTGAATGTCGGCGATCTTCGCAGTGGCCGTGGCGGCATCAATGTCGATGCCGATCCGCTGATCCCGCAAGGCGGTGAGCTGCGCTCGCAGCGACGCAATCTCCGCGTCAGCCGCAGTTGTGTCCACGCCGATGTTGATGTTCTGCAAGGACGCCTCGGCCGCCTGCACCGCTGCCCTGAGTCGGGTACCGAACGACCCGTCCGTCTCAAGGCGAATGCGGTGCGGGTCCGCAGTAAGCCGATTGATTTCCTCCCGCATCGCGGCCAACTGCGCGCGCGCCGCCGCCGTGTCCGCCCGCACCGACACATTCGGATGAGCGGCACCCAGCCGCAGCAGACGCGCCTCAATGTCAGTGATCTCCGCCTGCGCGGCGGCCACATCAACATCGATCCCGATCCGCTTCCCGGACAGCGTCTCCATGCGAGCCCGCAGACGAGCCAGGTCCGCATCCACACCCGTCTCATCCAGGCTGACGTTCGCCTTCGGGAGCGACTTGAACGCCGCCTCCAGACGGGCCTTCATCGACCGGGCGAATGCGCCACCCGTCTCCTCGCCCTGCCGGGCCGCCGACGGACGAGCAGCCTGCCCGCCACGGGTCACACCATCCCGAACCGCATCCCGCAGCGCCGCCGTGATCCGGCTGGCAATCTGCTGACCGATCTGCTCGCCAATCCGCAGACCAATGTCCCCGACCTGCCGCTGCATCGCCGGGCCAAACGCCCGCCCCGCCGCCGAGCCCGCATCCTCGCCCGCCCGGGTCGCGGCAGGCACCAGCCCCTCACGGAGCCGGGCGTAGATGCCGCGCGTCGACGGGATGACGTCGACTTCGACCGATCCGATGCTGATCGCCACGGGAGCCTCCTCCCGCGCGTCAGGCCGCGCCCCCATTGATCAGATCGAAGAGGACGCTGGCGCTGTTCTCCGACAACTTCGGTCTGGGCTTTGGCGGCTTCGCACCCGGGCGTGCGATCGGCTCCGGAGGCTTCGGGCGCTTGGCCTTCTTGTCGGTGTTCGCGCAGACCAGCACATACTCCACGCGAGCCAGACGGTCGGCCACCAGGGCCAGCAGTTGCTCGACCTGCGACCAGCGGCCCCGCTCCGGCTCACCGCCCTCCGCCTGCTCCGCCAATTCCTCATCCGACATGGCGTTGCGGAGCTCCGTCATCGTCGCCGACTCCGGCGGCAGGTGCTGAATCAGCACCCGCAGACGGCGCCACGACAGACGCCCACGGTGCACATCCAGCAGGTCGACACCCGGGTAGTAGTGCGCGAAGTCCGCCTCTACCGCCTCCGCGTGCGCCTCGTAGACCGATTGGGTCCACGCGATTTCCCCAGGCTCTCACCCGAAAGGCTGGCCGCATCGGTAACGAACTGCTCGAACTCGTCGTTCGTCGGATCGATCTCGAAGTACAGGTCCAGGTCATCCGGGTGCACGACCTGTTCGGCGAACGCGTTGAACTGCCCTTGAGCGAGACGTGCCTGCCACGACTGCCGCCAGGCACCGGGCGGGATGACACGGATCGACTCGCCAGCGAGCTTTGCCTCCACGTAGTGGCCGTTCGCCTCGATCTCCTGCGCTTCCACGTCGCTCACGGACTCATCGTCGTAGTAGTCGTCCTGCGCCGGCTCCGCTGCTTCGCTGGGAGCGAGATCCCTCGGTGTGGGACGCGGGCGGGCGTTTCGCGGTGTGCTGGTCATGGGCGCGGGCCTCCTTCATCTGGCGCGGGCAGTCAAGGAAGGTGGTGGGTGGGCCGGGCCCGCGCCAGGGCGACCCACCCACCAGTCAGAGAAGGCTCAAGAGCCCGTGTACACCGGCGTCGCCGGGACCGAATCGGTGTGATACACCGTGTTCCCGGCCTCATCCGGATAGGCGGTGATCGTGATTTCGTAGCCCGACATCTCGTCCTGCTTGAACGTGACGTCGGAGCGGTCCGAGATCTCGCCAGCCGGAACATAGAAACCCCGGGCGCTGTCACCATCGAACACGGCGAACCACCAGGCCCTCCTGTCCACGCTCGGCGCGGCAGTCTCCGCGAACGAGGTCAGCCCCGACGACGGGGTCAGGTCGGCCGCCGGGATGCGGAACATGACCGACTGCACGGCCACCCGCGCCGTCTCCCACAAGGTCACCTGGAACGTGCGGATGGACTTGGTGATGGTCGTGCGCAGCGGCGACGTCAGGCCCCAGGGGGTGAACTCCTGGGAGTCCTCATCGAAGCCGAACACGAGCCCGTCGTCCGAGATGGCGCCCAGCGGCTCCCACGGGCTCACAGGCTGCACCAGCGGCGACGACGGAGCCGTCGTACCGACATCCGATACCCACCCCCCGCCGTTCGAACCGATGATGGTGAGGTCCGCAGCCCTCGTGATGTTGACCATTGGGTCTCCAGACATGCGAAGACCCCGCCAACACGGACGGGGTCGGGAAACAGGACCGGCGCGGGCCTGAACCGGTCAGGAGACCGGGTGAAAGAAGATCTCGTAGGTGGCCCCGCAGCGGCGGAGCCCTGTGTTTTCGTATGGGCGCCACGAGGGCGCCGACACTGTCGACACCCGGCCGAAGACCGCAGCCGTGGTCTTCGTCCCGGGCAGTCTCGTCACCAGCACATCCCGGGCCTCACGGGCGAGGAGGGAGGCGCCAGCACGGGTGGCCGCATACGCATCCAAGTCCACCAGCGCCCGGTCCAGTCGGAAGCTATCGTCCGAGCCGCCAACCCGCTGCACCTGGCCCAGCGGCAGAACATCAAGCAGGTTGGCTGGTAGTTCCGCAGCGAACCGTGTGCCGAGCTGATTGCCGAGCCACGCGATGAGCTCGACCTCCACATCGGGCCACATCGTCAGCGCCCCCCGGCCTGGGCGGCGCGCAGCATCACGTGGTGAGCAGGCACCTTCTCTGTGCCGTACTCCACCCAGCGGGCGTAGTAGGCAGTGTTCGTCACCGTCGCCGTGGCACGGTCACGCTTCCGGGCGCCACGCCTGGTAGACGTGACTACGACGGACGCCTTGTACAGGCCCGGGTGCGGGTCGCGGGGCCCTGCGTAGACGGGCGCTATTGCCTCTGCCGCGCTCTTGATGACGTTCGCCCTACGGACCATCTCGGCCTCAAGCATCTCCGATCGGAGCAGCTCCCCGATCCCCTTGCGGGATCCCCGGAATCGTGCCGCCACAGAGTCACCCCCGAACGTCAACCTGTGACGCGCTCCAGCGCAGCCACCACCGGGCCGCCCGATCCCGTGAACGGCGATTTGAAGGTCCCGGCCTGGCCCTCGACGTCGTAGAGGACGCCAGCAACCCGCACCTGGTCCGTGGGTCGCAGATCAGTGCCAGCAGGGGCGTAGAGGGTCAAGCCGATGATGACCGTGTCTCTGGCCTGGGTCTGCTCATTCCCGCCTGCGGCGTTGCCGTCTCGGGGAGCGACACCACAGCCGGGCACCGATATCTCCTCCGCAGGGCCTGGGATTTCCGCACCGTACTCGTCGTACCCGATGGAAGCCCCAGGACGGACGATGGTGACGGTTTCACCGTGAGGCAGTGCGCGCACCGCCCACCTCCTCCACCGCCTCGCACCAGGCATTCAGGTCTTCCGTCGGGTCCAGAGCCTTCGAGCGGGCCTTGGCCCGGCGCGATGCCGCCCGGTACGTGACAGGATCGTCGAGCGCCTCGACCGCCTTCTGCCATGCACCAATGTCCTTGCGGTCCTGAAAGATGCCCGCTGGCCCGAGAGACTCGGTGAGGCCCTCGGTGGGGCGTGCTAGCACGGGTATCCCGCTAGCCATGGCCTCGACTCCCACACGACCCCACGACTCGTAGTCGGAAGGCATGAGCAGAATTCTGGTGCGGGCGTACACCTCGTCGCGCATCCTGTGCCCGTCCATGTGGTCGAGCACGAGCACATTCGGCAGATCGGGGGGCTGCTGCTCACCGTAGCCGCCACGGACCGCGAGGAACTTGCGATCCGGCATGCGCTCCGCGAGCTCAGTCAAGACGCCGACACCTTTGGTAGCGGTGCAGTTGATCAGAGTGATGCAGTCCCCCGGCCGCGTCCGGTACTCCTTCGCGTGCACAGGAGGCCGCACCACCAGCATCCGGTCCGGGCGACGCGACTGGCCGCCGAAGTGCCGCTCAGCCTCCGCCCGCATCCACTCCGAATTCACGACGGCCAACGCCGTCGAACCCGCGGCCATCGGCTCCCACGTCAGGTCGAACGTGTTGTGGCACACCACGACCAGGGGCACACCGTGGCCACGGGCCAAACACGCGGTGGACGGCACATTCTCCAGGTGACTGACCAGCACATCCGCTCGGGCTGCCGCCGAAGCGAAGCCGTTGCTGAGGCCGTGCGGGACGACGCGGATGCCGTCCACCTCATGTGGGTCGCGGCTTGCCGCCCACTGCGACAGCCACACCTCAGCAGCATGACCGCGGCCAACCAGGGCGCGCAGCATCTCGTGCAGCGCCCACTCCGCCCCCGCATTGTGATCAGGGAGGTAGGCATGAACACGAGCCACGATTCGCAGCGGGCGCGTCACCGGAACCTCACCATCGACATGCCAGCCTTCCGCCGATATCCGGCAAGGGCGAGCATCTGCCGATCCTCGTCAGTCATCACCACCGCGGTGCCGACCCCGGAGCCGTCCGTGCGGTAGCTGTACGGGCCGATCGTCTCCCCCACTACACCGCCAGCAACCGTAGGCGCCGTCAGGGTGCGCAGCACCATGCGGGCTACCACCGCGACGACGTCCGGGGGGACGACGGTGACGCCGTGGCTGTAGGTGACCCGATACGTGCCCGGGTAGGCATCGGTGTCCTCGTCGTGCCAGAGTTCCGGCAGGTTGATGATTGGGCTGTCGGTGCTGGTCCGGATGATGTCGAGGCCATCCCACTGCCAGCCGACGACCGGCAAATCGGGTGCTCCCCCGGCACCGACCGCGACGACGGCCGTCACATTGATGACGGGCCGCTGCGGGAGGCGGATCTCGCCCTGCTGGGCGCGCACTACCACGGTCTGGTTGTCGGTGCGGGTGAAGTCCTGCCCGGTGTATGAGCGCACGAGAGCCGAGGCGTCGGCCAGCAGGGCGTTCGCTCTGGCTGCCTCGTCGGCGGTGAGTGGCCTGCCGATGCGGGCCTCTAGGGCGGTCAGGTCAGTGAGGGCGTCCACGTTTGGCCACCCCCTCGATCACCTGGCACCAGGTGTCCAGCTCGGCTTTCGGGTTGAGTTCGGCGGCTCTGGCGGCGGCAGCCTTGGACGCGCGCGGGTATTCCTTCGGAGTGGTCAGCCGCTTGATTTCGGCTATCCAGGTGTCGAGGTCGTCCCGGTCGCAGAACGCGCCAGCCGAGCCGAGGGATTCGCGAAGCCCTGGCGTGGGGTGGGCAATGACGGGGATGCCACTGCACATTGCCTCGACCGCGACCCGCCCGTAGGACTCGTAGACCGACGGGGCCAGCAGCAGCTTGGTGCGGGCGTACACGTCCTTGGCCATCCGGTCCCCGGGTGTGTGCGGCACGATCTCCACATTCGGCAGGTCGCTGCGGATGAGCTGATGGCCGTAGCCACCCACGACGCCGAGGAACTTCCTGCGAGGCATCCGCTCCGCCAGGCCATAGAAGATCTTCGCGCCCTTCTCTTCCGTCAGGTTGATCAGCGTAATCCGGTCGCCCGGCTTCGCCCGGTAGTCATCCACAGCGACCGGCGGTCGCACGACGATCCCATAGGGCATAGGCCGGTCCCCGCGGTGGATGCGCCACCACGCTTCAACATCAGCCCGCATCCACTCGGTGTTGTACACCACCAGTTGGGGCGAGCCCTTGACCAGCCACTGCTTCGACTTGTCGTAGGTGTTGTGCAGCAGATGCGCCACCGGGATCCTGTTCAGCTCGCCCAGGATCGACGCCCGCGCCGTGTTCTCCAGATGAGTCACGACCACATCAGCACGGCCCTCGCCACGCATCCATCGCCCCGGGTCCGACTTACTGCGGAACGGGTGCACCAGCACGCCATCCAGCTCGTATCCGTCGTCCACCGCAGAAGCCGCGGACAGCAGGACATTCACAGTGTGGCCTCGGGCGGCCAGCTCCCGCAGGAGACTGTGCGCCGCCCACTCGGCGCCAGCGTTGTGGGCCGGAGGGTAGGCGTGCAGCATCGCCAGAACCCGCAACGGAGACTCCGATCTGATGACGGCCGGCAGTCCAGTCGAACTGCCGGCCGTGGTTGGTCAGGACGCGGCGGTGGTCGACTGCACGACACCGAACGGCGAGCGGGTCGCCGAGTTGGTGTTCAGGCGGGTCGCCGGGTTGGCCGTGGCGAACGCGAAACGGGCCACCACGCGCATGGCGACCGAGTCCTGCTGCATCAGGTTGAGGATGACCTTGCCGTCGTCGTCGGAGATGACGCCCTCGGTGAACATCTTGAAAGTGATGTCCTGGCGAAGGCCGACGATCGCCTTACGCCAGTCGCCCATCAGCAGCTCCGCCTCGGACATGTCCCAGGCACCGTTCGTGAGCTCCGACATGCCGTAGCCGTACAGGGTGCCCCCGGGCGTGCCCTGCATGTTTGGCTGGTAGATCGGCAGACCCTGCTCGGAGCGGATGCCGTTCAGCTTCCAGGTCAGCCCCGGCCGGGAGACGAAGCCATTGACAGCGAACCCGTCGAGGGCGACCTTCTCGGCGACGGAGGCGACGTCGACACCGAAGTCGGCGCCGGTGCCGGCGATGACGGCGTTGCCAGCGGCGACCGCGGACTGGTAAACGGCCGTCGGCCAGGTCGACGGCTTGTCGAGGCCGAACAGGGCGGCGCCGTCGAGCTTGGCGCCGATCGCCTCCACCAGGCGAGGGCGCACCTGGTCCCAGATCGGCATCTGGGCGTCGTCGAGGTATGCCTCGGGGATCGGGATGATCGCCGCAATCTCTTCGACGATGAGGTCGACGTTCTTCCAGTCCTGCGCGGACGTCTGCTTCAGTCCGGTGTCGCCACCGACGAAGTAGGCGATCGGCATGACGTCGAGGACGGGCTGGCGCTGTGTCTTGGTCGACATCGGCACCTGCGCGGCGCGCTGGAGGACCGCGGAGGCCGCGGGCATCTCCTGGATGATCTGCGCCGAGACCGGTTCCGGGACCAGCGGGTCGTTGCTGGCGTCCCGAGAGATCAGAGAGTTGTACGTAGCCACGGGGTCTCCTTTCGGAAAAGCAGCGACCCCGGCCCCGTGGACATGGGAGATTCCGGTGCTGCGGAGGTGTCGGATCAGGTGGTGCGGCGACCCGCCAACTGGCGGATCCAGTCGTCCGGCGACGCCTGGTTCGCGGACGCCGGTGCCGCACCGGGGGTGAGCGACTCCACGGGCCGATGGGCGGCCGGTGTCGGCGCGGGAGCAGTCGTCTTGAGCCGCTCAGCGAGGGCCTCGGCCCGCGCATTGATCTCCTCGTCCGTTCCGCTGCCGAGCAGGTCGATCAGGTCCGGCGGGATGTTGTGCGTGGCCGCTGCCATCAGCCGGGCGTTCGCCGACTGCAAGTCGGCCAATTGCTGCTCCAGGCCAGTCGCCCGCTGCGTGGCCCGCTCCAGCTCGGTCTTCTGCGAGTCCTCGAACTCGCGGTACTTTTCGGCGGCCTGCCGCAACTGATCGATCTCGTCCTTCGACTTGAAGCCGAGGGCACTCAGGTGCTGGTTCTCGTGCTTGCGAGCCAGGGACTTCCACTTCGTCGCCTCGGCCTCCCAGTCCGTCTCCTCCGGCTGTCCGCCGTTCGAAGCAGCAGGCTGCTGGGGTTCGGGCTGGGCTGGCGCCGCAGGTGCGGCCGGCTTGGGCGGGTTGAGGAACTGGCCTGCGGCGACGGCGTCGTCCAGCATCTGCTGGGCGGCTGCGTCGCCTCCGCTTCCCCTCGCAGGGGTGGCGGCGGGCTCGGCGTTGGGTTCGGACATCGGTGACTCCCATGTCGGGGTCGCGCACCTGCCATGTCGGCGATGGTGCGGCATCGGGCATCAAAAAGGCGCCCGCCATGTCGGCAAGCGCTGGTCAGGCAACGGGTGACGGCCCGCCATGTCGGCGATGCCGTCAAGACTTGAGGGACCCGTCGGCGTTCCAGTTCGACGGGATCAGGTTCGTGAGGTTCAGCTCGCGGGCCCGCTTGAGGATGAAGCGCCTCACTTGGGCTCGGGCCTCTTCCGTGTTCGGCCGGACCCGGCCTACTGCTCGGATCGCGTTCTCCAGGTCTAAGCGGTTACGGATCTGGAAGCGGCCGGGGCGGTCCTGGTCGGGGGCAGGCATCGCCTTTCCCTGCTTCACCAGGTCGCGCATCGCATCGGCTGACGGCTGTGCCACAGTTCACCTCCCCTCACCGCTGTCGCTCGGGTGGCGTGTATCCGGCACGGCCTTCGGCCTCCCACCAGCGACGGAACGCGTTCACCGCATCCCGTCCGCCAGTGCCCCTCGTCACACGCAGCCAGTCGTCGTACAGCCTGTTCGCGAGCCCTACAAACGGCTCATCGAGCGTAAACGCAGGCCACGCCTGGCAGCCGCAATGATCGTGGTACGAGTTGCCGCCCTGCCTCGGGTCACCAGCCGTCTTCGCCGACTTGTACACCGGCCCCCGGGAGGCGAGCATGGCGCACCAGGCGCATGGATCGTTGTCCGTGACCCGGGACCATCCAGTGGCACGCTCGTCGTCTTCGATGGACTGATTCATTACCGACCGGCCGCCCTCGAGGGCCAGATACTGCGTGGAGCCCACCATGCGGACGGCTGCCGCATCCATGGCCTGCTGCGGCGTCTTCCCCGCCGTGATCGCCTTCTTGAACTCGACCGGCCCCGTCACATCCAGGGCGGACTCCAGGCGGTCGACGGCAAGCTTCAGCGGCCCGGACGGCACGAACCCGTCTTCCGGTACCCCTGCATCCCGGCGGGCATCCACATAGGCGGCACGTGCCAGCGCGGCGGACTGCTCACGGGCCTGCTCCACGATCGGCATCAGCGCGGCACGCACGGCAGGCCACGATTCGTCCACCTTGGCCGGATTCATCAGATCCCGCCATACTCGCAGCACCTGCCGAGCCATTCTGGCGACCAGCAGCGCCTGCACCCGGCGGTACGCCTGCGCCTTCCCGGCCACCCTCAGGCCGCCGGAGCAATCGGTTCAACGGGCATCACGGCGTCGGGCGGAGGCTGCATCTGCTTCTCGATGATCCCGTTGAGTCGGCTCATCGCATCGCCCTCGGATGCGGCCTTCTTCCACCGCTCCACATCCGTCTGCGTCACTCCGGGCACCCGCTCCCACAGTTCCTGCGGTGGCACCCCGAGCATCGTCACGAGCTTGCCCAGCGCATCCACAGTTTGCGCCAGCGACCGGGCTGAGGTGTCCCGCCACACCACCTGCGCGGAAGTGTCGTTCCACGCGTCCTCATCGCGGGATGCGAGGCCGACGAGGCGGAGCATCTGTTCGTGCCCTTCGCCGCACAGCGACTCGTGCTCGTCGACGTTACGGTCCAAGCCGTCCCGTGCGGCTGCCAGAGCCTCCGCCGACAGGTTCACCATCTGCCCGAGCAGGTGGTATGGCGGCACCTGGGAGATGGTGGCGATGTTCCGCACCGTCGACTCCCGCGAATCCAGGTAGCCCTTGAGATCAGTCGCCCCAAACTCGCCGAACTTGGTGTCCGCATCCTCGGCAACAAACAAGCCGTCCACCCGAGACCGGAACGGTTCGATCGGGTTACCCTGCTCGTCGAGCGGAGGCGCCATGCCTGTCACCCATCGCTGCCGGAACGCCGCATACTGCTGGGCCATGAGCAGACCAAACGTGGTCATGTTCAACTGGTCCTGGATTTCGATCAGCGGCTCGACCTCGCCAATGACGCCATCACCGTCGAGATCCTCCAAGTTGATGTAGCGCACCACAGGGCAGACCCCCATGTTGTGCCGCATCAGCCACTGCTCCCCGTCGGGCTCCAGTTGGGACCCGTCCACCTTGCCGGTCAGCGTGTATCGGGCCTGGTCGTCGTAGACCCGGACCACGCGGCGCTTTCCACTTCGGGTGTTCTCCACACGGTCCTCGACCGCGAAGATCGGCCACTCGTCGTTCACCGGATCCCCGTAGAGAGCCGTCATCCTCCGCGGAGAGAAGGGGGTGATGACCGGCACCGGTTTCCCCGGCATCACCACCGCATAGGCGGCCCCGTAGGTCAGCACCGAACGGTGGATGCCATGCTGCCGGGCGTCCATCCGGTTCGCCTGCCACACCTGCCATGGCGCCGCATTCTCATCCGAGCCCGCAGGCCGGTAGCCGTCCACGTACATGTTCTGCGCCACGACCTTTACCACGAGCGGCAGAACATTCACCCGTGCACGCTCGATCAGCCACCGGTACTCGGCGCGAGCACCCCGCGGCACATACACCGAGTCGTGCTTGCCGCAGATGTACCGCTGAATCCTGTCCAGCCGAGCCTGCTCGCCCTTACGCAACTCCAGTAGGTGGCGAGCCGTCGATACCGCCTCATCCCGACCCATCAGCGCCATGCCAGGTCCACCCCCTCGCTACGCGAACCCATGCACGCGCCCGGTCCGCTGCCGCTTCTTCTGCCGCTTCGCCCAATCCGGCGACGCCAGAAGAGCCCGCCGAGCCATGTCCGCCAGTTGCATCGCCGCGAACCCGTCGACCTTCTTTGGCGACTCCCGCGACTCCTTGCCGAAAGACACGCCCCAGCGGTTCGGCCGGCGCCGCGCGTTAGCCACGTGCCGGTTCAGGATCGGATGGTCCGTGTGCGGCAGCTTCCCATCGCCGATGGCCTGCACCAGCGCCTCCGTGGCCAACGTCAGTTCCTGCTGCCGACCCCGCATGTCGTAGCCCACAACGGATTTCGGTGACGCTTTCACCAACAGCTCATCCCGATAGGTTTCGCCCCACTCGTCGATGTACGACTCCCACAGCTTCACGTCGGCGAAGAACGCCCGCACCTGGTAGATCCCGAAGGCGTGCGCCACCAGGTCGGAGACCTGCTTGCGGTCCACCTCCCAGTTCTTGCCGAGCGGACCGTCGGGACGTTCCCAGATGCCCATCGGCTGCGCGAGCCGGTCCGATACCCTCATCGCGACCAAAGCCGTGGCGTCGTCAGTCTTGCCGCCGTCGAAACCGAGGACGATCTCGTCTCCGTCCTGCAAGCGCAGTTCAGACGCGCACTTCGTCCACTCGCCCGGGTCCAGCAGCGCGTCCTCGGCCGCCACGGGTTGGTTCAGCCAGTAGCGACGCGAGTCCGACGGCGCGGACTGCGGGTCCCAGATCTCGGCGACGATCCCGTCCAGATCCATCCAAGCCGCAGCTGGCCCATAAGCCTCCCGCAGGCCCTCCAGAAGCGCGTCCCGGTCCGCCAGATCGGTGCCGTTCTTCGCCTGCCGGTGGTCGAACAGTAGACCCGCGGCGTCCGCATCCCGCACCCGGCCTTCCTTGATGGCCTTGTAGTAGGTGTGCGTCGCCTCGGCCACCGAATCCTGGCCCGGCTCGTACATTGTCGACGTCTCGAGACACCACGGCTCGGCTTCCTTGCGCTTGCGCAGATTCCGCCGCACGGTGCCGTGCATCCGACGCAGCTCCGGCAGCACGTACAGGTGGGTCTCGTCGAAGACCGCGAAGGTCTCCTTGCCGCCATCCTTCGCTGCAGAAGATGCGGTGGATGGGGTGATCTCGCCCCGCTGGTGGTGAAGGATGATGCGGCTCGACGACTGCGCAGACTTCCCGATGTCGATGCCCGGGAAGTCGTCGCCGTGCTGTTCGACGAGATACTCCAGCATCGTGGTGACGTTGTCGTAGGTGTTGCCTGACTGCCCTTCCTCCGTTGCGAGGCAGCGAATGAACGGCGACTTCACCGGACGGCCGACCGGCTCCCCGTTCGCGTCCCAGCCGTCGAAACGGACCGGGAACAGTGCCTCCGCACAGACCAGCATCCCGGCCAACTCAGACTTCGCGCGCCCCTTGGCCCGCGACAAGAACGCCCGCCGGTACACCCGCCGTCCGGTCTCATCGTCAAGCCGGTACGCCTTGACGATGAAGGCGTAGAACTCGTCGTCCAACTCGATCGGCTCACCGACCACGTCACCAGGGCCGTGGCACAGATACTCCTCGATGTGCTCGACGATCTGATGCCCCAGGGAGGGGAACTCGCCGTCGTACTGCGGGCCCCTCCACGGCATGGCGACCTCCCATCAGGACGCCTTGCGCTTGGCCACCACGATGCGGCGGCACCTGTCGCAGAGTCGGGGCTCGTTGGGGTTCAGCGCGCCATTGGGGCACGCGCACTGAGTCATTGCTTCACCCCCTACACGGCGTCCTCGCTGACGATCCGCAGGTTCTTCCGCCGGTCCGAGGTGGATCGCGGCGTCTCCGCTGGCGGCACTTTGTCCGCCGGGGTCTCGATCTTCAGCTTGAGCCGCATCCGATCCTCCGGCGTCGCCCCATACTTGGCAGCGCGGAGTCGAACCTCCGAGGCGAATTCCCATCGGCCCTTGGTCCACATGACGTGATGCAACAAGGCGGTATCCAGCAGGAAATCCCAGTCCGTGTCGATGAACACCTGAGCCTGCGCCGAGCGCCGCCACGTCTCCCACCACTGCACAGTCCGCGGATGCCACGACTCCTGATCAGGGAGAACCCCCTCCGGGAGCTCAGGGCCGCGAACCTCGTCGTCAACCTCCACACGGCTCAACTCCGCATCCCGAGCCTTCGAATCGCGCGCCCGGGAGCGAGTCGCCTTCGGCGCCATACCGCGGCCAGCCATCAGGGTCACCCCCTCACAGCAAGTCGGCGATCACCTTCGAAACATCGGCAAGCCTCGACGGAGCATTCTCGAACGGCTCCCGCGTCACCGTGATGTAACGGCCCCGGTCATACACCTCGACAGCAGCATCCCCACGTCGCATCCGCCGGCCACGCCCCACTGTTCCGTAGCCCCAGATGTGCAGGCCGGCGCCAGAGGGGGACACCTCGATGTACGTGGCGGGCAGCCGATCGACGATCTCGCGGGCCCAAGGCCGCAGTCGTCCATCAAGCAGAGCGTGGTCAAGGTCGATGCAGACGAACCGGTCCACGGACCTGAGGACGAAACCCAGTCCAGCACCAGCGGTAGACCGCTTGGCGGTCGCATAGGTCGCCCAGGTCGACGGATCCGTCGATGACGCGGGAGCCACCTTGGCCGCGCTGACAGCGAGGGGAACCTTGCGCTCGGTGCGGCGTACCCACTGGCGCTGCCGCTGCATTGCGGCCGGCACGGGATCCGACTGGCGCTGCCGTTTCCGGCAGGCCGCCATGCGGCAGCGGCCCGAGCAGTAGCGAGCGTTATGAGCATGCCGGGCACCCAGGTGCTCCCGGCAGTGCTCGCAACGCTTCGTCTTCATGCCCTCAGGATACAGGCGTGCGTGACAGCAATACCGGCCCTGAACTGCAATGTTGCTGTCTCGTGACGTCCTGGGCTAGGCGATGGGCCCGGGCCACCCGGACAGCTCGTTCCACATAACCGCAGGTCAGAGCTTGATCATCAGATCCCCAGAGTCACGCGCACCGCGCCAAGCTAACGTGCCCGATCCTCAAGATTTTTTGGATCTTGGGGGTGCCCCCAGGTGATCTTGGAGCCTTGATCCACTATCACTCCCGGATCAGCCGATCAGGCCCGGGTGATCCTCGGCAGGCCGGCGCCTGGGCGGCTTGGCATGAGCCACAGCGGATGCCTCGGCTCCGGTCTTACGGTTGTGGTGCCACTCGCACAGCGACCACAGGTTCGGGTCACTATGGTCGTCAGCACCCTGGGCTGCACCCACCTTGTGGTCCACCTGATTGGCTGGCTCACCGCACAGTCCGCCCGTGGCGACAGGCCACTGGCACACCCACCCGTCACGGTTGAGGATGCGCCGCCGGATGCGCGCCCAGCCTTTGGGGAGCGGCGCTGAACGCCGGCCCTGGCTGGACATCAGCCGCCCCCCTTGTCCTTGCCGCCGCGTAGGAGCTTGGCGTGCTGCGCTGGGTACATGCCGGTGGCGCGCTTGTGGAGGAGGTTGCAGTACCCCTCGGCTTTGCCTGGCATGTGGCGTTCGAGTTCGATGACGCAGCGGTCGAAGTCTCCGGCTGTGCCCCAGGCGATGCGTTGACCGCCGGGCCCAGAGGTCCAGTATTTGTGCAGCCGCTCGGTTGCGGCGATGTCTGAAGGCGTGGCTTCCTGTCCTCCGGCCACGGGGTTCACGTCCCTTCGGCAGGGTCCTCGGGTGGTTCGTCGAGGCGTTGGATGCTGAGTACGCGGTCACGGGAGACGGTGAGCGCAAGGCCGTGACTGTCGTTGAAGGTGGCCCAGTGGATGCCGAGGTCGAGGGTGAGTTCGGGGTCTTCAATGATGAGGTCGCCAGCGCCGTCAATGGAGACGACGTAGCGGATCACGGCATCGTTGCTCACCGGCCCCTCCTCGAGGTCTGCGGTGACGCCGAGCGTATCGAGGAGCTGCCCGATCCGCTGGTCAGCTATCGGTGAAGGGCCCCTGGATGTAGGTGTTGGGGCAGTCGTGCGGGTTGTCGGCGGTCCACTGTCCCCATGTGCGGCAGCCGTCGCAGTGTTCCCAGCCTTCGGCGGTGATCTCGCTGTAGTTGTACGGCGTGCCGTCGGGGTGTGTCGGGCGGCCGGTCGACTCCTGCTCGCGGCCTGGCTGGGCTGCCTCCCACACGATGGGCTGGCCGTCGATGGTCATCTGGTAGGTGCTGCCCGGCGGGATGTCCTGATCCGCTCTGGTCGGCGATGCGCTGAAGCGGGTCCTCTACGACGACTCGATCCTGCGCGATCTGCCACGTCGACTTGCCTTCGGCGCTGGGGTAGAAGTCTTTGACACGCGCCTGGTCGATGATGAGCGCGAACGGCGGCCGTTCGTCTCCGGCGCCTTCGGGGAGTTCGAGGATCTGTAGGCGGGCCATCAGCCGGTCACCGCCTTGTGCTGGCTGGTGTGTACGGGCTGACCGCTGTCGCTGTCCTGTGGCTCCTCGTCGACGAGCGTGTACGTCTTGCCGCCGTCGGTGGACATGGCCCGCGAGTCGCGGACGTTCTGCCAGAACGGCTCCCCGCCCATCTCCTCTGCCCGGTCCATCCATTCGGCGGGGTCGTCGGTGATGGGCGAGAGCGGCTGGTAGCGGAGCAGCTTGTCGAGGTAGGCGGTGCAGCAGGCGGCGCTGAAGCCGCTGTGGCCCATCTCCGCGAATGCTGCCACCACCTTGCAGAGGCCGTCGGTAACCCAGTCGTCTTCGCCGATGAGGTCAAGCTCACGCCGTGCGTGGGCGACGAGGGGGCTTTCGGTGTCGGTGTGGGCCATGGCGCGGGCTCCTCGGGGGTGGTGGGTTACGGCTTCCAGCGGGGACCGCGTAGCGCTTCGGGCACGTCGCTGGTGGTGATGACGGTTCCGGGGGTGAGGGTGCCGCCGTTGGCGTACCGCTCGTTGACGTCCGCCTCGGGCGGTCGGGGATGGTCGAGTCCGGCGAGGGTCTCGTCGGTGATGCCGTGGGCGTGGGCGAGGTCGCGGAGTTCGGGGCAGTCGTTGATGTTCTCCGTGGCGGGGTCGTCGCAGTCGCCTTCGGTTCCGCAACCGTGGCATGCGGTGGCGAACAGGTGGCTGTGCGCCATGTCGGGGTCGATCGTGTGCCGGGCGAGGATGCGGCGGTCCGCCTCGCAGCGGCGTAGGACGGCGGCGGCCGACTGTACGGGTGCGAGTGTCTCGTCTCGTGGCTCGATGTCGCGCTGGGCGATGGCGAGGTTGAGTCCGCCGGGCCCGTGAGAGGCGGTGGTGATCGTGCCGGTGACGGTGCGACCGTCGAGACCGGGCTCGAAGATGACGCGGCGGCACTCCAGTTCGGCGAGCGCGGACTCTTCGATGCGGTCGACTTGCTGGGTGATCCAGGCGTGGAGATCCATGGCGCTGGCTCCTGGGTGGTGGTCTATGCGGGTTCGACGATCATCCAGGCGACGACGGACGTGTCGCTGCCGCTGCTGGATGTGATGGTGAAGCTGGTTCCGGCGGTGCGTGCGGAGACGCGCAGGAACCCGGCGGTGCCGCCGGGTGTCTGGCAGGTGAGGAAGATCCGTGAGCTGCTGGTGACCGACGTGTTCGACACGGTGGCCGAGCCTGCCGACAGGGTCGCGGTGCCCATCTTGGCGTTGCTTCCCTCGGCCACCATGAGCCCCCGGCCTGCCGTGGCGATCCGGAAGTCCGAGGTGCTCAGCGACAGCTGGTTGGCGGCGGTCCGGCTGAGGACGACTTCGCGTGCCGCACTGCCGGAGCCCATCTCGATCTGCCCGGAGGCGAGTATGCGGCCTCGGTCGAAGGTGTCACCGTTGACGAACACGCCGAGGCCGACGCTGCTGCTGGTGGAGAGGCTGGAGTTGATGCCGCCGGTCATGGTGCCGCCCGCTGTGGGCAGCACACCGGTGGTGGGGTGGACGTGGCCCGCGTCGGCGGCTTTGCCGGTCGAGCCGGCGGCCTGGGTGCCGAGGGGGGCGATGTCGGCTGCGGTGCCGTCGAGCTGCACCACCCCGGCCGTGCTGGTTGATGCATTGGGGAGGGTGGGGGTTCCGTGCGTGTGGTCACCCTTGGAGTAGGTGCTGGCCGATCCGGCGTTGGAGGCGGCTCCGAAGCTGGTCTGTGCGGTGACGGTCGTGGCCGCGCTGGGTCCGGCTACGGGGGTTTGCCAGGTTGCGGCGGTCCCGGAGGTCGCGGTGGGCACCTGGCCGCTGGTTGGGGTTCCGGTGACGGCTACGCCGTTGACTTTGGCGACGGCGGGGTTGGGGTAGGTGCCGCTCAGGTCCCCGCCTGCCGCGTCTCCGGCACCGATGGCACCGAGGTCGGCGGCGGTGATGCTGACGTCGCCGCGTTCACCGTTGACGGAGGTGACGGCCCCTTCGGCGACTTGGATGACGCGCGGCGGCTGTGTGCCGTTGGGGGTGACGGTGATGTTCACTGTGTCACCTCCGGGGCGAGGAGGGCTCGGCCTTGGAGGAGCCGCATGACGGTGGTGCCGTCGGTGACCTCGAGGTCCCACCGGCCGGAGCGGGTGAGGTCTGCCGTGATGGTGGCGGGGACGAGGACGGTGATGGCGGCCCCGGTGATGGTGAGGTACGGGGTGAGGTCGAGCAGCAACTCGGCGTCCGGTGCGGCCAGCACGCGAATCTGCGCGCGGCCTGTCCAACCGGTCCAGTCGACCGCGCTGCCGTCGTCGTTGGTACACGTGTACGTCTCAGCGAACGTGCTGCCCTGCTCGATCTGGAGGTCCCACGCGCCAGCGCTCACCGTCGCCCCCTCTCGGGTCAGGTGGCGGTGATGGTCACGTCGATCAGGTTGGACACGGGCACGATGCGAATCATGCCGTCCGGGTCGGTTACACAGATGGCACTGTTGGCCTCGATCGACTTGCAGACTTGCCGCCGAAGTTCTTCTGCGCTTTTAGCGGTCGCGATGAGGTCGATGGTGGCGACTGCCCCGTGCTGGGCTCTGTACTGGTAGGTCATCTTGAAGTCGGCCATGGCGCTGGCCTTTCTCGTCAGGTGTTGAGTGCCCGGTGAATACCCTCTTCCAGGCTCACCCTGGGCTGGTAGAAGTCGAGCATCCGGGCCGGGTCGCACACGCGGTGGTGGACGCCCTGGGGCGCCGTGGTGAGGTGCTTGAGCTCGGGCCGGTAGCCCGCTGTTCCGGTGACCATGTGGGCGAGCTGGTCGAATGACGTTGCCCGGCCGGTGCCGAGGTTGACCGGCCCGGTGATGTCCTGGTCGACGGCGGCAAGCGTGGCACCGATCAGGTCGCTGATGTGGATCCAGTCGCGGGTGCTGCTGCCGTCGCCCCAGATCTCGAACGGGTCCTCCCGGCGCTTGGCCCGCTGGATGAACGACGGGAACGGGTAGTCGAGCGCCTGGTCCTCGCCATAGCCCGAGAACGGCCGGAAGACGTGGACCCTGCAACCCTCGGCCTCGGCATAGCGGGCCAGCCGCTCCCCTGTGACCTTGGCCAGCCCGTAGGTGGCGTCGGGGAGCCTCGGGTTGTCGAGGTCGATGTCGTCCTCGCGGAGCCGTCGCACCTCGCCGGGTTGCTGGAGCTCGACCGGGTACGCGGCGCTGCTGCTGAAGAACACGGCCCGCGGCGTGCGAGTGCGGGCGAGCCACCGCATGTACCAGCTGTCCAACGCGAGGTTGGTGGCGACGCCGAGGGGGCTGCCGTCGATGCTGGCCCTGCCACCGACGATCGCCGCGCAGTGGATGGCGAGGTCGAACCGCTGGTTGTCGGTGCGGAAGAAGTCGAGCGCGTCGCCGCTCCGTGCGAGGGGTGTGCAGTTCAGGTCGATCCCGAGAACCCCGTCGCCCCGGTCGAAAAGCGCGCGGTGCAGGTGGCGGCCGACGAAACCGGAAGCGCCGGTGAGGAGGACACGCATCAAGCCTCCTTCGTGACAGCCTCAGGTGTCTCGCTCCGGTTGGTGGCAGTCACCCGTCCGGGCGTCAGGGCGCCGCCATGGCTGTAGGCGACGAGCTTCCGCAGCTTCTCCAGGTCGGCGGCGAGTCCGCCACCGTCCCGGTAGTCGTAGTAGGCGGCCGAGTCGGTGGTCACCTGCTCGCTGCTGTTGGCCTCTTCGTAGCCCTGGTCGAGCTCGGCCTTGCCCGCCGCGGGATGCAGGTGCTCGATCACCATGTCGTCGAGGTAGGTGATCCGCTGCATGCCCTTCCCCCAGTCGAGCCAGCACAGATCAAGGCACAAATGGACCAGGGCCGGGGGCGCCATGTAGCCGAGCGTGCTGACGATGTCCGACGTCATGGCGACGGCGGTCGGCATCCGCTCCCCCATGAGGAGGTCGTTGCCGTAGACGATGCCGGGCCCGCCGGACAGACACTCGCGGACCCGCGCGTCCCACGGCATGGCGGCCGGGCGAGGCCGGTGGTCGTCACCCATGAAGCCGAGGAACCGGTAGCTCTTCGCCGCTTTGACCGCCTGCTGGTTGAGGGTGCCGCACAGCCTTCGCCGCTTGCCGAACACGAACCTGACCCGCCTGTCGCCCTTCATCTCGGCGGCGTGCTGCTTGTATGCGGCCAGCTCCGAGTCATCGGTGTCCACACAGAACAGCACGTCAGCGGTGGCCGCGGTGTCGTCCCACGCGCGCACGATCTCGGGCACGGCCTGGGGTCGGCCGCGGGTGGGGATGATGACGAGCAGGTCGTCGGCCATGGCGCTGGCCTCCTTAGTGGTGCCGGCTGGGGCCCGCTGCCCGGTCGCGATCCTCCGGGCAGCGGGTGCGTATGGGTCCGCCCGGCCGTGACGAGTCGGTCGGGCGGACGGGGAAGCGGCATGGGGGTTGCGGGCTTCCCGGCCTGCCCCCGCAGAGCAGGCGTTGTTCCTCGAGGGCGGGAGCTCACCACCCCGGTCGCTCGACCGGCCCGCGAGGAGTCGTTAGGCGGCGGCGTCGATGCGGACGCGGCCGGGGAGGGGCGGTGCGGGTGTGGGGGCGGTGACGTTGCCGTTTTCGTCCCTGGTGGCGGGGTCGATTTCCATGAGGTTGTAGCGGGCGTTCTTGCCGTGGCCGTGGACGGTGATGCGTCCTTCGGATGCCCATCGCCAGATGGTTCCGATGGGGCGGCCTGTCCAGTAGGCGACGTCCGTAGCGGTGGCGAGCGCGAGCGTGGAGGCCATGGTCACCTCCTGAAACGACGAAGGCCACCCTGTGTTTGGGTGGCCTCAGCGCGAAGTTCTGCTATCTGAGCAGATCATGACTTCGGTGATCGCGGTTTGTCAACCCCAACCAGCGGTTTCCAACGCTCATGGCGCCCATTCCTCGCCTTTGTGGTCGGGGTGTCCGGCGAACGGCTGGGCGAGGAGGCGGAGTGCGTCTTGTGCGGTGAAGGTGGCGGTGATGTAGCCCGCTTCCGGATCGGCGGCTTCCAGTTCGTCCACGAGGGCGAGCTTGGCGTCGATGTCGGCGAGGACGTCTGCTGGATTGTTGATGGCGATGTGGTCGACGGTGGCCCGGAGCTGGTGCCCGGTGAGGGCGAAGCCTTCCGTGACGGTGATGCCGTCGACCGCCAGGACCTCGTCGTGTTCGTCGTTGGCGTGCCAGGGGCCGGGGCTGGCGGCTTCGGCGATGGCGCGCCGCTCGGCGTATCGGGCCCGGAGGAAGTCGGCGATGTCCGTCACGGTGTGGCTCCGGTGGTGTGTGCGATGGCCCGGCATTCGAGCGCATCGGCTTCGTAGTCGATGGCGGCGGCTGCGCTGTCGAGTCCGCATTCGGCTTCGTCGGCGAGGGTGCGGCAGGATTCGGCGATGGCCCGGAGGAAGGCCACGACGGCGTCGCAACCAAGGTATGGCTGTCCGTCGCGGGCGGTGACGATGGGCAGGCTGGTGGAGGCGGGCTGAACCGGAGCGTCGTCGTCCTCGTCGGTCATGGCTGCTCGCCTCGTACTCGTATGACGGCTTCGGCTCCGATGCCGACGGCGCCCACGAACTCCCACGCCGATTGGTAGGTGTGGCCGCCGACGATGGTCTGCCCGCCCGCGCTCATGTCGCCGATGCAGATCCCGTAGCGGTCGTTGCTGTGGTGGTGCACCTGGACGGTGATGCCGGTGTCGTGGGCGATGACGGCGGCGTGCCAGGCGAGCTTGGTGGGCTCGTCCCAGGATTGGTCAAGTGGCGGTTCGATGTGGCTTCCGGTGGCGTCGTGGGTGCGGGTGACGGTCAGTTCAGGCATTGCCGCCTCCGTTGGCGTAGGTCTCGACGTCTTGTGCGCCTGTGGTGCCGATGGTGGCTTCGTCCCATTGGTGGCCGCGGCGCAGGCATTCGCGGTGCAGTCGCTCGTTGGGGTGCCAGCCGACGATGGCGGGGTTGGGGCCGTGGAGGCATCGGCCGTGGGCGAGGTATTGGGTGCTTGCGCCTTCGTTGCCGCACTTGACGCAGGTGGCGTCGTCGCCGGAGAACGGCGGGAGGCTGTTGCTCATGCCGCTTTCCTCTCCCCCGCCGCCACGGCTTCTTGTGTGCGTCGGAGCTCTCGCCAGCCCCACATGTCGTCCCACTGTGCCCCGCAGATGCCGCACCGTATGCGACTGTTGGCGGCGGAGGCGGTGAGCTGCGCCCCGCAGGGCTGGTCGTCGATGATGGTGGGGCAGTGGCCGACGTTGACCCTGCCGGGTTTCCGGTCGTGGCTGAGAGCTTGGGTGCATTCGGCGTGGAGCCGACGAATCTCTTCGACGTCCTGGCCGACAGAGTCGTAGGCGTCGCAGGCCCAGGGTAGATTGTTGACGAGGAACCGCACGTGCTCCGGTACCGCCTGGCCGGGGCTTCCGCGCCATGGTGCGATGGTCCAGCCGAGCGTCTTGCGCCACGAGTCTTCGATGTCCCGGAGTCGGGTGGCGACTCCCCCGGCAGCAGCCAGTGAGAGGACTTCGAGGCGGGGTGGGATGGGCGGTGTGCGGGAGCCGGAGGTGGGTGCGCCGCCTCGGCGGGCGCCGCGCATAAGCGCGGCCGACGAGTTGATCTGCTGAAATAGGCCAGGGAATGCGGCGAGCCGTTCTGCCGTGCGAGTCTCACAGAGGCGGCAGGTTCGGCGACCAGCCTCGGTCTCCCATAGGTCGCGGCTACAGGCGGCGCAGGTGGGCCAGGTGTATTCGTCGGCGGCGTCGTGCACGGTGGCTCCTCGGTGCGGTGGTTCGAGGTGCGGGGGTGGCTCTGTGGCTAATTGTGCACACCTGTGCCGACAGGCCCCGGTCGATGGCCGTCGAGGGCGGCCGGGGGCAATGCCCGCGCGGATCCGTGCCACCGTCAGGGCTATGACCGATCGATACGTGCAGAGTTGCACGAGAACCGAGTACCGTCACATCCGATCCATCACCTGCCCGGCGTGCGGGCACCGCTACAAGCCGACATGGACGCCAACCCCCGATCTCGGCGAGGAGCTGGATCAGCCGGGGACACTCGGCTGGTGTTGCCCTCGGGAGCTCTGTGGCCACAATCCGAGAGGGTGAACGGCGGGCGGCACCTTGTGCGGAGGTGCCGCCCCCGATTGCGTGTTTTGCCCGCCACTCCCCCACGATCCCCGCCACACTGGCCGTATGGCGGTGACGGTGGTGGTGTTGACGGAGTCTGAGGCTGAGGCTCTGGCGTGGCACCGGCGGGTGTGTGAGGTGTTCGGTCTGGAGCCGTTGGGCCGCCCGTCGTTGGCGTTGGGCCGGGATCGGTGGATGGCCCGCGCCCAGGTTCCCGGACCGCAGCCGCACGGCGCCGGGCGGGAGTAGGGCCACTGGGGACAGCGAAAGGCCCCCTGCCAGAGGGGGCCTTATCCCCGCCACTGCGGGGCCTACCGTCTGATGGAGACGGAGAAGCGGATCATCCCCGCATGGGCGGGGCCAATGGCGGAAGTATGTCATCCGGCAGGGTCGGTCGTAGCGCCTTTCCAAGTACCCGCGAGGAACGAGTCGATGGTCTCGGGCTTCCACTGTGGGGTGCGCCCGACATGGTGGTCCGGCGGGGGTGCCTGCCGCCGCTTCTTCGAGGTGTATGCGCTCCACGTGGACACGGAGATGTCCCGTCCCCTGGCCCGCATGTACGCCAGTACCTGGTCGCGGGTGAGGTACCGGTCGGCCGCGCCCTCGTCCTTCGACGGCACCGGGGTCTGCGGGGTGGCGCCGAGGACGTGCCAGTTGGCCGGGATCTTCTGGGCTTCCCGCTCCAGGTATTCGATCGCGGTCATGCTGGATGTGGCGGGGAATGCGGCCCAGCCGCGCCAGGGTCGCCGCTCCGGCTGGCTGGCCTCTTCCTCGGTGTACCAGTTGCTCCAGTCGGCGATGCTCTCCCGGATGGGCTTCTCGTGCTCGACCCAGATGTCTCCCGCGCTACGGGATGGGCGTTGCGCGATGGCCTCGGCCAGGGTGCGGGCCCGGGGGGTGAGCTGGTCGAGGTCGACGTCCTCGTGGTAGCCCCCGACGGTGATGGGGATTGCGCCTTCCCCGTCGGGGGTGGGCTCGTAGCCTGTGGCGTCGTCGCGTAGGCGGATGTTGACGATGGTCACCCAATGCTCCTGATGTTCGCGGCTGCGGTGCAGGCATTGTCGAGTTCGGCGAAGGCGAGGTCGTAGCCGTCGGCGGCGGGATCGAAGGTGGTGTAGCCAGCGCGTGTGGCGTGGAAGTTCAGCAGGTCCACGGCCCACTCGTGGTCGGGGTGGCCGGGGTTGGTGGCTTTGTCGGTGAGGTCGAAGAGCGCGGCGGCGTGCTCGGCGTGGCCCCGGGCTCGGAGGGTGCCGCTGGCGCGGTCGCGTACTCCGCCTTTCCGGTCGGCGGGGTGGCAGCCGCGCTTGGGGGTGAGGCGGGTGGCGAGTTCGCGGGCTTCGGCGGCGAGTGCGGCGTGGTTGGGGGTGTTGATGGCGACCTCCTGGCGGATGGTGCGCATGGCGCCGATGGCGATGCGGTGGGCGAGGGAGGCGGCGTCCACGATCCAGCGGCCTGCCGTTTTGATGGCGGCGATGACGCCTCGGCGGCACCAGGTGCGGATGGTCGGGATGGTGACTCCGGCCTGTGCGGCGGCGGTTGTGGTGTTCATCGTGGCCCCCCTTGTTGCGACACCCCGAAGGTACAGCCTCACGCTGTACAGCGTCAAGCTGTATCGCGAAGTTGAGGGCGCCCCCGCCCACGAGTAGGCCCCGCCCGGGATCCGAGCGGGGCCGAGACGGGTGGGGCGGGGTAGGTCAGGTGACCCTGGGATGAGTCCAGTCGCCTCCCCACCTGCTCTTCAGCGCTTGGGTCGCCTCGTTGTCGTCCATGACGATGTCGCGGGCGAGTGAGCCCTTCTCGGGCCCGACGATGCCAGCGTCGTGCATCTGGTCGAGAAGGTTGCGGGCGGTGTCGAAGGTGATGCGCACGCCGTGCTCCGTCTTGAGGCGGCGGACGAGCATGGATGGCGAGGCAAACCGGGTCTCGGTCACCATTCGTGTGGCGGTGAACAGAAGGTCGGTCATGGGAGTCATGGTTTCCATGGTCCTCTCTGATGGTCGGGCGGGTCAGGGGCG
>NZ_JAEEAP010000800.1 GCF_016103465.1 Streptomyces sabulosicollis
GGTGCACGGGCGGGGGCGCGTGCGGGGTTGCGGCTGTGTAAGCGGGTAGCCACCATGCGTGACGGGCGTGCGAGTGTCCGGCGGCCATGCCGCAGCGCCAGGGGGAGGGCGGTCCCGGACTCGGATCGGCGCCGTACGCGAACGATGCGGTCAATACGGGCAAGTTCCGCATTCGCCGTATACCTGCGATATCTGCGGGGCATCACTCAGCAACAGGGACGGATACGCCGAGAACGCAAGCAGTCACTGGGGGTAATGCCATGGCCGCTAGGCCGCTTGTGGCGCGGCAGCCGAACGAACGGCTGCAGGCGCTCATCCAGGAAGCCGGCTGCTCCAACGCCGGATTGGCGCGCAGGGTCAACATGTGCGGCGCCGAGCACGGTCTCGATCTGCGGTACGACAAGACGTCGGTGGCCCGTTGGCTGCGCGGCCAGCAGCCCCGGGGGCGCGCGCCCGGCGTCATCGCCGAGGCGCTCGGCCGCAAGCTGGGCCGTACGGTCACGATCGACGAGATCGGCATGGCCAACGGCAAGAACCTCGCCTCCGGCGTCGGTCTGCAGTTCTCGCCCACCGTCCTCGGCGCGATAGAGCAGGTCTGCGAGTTGTGGCGCAGCGATGTGGGGCGCCGCGACTTCCTCAGCGGCTCGACGGTCGCCGCCTCCGCGCTGGTCGAGCCCAGCCGCGACTGGCTGATCACCGGTGCGGACACCCAGGTGGCGCGCACCGCGGGCGCCCGGGTGGGGCGGTCCGACGTCGCGGCGGTGCGGGCCACGACGGACGCCCTCGTCGACCTGGACCACCGCTACGGCAGCGGCCATGTGCGCCCCGTCGTCGTCCACTATCTGAACAGCGTGGTCTCCGGGCTGCTGGCGGGCTCGTACACCGAGGCGGTGGGGCGCGAACTGTTCGCGGCCGTCGCGCGGTTGACGGAGCTGGCGGGCTATATGGCCGTCGACACCGGTCAGTCCGGTCTCGCCCAGCGCTATTACATCCAGGCGCTGCGGCTCGCCCAGGCCGCCGGGGACCGGGGCTACGGCGGCTATGTGCTCGCCGCCAGCATGAGCCATCTCGCCGCCCAGCTGGGCAATCCCCGGGAGATCGCCCAGTTGGCGAAGGCCGCGCAGGAGGGGGCGCGGGGGCAGGTGCCGCCGCGTGCCGAATCGATGTTCCTGGCGGCCGAGGCGCGCGGCCACGCCCTGATGGGGGACGCGCGGGCCTGCCAGTCCGCCGCCGGGCGGGCGCTGGACGCGATGGAGCGGGCGGTCGGCAGCGGTTCGGGCTCCGTCACGGGCGACGAACCCATCTGGATCCGCCACTTCGACCACGCCTATCTCGCCGACGAGCTGGCCCACTGTCACCGGGACCTGGGCCAGGCCGAGCAGGCCCGGCGGCGCGCCGAGGAGGCTCTGGAGGGGCACCCGGAGGGGCGGGTGCGGCGGCGGGCGATCGGGCTGCTGCTGCTGGCCACCGCGCATGTGCAGCAGCGCGAGGTGGAGCAGGCGTGCCATGTGGGCACCCAGGCGGTGGATTTGCTGGGCACGCTGCGGTCCAACCGGGGCGCGGAGTACCTGGACGACTTCCAGCAGCGCCTGGAGCCGTACCGGGACGAGCCGGTGGTGCGGGAGTTCGGGGCGCGGCTGCAGGTGCAGGTGGCCTGAGATCTCCGCTCGGCGCGGGGGCGTTGTGGGGCGTTGTGGGGCGTTGTGCGGTGCGGGTGCTACGGGTGCGTTGTGTTGTGGTGGCTGATGCGCGTGGGATGAGGAGTGTGCGTTGTGGAGTGTGTTGCGTTGTGTTTACTGCGGGTACGGATGGGGTTCATATCGCCCCCGATCGTGGTGATGTGCCCCATGTCGCGGTGACCAGTCTCTCTCCGTCCCGATGGGCTCATGGGCACCGAGCCCGCTGGGGAACCGGTAGCGTGACCCGACGATTCCGTCGTTCCGTATAACCAAGGAGTCCCGGTGACGCAGAGCGGTCAGGGGAATGAGCCGCGGCTTCCCGCGGTCCCGCCCGCGCAGCCTGTGCGCGAGGGGGTTGTGCTGCCTGCCCAGGGGGACTACAGGCCCTCGGACGCCCAACAGGGGGCCCCGGCCGGGGGGCAGGCATGGGGGCAGCCTTGGGGGCCGCAGAGCGCTCCGGAACCACCGCCGCGGGAGGAACTGCCGCCCCAGGGCGAGTTCGGTGCCCCGCCGCCACGGGGGGAACTGCCGCCGCGGGCCGAGTTCGGCGCCCCGCCGCCGCCCGAGGGGCAGCCGTACGGGCAGCAGCAGGGCTGGAC
>NZ_JAEEAP010000801.1 GCF_016103465.1 Streptomyces sabulosicollis
AACGGGGGGAGCGGGAAATCGGGGGAGCACGGGGGAAACAGGTGCGAGGCCGGACAGCCGAGGGGGGATGTCCGGCCTCGCACCTTTTGGGCGCACCCTTTTCGGGCGTAGGGCCGCGCGGCTATACGGACGCCTTCTGGCCGGAGGCGGGGACCCGCCCTCCCGCCGCCGCGGCCGCTATCCGGCCCAGCGCCACCTCCTTGCCGCACGCGTACGCGCCCAGTGCCGTCTGCCGGGCCACGATCCCGCGCTCCGCGCGCATCAGCCGCACGCCGCGCCGCAGCAGATAGAGCGGGGGCTTACGGCCCTCCCGCAGATCGCGCAGCAGCCTGCGCCGGAAGGTGGTGGACGGGCGGCCGCGCAGGCAGATCGCGTCCGCGAGCATTCCGAGATCGGCACACCGCCCGACGATGTCGGCGGCGAAGACCCCCTCGGCGATGAACACCGGCGCTCGCCCGATGTCCAGCGCCACCTCGCCGACGCGGGCGCTGGTGGCGATGTCGTACAGCGGCACGGTCGTCACGGACGTACGGCACAGCTCCTCGATCGCCGCGACCGCCGCGTCCGCGTTCCAGGACAGCGGTGAGTCCCAGTCGGCGCCCCCGCCGTCCGGGAGTTGGGGGAGCGTCGGGTCGCCGCCCTCCTTGTAGAAGTCGTCGAGGTTGAGCACGGGCAGCCCGGTGCGGGCGGCGAGGGAGGACTTGCCCGAACCCGAGGGGCCGGAGAGCAGGACGACACGGGCGGAAGGCGGTTGGCTGGTCACGGAACACCAGTGTGACGCATCCTTTCGTCCGCGTGACCCCCGCGTGACCGCCGGCCTCACCACCCGTCCGGCCCCCGGCCCGCCGTCGGCCGGTGCCGCCGATCAGACGACCGCGCGCGGCCGTTCCGCCGCCGCCGTACGGGCCGGGCGGGTCCGGGGGCCGAAGACCGCCAGCACGAGGGCGCCCACGAGCCAGGTGCCCGCGATGAAGAAGAAGACGCTCTGATAGCCGGTGCGGTGGTAGAGGGCCGCGATGATCAGCGGCCCCGCGGCGTTGGAGAGCCGGCCGAGCCCGTAGGAGACGCCCGTCCCCAGCGACCGGCCGCGGGTGTCGAACAGCTCGGGGGAGTAGGCGTACCCCAGGGCCGTGTAGCCGCGCTCGAAGAGATTCACCAGGAAGCCGAAGACCACGATCAGGGCCGGGTTGAAGGTCAGCCCGTACAGCAGACCGCACAGCGCGATCACCGCGCCGAAGACCACCAGACACCATTTGCGCTCGAACCGGTCGGTGACCAGGGAGGCCAGGAAGGAGCCGAGCGGCGCGCCCACGGTGGTGAGCGCCACGTAGAAGACCGACTTCTCGACGCTGAAGCCCTCCTTGGCCAGCAGGGTCGGCGCCCAGCTCGAGTAGCCGAAGAAGCCGATGGTCTGGGTCACCCACAGGACGGTGAGCAGCAGGGTCGGCCCGAGGTACTTCCGCCGCAGCAGGAGGCGGGGCGACGCCTTGGCGGGGCGGGTCTCGTCGATCGGCGGCGCGGGCTCGGCGAGCGGGCCCTTCTCGGCGGCGACCCGGGCCTCGATCTCGCCGAGGACCGCCTCCGCCGCCTCGTACTCGCCCCGGCTCTCGTGCCAGCGGGGGGACTCCTTCAGGTGCCGGGTGAAGAGGACGAAGAGGAGGCCGAGCGAGCCCCACAGATAGACCAGCCGCCAGGACCAGTCGCTGAGCGGTACGACGGCGCTGGCGATGAGGTTGGTGGCCGGGGTGCCGCAGATGCCGATGACGATCGCGTACGCCTGGTACTTGCCGCGTACGGCGGACGGGTACATCTCGTTGACGTAGATCACCGCCACGACGGTCATCGCGGACAGCCCCGCCGAGGTCAGCACCCGGAAGACGCCCAGCGAGACGACGTCCCAGGAGAAGGCGGAGGCCAGCGAGAAGACCCCGAAACACAGCGTGGTCTGGATGAGCGCCCTCTTGCGGCCCCAGCGGTCGGCGAGGGTGCTCGCGACCACGGAGCCGATGAACATGCCGACGAACGACAGGGAGGTCACATAGGCGATCTGGTCGACCGTGATGCCCCAGAGGTCGATGAGCTGGGGAGCGGTGGTGGCGAAGGTGTTGATGTCCGCGAACTCGAAGAAGTAGGCGAACGAGACGGCCAGCAAGGTGATCTTGTGGAACCGGGAGATGGGGAGTCTGTCCAGCCGGTTCACCGCGTTGGAGTGCTGCATGGGCGGCCCTTGTCGAGAGGCGGGGAGAGGAGGCTGTCTCTTATAAACATCTGACGCTG
>NZ_JAEEAP010000802.1 GCF_016103465.1 Streptomyces sabulosicollis
AGTTCCTTCATGCTGGTAGGGGCTATGGGTCGTGGGTGCGTGCTAGATGAGTCGTACGCCGTCGTGGGCGCGGATGGCCGGCGGGCTGGTGTTGTCGAGCGCGTCCAGGACGCGGATGGCGTATGCCTCGTCGGCGAGCTCGGTGATCTCGTCGCGGGTGGCCCAGCGCAGGGCGCGGGTTTCCGCTCCGGTGGTCGGGGTGCCGTCGATGGCCTGGCAGCGGAAGACCATGGAGACGATCAGGCCGGTCATGTTCTTGTAGACGCCGGTGAGGGTCGCGGGAAGCGCGATCTTGATGCCGGTCTCTTCGAGGACTTCCCGTTGCAAGGCGTCCGGGATGGTTTCCCCGCGTTCGAGCACGCCGCCGGGCGGTTCCCACTTACCGTTGTCGCGTCGCTTGATCAGCAACGCACGGCCCGCGTCGTCGACGATGACTCCGGCGACGCTCACGGAGTGCGGGCGCTCAGTGCTCACGTTCCTCGGCCCTCTCGGCTGGCTAGGCTCTCCACCGTAGCAATCCCGGTCAGCCGCTCGTCTAGATACCTAAAGGAGTATGTGCGAATGGCTTCTCTGACTTCCGTCTTGGGTGTATTGGACCCGACGAGCGACCGGGCGGTGTTCCGGCAGATCGCCGATGCGCTGCGGGAGGCGATCGACAAGGGCCGCTTCCGGGAGGGTGACAAGCTGCCCTCCGAGACTGAGCTGGTCGACCACTTCGGGGTGTCCCGGATGACGGTGCGCAACGCTTTGTCGCTGCTCCAGCAAGAGGGGCTAGCTGTGTCTGAGCATGGCAAGGGGGTCTTCGTGCGGCCCCGGCCGCCTGTGCGGCGGCTGGCTTCAGACCGGTTCGCGCGGCGGCATCGAGATCAGGGGAAGGCCGCCTTCACCGTGGAGGCGGAAGCGGCGGGCAGTCGCCCGGAGGTGGACAACCTCGAGGTGAAGGAGGAGCGACCGTCGCAGGACATCTCGGCTCGGCTGGGTTCGCCTCGTAAGGTGCTGGCTCGGCGGCGGCGGTATCTGCTGGATGGGCGCCCGGTGGAGTTCGCCACGTCGTATCTGCCGCTGGATCTTGCGCGGAATACTCCGATCGCGCAGCCGAACCCTGGTCCTGGTGGGATCTATGCCCGGCTGGAGGAGATGGGGCACCGCCTGGATCACTTCGATGAGGAGATCCGGGCCCGGATGCCCTCCCCTGCCGAGGTACGCACGCTCCAGCTCGCCTCCGGTGTGCCGGTGATCCATCTGGTCCGGACTGCCTACGACGCCGAGGGGCGGGCGGTGGAGGTGTGCGACACCGTGATGGCCGCCGACGCGTACGTCCTCGCCTACCAGCTACCTGCCAACTGACGCATGGCCGGGGCGTGGTGGCCCCGGGCTGCTTCTTCTGACTCGTACACACGAAGATGCATACTCGTATAGACGAGTGGGCGAGCTGTGTGGCATGGTGGTCCCCGTTCCCGCTCGTTCGGATTCGAAGGCTGCAACTCATCTATACAAGTAGGTGGGTTGGATGCGAGATTAGGAGAAGTAGTTGCGTTCCATCCGAGTTGAGACCTCCAGTGCCACCGTCCTGCTGACTGAGGCGCCGGAGCCGAAGGTGAAGGACCGGCAGACCGGCGAGATCGCCAAGGACGCGCAGAGCGGTGAAGCGCTGATGCGGCTTGGCGTCGTCTACATCGACGGCGGGGAGTCCTCGCTGCTTCAGGTCACCGTGCCGGAGAGCGGGGTGACGGAGGGGCTGGCGCTCGGTGCGCCGGTCACGCTGATCGGTCTGATCGCCCGGCCCTGGGAGTCGGTGTTCAACGGGCAGCAGCGGCACGGGATCGCCTTCCGGGCCGAGGCCATCGCCCCGGCCGCCATATCGGTGGGTGCGGGGGCCTGAGCCTGATGGCTGATGTGATGACGCTGATGGAGGTGGGTGGTCCGGTCGCCGGAATGGTCGGCGGGGCCGCCTACCTCCGGGCTCGGCACCCGGCCGCCTACTGGTCCACGGTCGGGGTGCCTATCTCTACGGCGCGGCTGTTGGGGTCGTACGGGTCGGTGATGGATGCGTGTGGGCTTACCGTTCCGCCGTCGCGGCTGCGGGCCTGGGCGGTGCAGGCGTTCACGCATCGGGAGGTGCGGCCGGTGCCTCCGCGCCGGGGGCTCATCCGGCCTACGTCGACCGGGCTGCGGGTCCGGTTGCGGTTGGCGCCGGGGCAGGAACCTGCGGACGTGGCGGCCTCGGCCGAACGGTTGCGGCATGCCTGGGGCGTTCACGGCGCGTA